>NZ_JBICXE010000088.1:0-15643 GCF_043200155.1 Streptomyces sp. NPDC048473
ACGCCGGATACGACGTGCCGCGGCTGGCCTTCCTGCTGAAGGATCTGCCGGTGCAGGTGCTGGGCCGGATGCGTTCGGACCGCGTCCCGCGCCGCGCGGTCCCGCCCCGTGAGCCAGGCACCCGAGGCCGCCCGCCCCGTCACGGTGGCGAGTTCGTCTTCGGCGACCCGGCCACCTGGAACACACCGGCGCCGGGTATCCCGGTTGGGCATTGCTGGTGGGGATGGTGTGCCGGGTGGCGGCTTCCAGCATCATCCCCGGTCAACGACACCACACAGACTCCGTCACAAGATCTCCGGCAGTAGTGCCGGTGACCGGCACTCCGCGCCTCCGGGCCAAGGATGGCCTTCGCCCCCGCCCTGACGGGCGGAGCACTGGCCAAGATCAGAGGTAGACGCCAGGGGCCCCGTGGTCGATGCGGCACCGACGAGCAGACCTCACGCCAGGCACATGAGTGTACCGACCGTAGTCGATACACGGTTCGATAGCCGGGTCAACTCCCCTTCTCTGCAGGACCGCTACATCCTGGTGATGGGCTGCGGCATACGCTCGGCGGTATGAGTCCCGTATCCCCCGGAACACAGGTGAATCCCCGTCACAGCGGGCACGCGCAGCTGGTCATCGTCCATCCCCCCTTCGCCGCCCCGCTCCAGCCCAACGAGCGGCCGTCCGCTACTGCCCACGACCCGGGGGCGGCCAGGGCTGCAGTGCTGTCCCTGTCAACCGTCTCGGTGATCCGCCGTGAGCACGCTCCGTCCCGGCTGGAGCATCCGGGAAGCCCCGCCGACCGGGACGAGCTGGACGGCGTACGCGCGGCCATATGGAGCTCCACGGTGAAGATCAGCGACCCGGCGCTTGTCGAAGACGGGGTACTGGCCAGTGCTTTGGAGGACGAGTTCCAGGCGCAGAAGAAGAAGCATCCGGATGCCCGGATCGTCGCTGTCTGCGAACGCGACTTCGGCGCCTCCTTCACGAAGATCCTTGTTGCTGTGCCCGGCACCCCGGATCTGATGGTTGAGGGCTTCGATGAGCTGGAGATTACCGGCGACCGGCGTGCCATTCTGGCCGCTGTGGGGATCGACCCCGACCGGCTGGGCGAGGGATACGACGTCAGTGGTGAAGGGTTCTTCGACTACGACGGCTTCCTCCACATGCTCACCGGCGGCGCCCTGTCCGTCTACGCGGATGAAGAGCGCTTCGAGTCGGCGTTCGTTGTCGATCGGAGCCAGGTGGGCGAGGACAGCATCTGCGAGGTCTGGTTTCCATAGGTGACGCCCCTGGTGCTACAGCCGGAGATCTTGTGGCTGAGCGCAAGGCCCGGCCGGAGCGCCGTCGTCCACGCGCTCACGCTCACCTCCGCAGAACCGACTCGCCCGACAGCTTGAGCGGGGCGTCGTCGCTGCAGACGATGACGTCCATCAGTGCGCGGACGTCGTCGCCAAGCAGCCAGGGCACCCGGCGGGGGGTGCGGGCGGTGACGATGCCAGTGGCCCAGCCCGCAGTTCGGTCAGCACCGGCACGACGTAAGAGGTAGCCCCGCGCGGTGAGGGTGGCCGTCGCGGTCGCCGCGTCCCAGCCCTCCTCGTCGAGCGGCCCGGTCACGCCGAGGCCGGCGAGGACTTCGTCGCGCGGGGTGATCGCCGCGTCGGGCAGCAGGTCGGCGACGGTGACGCGGCGCCCCAGGCGGAAGGTCGCGAATCCGGCGAGGGCGGCCCGCGGTGCGTGGTGGCTGTCGGCGAGCACGCCATCGAGTTCGAAGAGCGCCGCCTGCTTCACGCCTCTTCACCCGCCTTCGTGGACGGAAGTAGTCGGCCGCCCAGCGGCCGCTCCAGGACGCACAGGGCGTCGGTGACCTTGGCCCCGGCGATCCGCAGCCGGCGGGCCGCCGTCAGCAGACTGCCGCCGGAGCGGACCACGTCGTCGACCAGGGCGACGCACCGGCCCTGGATCGCCGGGCGATCGCCGGGTCGGGGTGTCCGCACTGTGCGGGAGAGCGGCGCGCCCCCGCTCTGCCGGACGCCCGACCGGATCTCGCAGCGGAATGGCATCCGACACGCAACGACATCCCGAGCGCTGCCCACATCACCGCGGGCTCACATCGTGTGGTCTGGTGGGAGAGCGCGGCATGCGCCGACGAGTTCCGGGCCAAGGCGTTCCACCGTGTCCGCGGCCTGGCCAAGCGCCCCGCCTGTTCCGGCCGTGTGCGCTACCAGGATCTGGCGAGCGAAAGCCCGAGGTCGCGGCCCTGTGACACCCCGAGCTGAACGGCGCACTGACTCCTGCCGAGATAACAGCGGGATCCAACGCCCCGGTCTGGTGGCGCTGTCCTGCAGGCCACGACCCACGGTCGGCGCAGGCCGCTCAGGTGTTCCTGAGCAGGCAAGGGTGCCCGCGTTGCCGGAAGCGGACGAGCGTATCGAGGCAGGAGAAAGAGTTGTCCGCGGAGCCAGCACGCCCTCACGGGCGGCGAGCAGCAGTACCCTCTTCGGACACCGCACGCCCGTTTCCGGCTCGACGTGGTCTTCCCAGCGGAACAAGGCCGGACGGTCGTGGTGGAGTTCGACGGCTCATACTGGCCCCGTGACTCAGCCGAGCGCGACCGGCTCAAGGCAGAGGCCCTAGAACACCACAGGCCCGAGTGGACGGTGGTGCGTGTCCGGGAGGAACCGCTCCGGCCCACCCGACCCAGCGACGTAACCGTCCCGGCTGCTCGCCGCCCCGTTCACGACGGCCGGCGTCGTTGTCGTCGACCGCCTCATGCCCCTGATGCCATGGCCTGCCGAGACACTCGCGCGTGCCCGCACGTACATCACGGGAGGACGCCGCCTCAGACAGGCGCTGGCAGAAATGCTCATCGCCGAACGCCAACCACGTACGGCACTGTCTGTAGAACCGCCCACGCCTCAGCACAGCTGCGCTCGGACAGCGGACGTCCAACCGCCACTGTGGTGACGGCCATGGCGCTCGGCAAGCCCGCATGAGCGGGATCCCGACGTACGCGGTCGTACGCGAAGTCGGTCCGCGAACCCAGGAATAGCTCCAGCTCCAGCACGAGGGTGCCCTGGGTGGTGGGTTGGATTGCTGGCTTCGTCCATGAGAACGGACAGCACTTCGACACTGGTTTGAGGCATGAGGCTCCCAAGGCCGGGACGGAATGTTCACGAGTTTCGGTTCTGGCACATTCCGTGAGCGATCTTGAGTCCGGCTTCACCGGACCCCGATGACGTGTGGTCCTCGCAGCTCACGTAACGCGCGCGCCTCCTGCCGACGAGAGCCAGCAAATCATTCACGGAATGGATGCTGTTGGTGAGCTTCGCTCGGTGGGGTGAAGCCTGCCCCCGAGGGGTTGTTCGCTCTGGCGGTGGTGTGCTGCCGTTGTTGAGCGGGGCAGTCTCTGCCGGTCGGAGGGGGCCGGAATGTCGATGGGGTGTGGTTCTGGTCGAGTGGTTCCGCCATTGACCGTGAAGATGGCCCGGGCGAGTAATCCGCGTGGCACGGCAGCGATGTGGATGCGTGACCGGCTCGACGAGCTGTTCGTGGACGAGGATTTTCGCCGACTGGTATCCGGCGGACGGGCGCCCGGGTCTGTCAACGGCCCGGCTCGCACTGGTGTCGGTGTTGCAATACACGGAGAATCCGACCGGCAGGCGGCGGAGGCCGTCCGGTGCCGTCTGGACTGGAAGTACTCCCTGGGCCTGGAGCTGGACGACGCTGGCTTCGACTTCTCGGTGCTGAGCGAGTTCCGTGACCGGCTGGCCGAAGAGGACCGTGCAGACCGGCTGCTGGCTGTGATGGTCGAACATCTTGCGGCTGCGGGCCTGGTCAATCGCCGTGGCCGGATCCGCACCGACTCGACCCACGTGCTGGCGGCAGTACGCCGGCTCAATCGGGGTTAACTGACCACGGACAGCTGACCACGACCGAGCCGGTTCGGTAGCAACTTCCGCTCGTTTGCTGACACTCCAGCTGTCAGCGGGGCGAAGGGGTCAATATCTGTCCCTGCATCTCTCCTGTGACGGCCCCGATGTAGGCGTCGGCGACGTCGCTCGCCGGCGTGCCTCCCTCGTTGTCCATACCGAGCTTTTCGAGCGTCTCCTTCACCCATCCTGGGCTGACGACGTTCACCCTTAGTCTGCGGGGCATCTCGATGGCAGCAGCCTGGACGAATGCTTCCAGGCCGGCATTGACAAGAGCGCCGAACGAGCTGCCCGGCGTCGGCTCCTGAAAGACGCCGCTGGTGAGTGTGATGGAGCCGCCGTCCCGCACATGATCCAGAGCTCGGCGGAGCAGCATCACCTGCCCCAGCAGCTTGCCTTTCAGACCGAGAGTGAAATCATCGTCGGAAGGGGCGGCGAGTGGGGTCAGCTGACCACTGGCCGCGCAGCAGATGACCGCGTCCACTGTGCCGACAGTGTCGAAAAGGGCGTCGATGGAGGCTGGCGTCTCGAGGTCGACCCGTGTGGTGCTGTTGCGTGAAGCCCGTATCACCTCGTGCTCGGTCTCCAACGCGTCTGCGACTGCACGGCCGATGGTGCCGGTCGCTCCGATCACAATGATCTTCATGCTGTTTCCTTCTGCCATCGGGCGAGGCGGGCTGGAAGGGGTGCCAGCGGGAAGTTGGCCCAGACGTAGTTGTCCATCTGGTGTTGGTCGCCGCTGAGGTTGACCACTCGATTGACCTGGCCGTCGTCGTCGAAGTGCCATACCAGTGCCCACATCGTGTCGACCTGGCCCACGCCCTGGGTCGTCCAGCCTCGGTGGATGTCGACGACGTACTCGCCGTTGCTGCCGAGGAATACGGGCTCGGCCTGGAAGCCCGCCTTGCCGAGCTGATCGAAGAAGCTGACCACTTCGTCGAGTCCGTGCTTGGTACCCGACAGCGGGTGGTGGCCCGGGATGGTCCATTCGATGTCCGGAGCCAGGACCACGCTCATCGCTTTGACGCCGTTGGCGGCGTAGGCAGAGAAGAAGTGGTTGATGGCCTCGATCTTCGGGTCGGGCACGGCTTCACTCGTCGTCATCTGGATGCTCTCCGGCGGGTTCAGTACCGGGCTGTCCCGGTCGCGTGATCAACGATCTCGCCGGGCTGCTGTAGTCGTCCAATACCTGCTTCCATAACCTGGCGGCATGGATATCGACACCCGTCTGCTGAGGTACTTCGCCGCGGTGGTCGAGGAAGGCAACCTCACGCGGGCCGCCGAGCGGCTCTACATCTCGCAGCCCGCGCTGACGAAGCAGATCCGGCAGCTGGAAGCCCAGCTGGGAGTGGGCCTGTTCGTCCGTTCCCGTGCCGGGATGGCCCCCACCGAGGCCGGCGAGGCTCTGGCCGCCCACGCCGGCGCCGTGCTGACCGCGTGGGAGCGTGCGCTGCGTGTTACCCGGGGCGCCACGACCCGGGCCGCGCGCACGCTGCGGGTCGGCTTCGTGGCCAGCGCCGCCAATGAGCGCACCCAGCTGATCATCGCCGACTTCGCCCGGCGCCGGCCCGGCTGGCGGGTCCAGATGCGGCAGACCGAATGGACCGACCCCACTGCAGGGCTAGCCACCGGCGAGGTCGACGTGGCCCTGCTGCGCCTGCCGGTGCCCGCGCAGAGCGACTTCGACGTCGAGGTGCTGCTGACCGAGCCACGCTGGATCGCTCTGCCTGCGGGGCATCGCCTCGCAAGGGAGGACCGGATCCCGTTCCAGGATCTGTACGACGAACCGTTCGTGGCGACCCCCGCCAAGTCAGGTGAATGGCGCGACTACTGGCTCGCGGCCGATGAGCGCGAGGGGCACCCGGTGCGAATCGGCGCGGTCGCGCACAACCCCGATGAATGGCTCAACGCGATCGCCCACGGCCAGGGCATCAGCCTCACCCCCGAGGCGACCGCCCGCTTCTACCAGCGCCCGGACGTCGTCTACCGGCCCGTGACGGGCGTCAGTCCCAGCCAGATCGGTGTCGCCCGGCCCCACACCCAACTGGATGATGCCGTCGACGCCTTCATCCTTAGCTGCCGTGCCGTATGCAGCGACGGCAGCCTCGCGGCCGGCCTGACCATGGACAGCTGACCACGACCAAGCCGACATCACTCATGCAAGTTCAGTAGCGCTCAACTGGCCAAGCAGAACACTCACTGGCCAAGTAAAACGCTCAGTCACAAGCACCCCGAGGGGCAGGCCCAGAATTCGGCGTTTCAGAACTCGAAATCTATCGACTGGACGTGCGTAAAATCCGCGTGCAGGTCCCCATTCCGTGAAACAGGACTCGGTGATGGTCTCCGCAACGACCGGCTTCAGCTCCTCCTCCGTCGCACTGCCTCCTGGGGCTGGAGGATCTGGGCGGCGCACCGGACTCGTGCACCAACCGCGCGCCGGACCTCTACTACTCGATCCCCGCCCAGCACCGCGAGGAGAGCGCGGTGCGCGAGCTGCACGACGTCCTTGACGCCTAGTACTACAGGGACATATCTGGTTGCGACCTGCGGAGATGTGCAAGGGCCGCCGCCTGGTCGCCTCTACGACCTGGCCCCTTCCCGTGTGGCCAGGCTGATATGTCCCTGTAGTAGTTAGCCGTGCATCGCGGTGCTGTAGACGTACAGGGCGATCACACCGGCGATGCAGGCGAGGATCGCCCATGAACCGAAACTGGTTTGTTTCCCACTGCCTTTGGGACGCGCGGCCTTCCCGGGCTGATTGGACCGCCCGGGCGCTGCCCGTCCCGGCACGAGCGGCGCCGCATCGGCCGCCGCCTCGGCGAGCAGGCGACGGCAGGTCGCGGCGAGCACGCCTGTACCGGCGGAGAGGGGCACCACGGCCTCCGAACGCGCCGGAGCGGTGGTGCCTCCGTCCAGGATGCGCCCCGCGCGTACGAGGACCTCGTCCCGGCCGCCCGCCGGAGCGAGGCTGATCCACCGCCGTACATGCTCACCCCGGATGACCACACCGCCGGACCGCTCCCGGTACACGGTGTGTTCCCGCCACAAAATCTCCGCCAACTCCCCGGCGATGTCTCTCAGTTGTGCGCTCACAACCCCTCCCCCTCCGCCCTGCGGCGAATCGAACAAGCATCGCACTCTAGCGGTAGGCGCAGAGCGGGGGTCCAGCAGTCCCCCCAGCGGCCGTGCCCGCCCTCGGGCACGGATCTAGGGTCTGTCTGGAGTCGTGATCAGTGCAGTCTGTTTCGGACCCGAGGGGCACGCCGAGCTGGTAGAACGCTGCGGTGATGCGACGTGAACTGAGCGATGGTGAGTGGGAACTGATAGAGCCGTTCCTGCCGATAGGACGGTACGACCCCTTCCAGCAGCGCCTGCGCGAACAGTTCCAGGACGTCATCTGGCGGTTCCGCACTGGCAGCCAATTGCGGGAGATGCCCGAGGAGTTCGGGGCCTGGCAGACGGTCTACGACCGCTTTGCCCAGTGGCGCGACCTCGACGTGTTCGCCGCGCTGATGGAGGGGATGATCGCCGAGGCCGCGCGGCGCGGCCAGGCCGACATGTCCCTTGTCAGCATGGACTCCACGGTGGCCCGCGCCCATCACGACGCGGCCGGGATGGTGGTGGAACCGGAGGTCCTGGCGGCACTGGAAGAGGCCGCGGAGCAGGAAAAGGGGCCGCAGAAACCGGGCAAACCACCCAGGCGACCGTCGGCTCGCCGACGTGTGAGTCCGAGCGGGCCGGAGCCGTGTGGCACGCCGCGTCGTGCGATTACGGGCTTGATCCCGCGTTTCCACAGCAGGTGGCGGTACTTGTCGTAGTCGTAGCCGCGGTCGGCGAACAGCTGCCGCGGCCGGTGGCGGGGTCTGCCGGTGCGGCCCTTGATATGCGGTATCGCATCGAGGAGAGGTAGCAGCTGGGTGACATCGTGGCGGTTACCGCTGGTGAGCGTGACGGCCAGTGGGGTGCCGTGCGCGTCGGTGATCACGCGGTGTTTCGAGTCCGGTCTGGCACGGTCGACCGGACTCGGCCCGGTTTTGGGCCGCCCCGACGCGCCTGGTGGTGCGAGCCGTCGATCACCGCCCGTGACCAGTCAAGCTTGCCCGCCCGGTGCAACTCCGTCAGTGGCACCTGGTGGAGCCGGTCCCACAAACCGGCCTCGTTCCAGTCCCGCAGCCGGCGCCAGCACGTCATGCCAGAGCCGAAGCCGAGCTCCTGCGGCAGCCACTTCCATTGGATGCCGGTGTGCAGCACGAACAAGATCCCCTGCAAACACCGACGGTCCTCCAGCGGCAGGCGACCCACATTTCTCAACCTGCGCTCACGCACCGGCAACAGCGGCTCGACCCGGCCCCACAGATCGTCCGACACCAACCACAGCGGACCCTTCCCATGCCCCATGACCAGACCAACGATCCACGACGGCAAGGGACAAGGCCCAACGCGAAGCTTTCTGTTAGCTCCTCTAAAAAGACAAGTTCAGAGCTTGTCGAGGATCTCGCGTGCGAGATCCTCGACCTTCTGCCGGTCCGGTGACGCCTGCGCGATGGCGACCGACACGTGCGCAACCTGATCGCCGGCTTCCTTCACCGCGAGCACGACGGTGCAGGTCCGGCCGCCCGCGCCCTGGCCCACGCCGGACGTGGCGGCGTCACCGACTCCGGTGACCCGGGTTGTCAGCGCGGCGGCGAAGTCGCTGCGGGACACGTCCGCGGCCAGATAGCCGGCGGCCGATGTGTCCGTCTCCTTCGGTGCCGTGTCCACGCCGACCGTGCCGTAGATCTGGTTGCCGCTGGTCCGGTCGCCGGGGTCCAGGTAGTTGCAGGCCACGAGCTTCTCGGACTTGCCCGTCGGGGAAGTGTCCACCTTCGTGGCATACATGCTGCCGCGGCCAGTCATGTCCTGGACAGTGGAATCCGACAACAAGTCGCAGGCGTTCGACGGCACGGAGAACCCCGACGAACCGGCACACGCCGACACCGTCAGAAGAAGGGGCAGCGCCAGGACAGCAGCCGTACGTATTGATGTTCGCATGGCAGCATGCCTAAAGGGTGCTGCGGAAGGCCGGCGTCGGGCATTTCCACTGTATGCGTGGGGTGTTGAGAGCTGAGCCGGTGTGAATGGGCACAGTCACGGGGCTGCCGATGCGGCTTCTCACAGGCCCACTTCCGGCGGCGGCCGAATCACCTCCTCGACACGGTCGGCCTCTCCGACCCGGAACGCCGGTTCCGCCAACGCCGACACCGGGATGGCCCTGTCTTCGTCAGCCACGACCTGGCGGTCGTCCACCACATCACGGACGAGGTCTTGGTGATGCGCCGCGGCACGGTGGTGGAGCAAGGACCGACGGCCGGGGTGCTGGCCGGTCCGCAGGACCCGTACACCCGGCTGCTGCTGGCCTCGGTGCCACGAGCCGGCTGGGATCCGGCGGATGCGGTCACTGCCCGGGCCGCCGTGGCCTGAGCCACTGAACCAACTCAGCGGATGACGCAGGACACCATGTGGGCCCTCAACCTCGCTGCGGCTCAGCAGTTCCACGCCCGGGAAGGGCACCTCCGCGTACCTCGGAAGCATGCCGAACACCTGGAGGTGGGGGACGGTCCGGAAGGGTGTCAGGGCGGTGCTGACGGGCCCGTGGTGATCAAGCTCGGCACGTGGCTCGACAACGTCCGTAAGTCATCGGCGCAGACGCGAGGCCGCTGTGGTGCCGCGGCCAGGTAGTCAGGACGGTTCGGCACCCTCTCGCCCGTGGCTGCGACTTGCAGCCACGGACCCGTTTCATGCCAAGGGTGCGACTCTCCGCCGGTCCTGCTCAGGGGTTACGCACGACGGCGCCGGATGCGAACCACTGCACGAGGGTGGCTGCGAGGCGGAGGCCGGCCCGCGCGGCCTCCAGGGTCTCTGGCACGGTCGGGTTCTGCTTGCCGTGCCGTGAAGTCTGCCCGTCCCATAGAGCGCGCATCATGGCTTCCACCGGGGCGATCGCGTCGTTCCAGGACTGCGTGGAGCGCGCGGTCGTGAACTTGGGCCGGGCGTTGCCCTTGAACTCCCCGAGCATCGTGCCGAGTGTGGCCCTGCCGTGTTTCGGCTGGACGAACATGTTCCCGGGCGGGATCTGGCGACGTTGGTGGTCCCTCGGTGGGGTCGGCTGGTGGAGACCGGCGATCGGTACGAGCCGTACCGGATGGTCGGCGAGATCGAAGGTCTGCGAATCAGCCTCGCCGGAGCGGAGGACAAGCTTGCGCGGATCGACCAGCGGAGCTCGCGGGCGATCGGCCTGGGCATGCCGGGTCGCGCCGCTGGTCCTGTCCTGTCCACAGCGCCATGCCCGGTCAGCGCCGCACATGACCGGCGGGCCGCCCAGGAGCCGCCATGACACAGACGCTGCGACGCGGTTCAAGCTATGAGCAGGCGGAGGCCGAGATCTGCCGCGTCGCGGTCGGCGAGTTCGCTGTTGCGCTCGGCCCACAGGCCGGAGTCGAGGTCGTCGCTGAGGCTTCGTACCGCCCGCTGCTCGGCCTCCGGCCCGACCCTCGTCCACACCGACATCGCACGACGCACGTGATCCTCCAGATACGCCCCCGGTCGGCGCCAGTACGCCTCGAACAGGCCGTCAGCGCAGTCCCACGGGATGGGCACCGGCTCAACGCGGGCGCCGATCGCGTCGGCCATCCCAGCAAGCGAGGGAAGTTCTGCGAGGACGGCGGCGAACTCGGGCAGGTAGTCGCGGGTAAGCCAGAACCGGTCCTGCCATCCGGGCTCGTCGGTGTCGAACGTAAGCACCACCACGCGGCGGGCCACGCGCCGCATCTCGCGCAGGCCCGCTATCGGGTCCCCCCAGTGGTGAACGGTGGAGACGGCCATCGCGACGTCGAAGGAGTGGTCCTCGAATGGCAGGCTCTCCGCGGCGGCTACGCACGGCGCCGAGCCGGCAGGCCGCTGCCCCGCATGACCGCCGATGGCTCCACTGCGGTCACGTCGCGATCAGCAGGCTCGTAGGAGCCAGTGCCGGCTCCGACGTTCAGCACGGTCTGCGCGTCCCCGAGCGCGTCCCAGATCTGCGCGGCGATCCGCGGCTCGGTACGCCGTGTCGCGGTGTAAGCGCCGCCGATCGCGTCGTACAGCCGTGCACCGAGCATCTCCAGTTGCTCCTCCGGTGTCACCTTCAGTCCCTTCGCCCGTGCCTCAAGTTCCCTGTCGATGGCCGCCACCATGGCGTCAGCGCGATCACGCCGCTCCAGCAGAAGGCCGCGCAGTCGGCGCAGGTGCGCGACCGCGTCGGTGGACGGGTCGCCGACCAGTTCCGCAACCTCCCGCAGCCCGAAGCCCAACCGCCGATAGGCCAGCACCTCCCGCAGCCTCTCCACGTCGCCCGCTGAATAGGCCCGGTACCCGGCCACGGTCCGCGCCGACGGCCGAACGAGCCTGATCTCGTCATAGTGATGCAGCGTGCGGACGCTCACGCCGGCGAGCTCGGCGACGCGTCCCACGGTCCAGTGATCCTCCACGGCACCGACTATGCAGCCTGA
Source organism: Streptomyces sp. NPDC048473 (assembly GCF_043200155.1). Classification (NCBI taxonomy): domain Bacteria; kingdom Bacillati; phylum Actinomycetota; class Actinomycetes; order Kitasatosporales; family Streptomycetaceae; genus Streptomyces; species Streptomyces sp. NPDC048473. The sequence goes on from NZ_JBICXE010000088.1 coordinate 11,444, forward strand.
CGCCACGTGAGGGTCAAGAGCCTCACTCACGGCAGCAAGAGCCGAACGCGAAGCAGCGGTCCGAGGCGACTCCTGCAAGCCAGAGCGATGGTCTGGTTCAGAGAACATCGCCGGCGCGGCCTGATCATCCACGACGCCGACGGCCGCATTCTCCTGGTCCAGCCGTCCTACGGCGACGGGACCTGGGAGATCGTCGGCGGTGGACTGGACCGGGGAGAGCACCCGCGGCAAGCGGCCCGGCGTGAGGCCAAGATGGAGCAGCGCTACCACCACCAGATCGTGGGCACTGACGGGAGGATGAGCGACGTCAGCGCCGCCATCGCCCGCAACCAGCTCCGCAGACTTCCATCCCTGACCGACCGCCGACGCGTGAACGCCGCCCGCCTCAGCAGCACCTCACCGACCTGCCGGGGCTGACCCTGCCCACCACAGCGGAGGGAGCCGGTCACGTCTGGCACCAGTAGACCGTCCGCATCGGCCCCGGTCTCGGCGGCCGCGACACCTTCGCCCACAATCTGCAGCGGGCAGGGATCGGCACCAGCGTCCACTACCCCATCCCGCTCACCCGCCCACGCCACCGTCATCGACCTCCCGCACACCGACGCCGCCGCCGACCAGGTGCTGTCCCTGCCAATCCACCCCGGGCTGACCACCACACAGATCAACGACGTCGCCCAGGCCGTGACCACACTGGCCCATGCCGCAGAGCGTGCCGCATGAACGCGCTGAGGGTCGGACTGATCGGACTGGGCCGGATGGGCCGCCACCACGCCAGGGTCCTGCGAACCCTGAACGGCACCGAACTGGTCGGCACGCTCGACCCGCACGGCGACCGCTACCACGCCGCCGACGGCATACCCGTCCTGGCGGACCTGGACGCACTACTGAAGCTCGGCCTCGACTACGCGGTACTGGCCTGCCCCACCCTGCTGCACGAACTGCTGGGCACCGCCCTCGCCGCAGCCGGTGTCCCCACCCCCTTCGAGAAACCGCTCGCAGGTGACCCCGACTCAGCCAGACGGCTCGCCCAGGCATTCCACACCGCCGCAGTCCCGGCCGCCGTCGGATACATAGAACGCTTCAACCCCGCACTGATTGTGCTACGCCAGCGACTGGAAAGCCGGCCAGCTCGGGGACGTGTTCTCGGTCGCCACCCGCCGTACCGGTTCCTAGGTACGGATCACCGACGTCGGAGTGATCCACGACCTGGCCACCCACGACCTCGACCTGACCGCATGGATCACCAACACCCGCTACACCTCGATCGCCGCCCGCACCGCCCACCGCAGCGGCCGCCCCCACGAAGACCTCCTCGCCGCCCTCGGGGGCGCCGCCCTCGGGCAGCTGACCGACGGCACCATCACCCACCACCAGGTCAACTGGGTCTCCCCGCTCAAGGAACGAACCACCGTCGTCATCGGCGACCACGGCATCCTCGTCGCCGACACCCTCACCGCCGACCTCTCCTACTGGGCCAACGGCTCCACCCACACCCAGTGGGAGGCCCTCGCCGCATTCCGCGGCGTCACCGAAGGCGACGTCACCCGCTACGCGATCCCCAAACAAGAACCCCTCGTCGCCGAACACGAAGCCTTCCGCGACCTGGTCCTCGGCCACAGCCACCGCAACGCGACCCTCCACGACGGTCTGCACGCCGTCCTCGCCGTCCTCGCCGCCCACGCAGCCTCCAAGCCTCACGTATCGGCGCCATCGCAGCCGTCCCATCCCTCATCGACCTCGGTGCGGCTCGATCGCCTTGCCCGCCACCGAAGGTGCGGGAGCCGCGGCGTACGGCAGCAATGGCGACAAGGGTGGATTCGGTGGCCATGTTGATCGGGGCCACTCATCGGCCCACTGTCCCTGGAGGATGGCGGGCCGTTCTGTGAGTTCACCGCAGGTTGTTGGTGCCCCTGGGGGTGTTGCCTGCGGCGGGAGCGACGAGGCCGGGTCCAGTTTGGCAGGGGTCCTCGGTGCTGGGCAGCGTTTCGGGGCCGACTTCACCAGCGGGTGACCTGTTATTGAGACCGAGCGCTTCAGTTGGCGGGATTCGCCATTCGAAGCGCTCAGTGGTCAAGGGGCCGCGCGCCCGGTCGGCAAGGTCACCGCAAGTTCACGGTCGCCACCTGGGTGCCACTGCGCTCGCGCTACCAGGGAAGGGTGCCTTCGGCGTCGAAGTAGCCTCCGGTGGGGCCGTCGGGGCCGACCTGGGCCATGCGGACGATGATCTCGCTGCCCTGCTCGACGGTCTGGATGCCGGTGTTCCCGTTCAGGTCGGTCTTGGTGAATCCGGGCTCCACCGCGTTGATCCGCATGCTCGGGCACGCCTTCGCGAACTGCACGGTGATCATGTTGACCGCGCTCTTCGACGCCGGATAGGCCACGCCCTGGTAGGCGTACGCCGGGTCGCTCGGGGTGGTGACCCGGGTCAGCGAGGCCAGGCCACTGCTGACATTGACCACGACAGGGGCGGCGGAACGCTGCAGCAGCGGGAGAAATGCGTGGAGGACGCGGACCGTACCGAAGACGTTCGTCTCGAACGTCTGCCGCATCACGTCGGCGGTCACATCCGCGGGGCCGATCACGACGTTGTCGTCACCCCACTCCTTGGCGATGCCGGCGTTGTTGATCAGTACGTCCAGCCCCCCGTCGGCCTCGATGGTCTTCACCGCGGCTTCCACGGACGCGTCGTCGGTGACGTCGAGCTGGACCACCCGCGCGCCCAGCTGCTCGGCGGCCCGATGTCCGCGTTCGCCGTCCCGGCTTCCGATGTAGACGGTGTGGCCCGCGGCAATGAGCCGACGGGCGGTCGCGAAGCCGAGACCCTTGTTCGCTCCGGTGATCAGTGTTGCTGTCATGTGCCCACGATGCGGCGGAGCCGCCCGGTCAGCCAGGCGTCCCGTCTTCCTGGGACTGTCAGTACCAGGAAGGTCCAAGTACAGCGGTGCACAGTAGTGTCATGGCGACCACAGAGTTCGGGCACATGGTGCGGCGCTGGCGCGACCGGGTCTCACCGGGGGCGGCCGGGCTACCTACCGGCGGCCATCGGCGCGCAGCCGGGCTGCGCCGCGAGGAACTCGCCCTGCTGGCCGGGATCTCCGTCGACTATGTCACCCGCCTCGAACAGGGCCGGGCGACCAACCCGTCGGAACAAGTCGTCGAGGCCCTGGGCCGGGCTCTGCGCTTGTCCGGAGCCGAGCGCGAGCATCTGTTCCACGCCGCCGGACTCGTACCGCCGGGGCAGGGCACGGTGCCCGCCTACATCACGCCAAGCGTTCAGCGGATGCTGGACAGGCTGACCGGGACGCCCGTCGCGGTCTCCGACGCGGCGTGGACACTGCTGCTGGCCAACCCGCTGTACACGGCATTGATGGGTCAGTATCACGGCAACGAGCGCAACGCGGTGTGGCGCAACTTCCTCGGCTCGGGCAGCCGCGTCCGCCACTCTCCTCAGACCCGGCGCGCGCTCGAGGCAGCGCAGGTCTTCGAGTTGCGTACGACGATGAGTCGATATCCGTCAGACCAGCGGCTGCGGCGTCTGGTCGCGGAGCTGCGCGCGAACAGTGACCGGTTCGCCGAGCTGTGGGATTCCGGAGCCGTAGGCCGGCACGTGGCGGCGCGCAAGACCGTTGATCACCCGCAGGTGGGCGCCTTGACGCTGGATTGCGACCTGCTCAGCGTCGCGGGCAGCGACCTGCGCATCATGATCTACACGACCGAGCCTGGCACCGAGGACGCCGAACGCCTCGCCCTGCTGACCGTGCTCGGCACCCAGGCACTCGTCGGATAGCTGTCCCGCAGGCCGCACGGAGACCCGGCGATTCGAACGCGTCCGAGCCGAGAACATAAATCTTGCCGACGCTTCCTGGCGCGCAGCCCGCCAACTAGAGCGCTCAGCGCCGCCAGCTCAAGCACACATCTGCCAAGTGAAACGCTCAGTCACATTTGCTGTGACTGGGCGCTTCAGGTGGCGAGTTTCGCCACCTGAAGCGCTCAGGTGCCGAACGTCAACTCTCTTCTGGTAGGCCGCGGGTCCGTATCCAGTACGAGTGGGCCGCGGCGGTCAGCGCGAGCCCGTAGCCGGCGAATGCGACCATGCCGATCCAGACGACCAGGAGTGCGTCGCCCGAGGAGTGGAAGTCGCCTTGGCGCATTGTGACCACGCCCGCTGTGGCCAGGGCCGAGTAGCCGATCCCGAACACG
>NZ_JBICXE010000089.1:0-15603 GCF_043200155.1 Streptomyces sp. NPDC048473
GGTACGTCGAGCATGGAAGGATACGGAACCAACAGGGCCCCTCGGTCGCTGGTGTGATGAGTGAGATCACCACGCAAACGACCAGGGGCCCTGCCTTGTCACGCCCCCGCCCACCAGGCCATTTCACCCTCCCGGCACAGGATGAAAAAGGTTCAGTGAGATCCATGGCACCGGCGCGATTATTGCCCAGCGCTTCGCAGAACTTCAGGCTCAGCCAGTGTTCCGCGAGCCCGCGCCCCATTCCCTGGCCGGCCAGTACGTAGCCACGCGCCACGGCGTGCAGTACCTGCCACGGTGTCAGTTCGATCGTCTGACTGCACTCGGCTCGTGGAACGGGGAGCAGTTCAGGTTTTCTGCGTACTGGTCCTTGTCCCTTGTCCCGGCGTTTCTTGTCGAAGGCTGCCGTTGCTGAGTCGACATGGGCAGCGAGTTCTACCGTTGACCTGACGTGGATGTTCGTTGAGCGGCTGAGTGCGTTCAGCGTCTGTCGCGCGGTTCTTGCCATGCGTCCCCCACGATGTTCGTCTGCCCTGGTCGGTCAGGAACGGTAATTCGGGGCGCGTGGGCGCACGCAAGTGCGCATGGTGCGGTCGTGGTGGAGAGGGGCCGCGCCGTGACCGTGTCCGCCGCTGCCCCCTCGGCGCGTCGTGTGCCAGTTGCCGAACTGGTCGATGAGCGTCTTGACCTGCTCGCCGCTGGATGCCTCGATGAGGAGGCAGGCCAGGCGACGCGCCTCGCGCGCGGACGGGTTGGCGGACCAGGTTGCGGAGAACTCCGCCCCGCCCAGCCAGGCTGCCCGCTCAGCGCGCCTGTGTGCCGTGAGTTCCACCTCGACGAGGGACTTTGCGTCGGGAGACTCCACGTTGGACGGTACGAACGTGCGCTGAGTCACATGACGGGCATATCGTCCTTGCAGCAGATATTGCCCGGAAGCTCCTCGCCCCGGGCGGCTGCCTTGAGGTGGGCAACGTCAATGATGACGAGGCGCCGACGGCCGAGCGTGAGGATGCCGGTCGACTGGAGTCGGCTGAGAGCTGACAGTGCTGACCAGGGTCCTTGGTGCCCGATCAGTTCGGCTTTGAAGGAGGGGCAGCGGGGTGACTCCCCTCGATTCGAGGTCGTCCTGGACCGCGTGCGGGTTCCCCGTCTCGGGCCCGGCCGGCCCCGCACCAGGCCCAGACAGGTCCGCGCGGACAGGGCGGTGGCCGGCCGCCGAAGTTCGCCCCGGCCGACTACCGCGAGCGGCACGCGGTGGAATGCGGCATCTGCCGCCTCAAGAGGCACCGGGCCGTGGCCACGAGGTACAACAAGCTGGGTCCGCTACGAGGCGACCGTCCTCGTAGCGGACCTCAACGAGTGGCTGTGACCAGCCCATTCGATACACGCGCCGGTTCGTGTGGGTTCAGTGCCGTTCATACGCCTGATCACTGCGCCCAGGACTGGCCGATCGAACCAGCGCGAACGATGGCGGATGCGCGTACGGATGAGACTGTGGGCAACCCGGACCGGTTACCGTATCGGCCCGGGATCACTGAAGCTGGGACGTCCCGTCTCCTGGTGGCCGGCGAACCGGCGGAGGTAGCTCGGGTCGGCCTTGTCGGTCACCGAGATGTCATACCAGCCGTGCGCAGACGCGGTTTCCCACGTGACCTTAGTGGTTTTGCCCGGCTTGAGATTGACGGTGCGCTCCGCGGCGTGACTGTAGTCGTTACGGATGTGGAGCGTCCGGGGGGCAGTACCAGGGTTGCTGACGTCGAGGACCAGCCGTGATTTCTCGGTGTGGTCGAGGCGTATCGACACCCGCGGTTCCGTGGTGTTCGCGGTGGTGCCGGTGAAGTGGCCGAGGTATCCGTTGGCCCCGGTCACGCGCAGGTCGTAGTGGCCCTGCGCATCGGTTGCGAGGGCGCTGTCCCAGACGTCGCTGATGGTGTCGCGAGCAGCCACGGTGTAGCGGCGAGGCGCATCGTTGTGTGCGTACACGTAGAAGTACGTGCCCACGTTTCCGCTGTTGACGAACTGCAGCGAGAGCGACCGCGCATCCCGCTTGTCGCCGAGTCCGACGGCGAACCGGTACGGCAGCGGCCGGGCTGGGCGGACACCGGGCTCCTGCTGAGGCATCGCCTGTGGCAGCCTGACGGAGAACGGCTGGTGCTCACTCTGCATCGGCTGCGGTACCGCGGGGGTGACGGGCTTACTGTCGGGCCGGGCGAAGTCGAACGCGGAGGTGAGGTCACCGCACACGGAGCGCCGCCAGGCGCTGATGTTCGGCTCGGCGACACCGAATCGAGTCTCGAGGAACCGCAGCACCGAGGTGTGGTCGAACACCTCGGAGCAGACCCAGCCGCCCTTCGAAAACGGCGACACAACGATCATCGGCACACGGGAACCCAACCCGGCGGGTTGCTTCCCTCGAGCACTGTCGCCCGACGGCGATTCGCCCGCGCGCCAGACGTCAAAGTCCAGGATTTCGTCGGCCAGGCTGGCTGCCAGGCTCTGCGATACGAGCCCGTCGGTGCCGACCTTGTTGGTCACAGGCAGCATGGGGGGAACGACGTGGTCGAACAGACCGTCGTTCTCGTCGTAGTTGATGATCAGGACGGTCTTGCTCCACACCTCGGGGTTGGCCACGAGGGCTTCCAGGACGAGGTCGATGTAGTACGCCCCGTCGGCGGGGGATGCGGAGGCATGTTCGCTGTACTGGTACGGCGGGACGATCCAGGTCACCTGCGGCAGTTTCCCGCTCACCACGTCGCTGCGGAATTCCTTCAGCGTATGGGTGGACACGCCCTGCTCCACCAGCGGTCCCGATGCACCCTCCTGGACCTGGTAACGGGCGAAGAACTCCAGTGAGTTGTCGGTGAAGTTGTCCGTCGGCTGGCCAGGAATCCCGGTGCCGCCCTGATAGAGCTTCCAGCTGACTCCCTCGGCCTGCAGCCGCTCCGGGTAGGTGGTCCACGTATAGCCGTTGACGCCACCGCGCTCCCCGATACCGGGGCCATTCGGCTTGCGGCCCAGCCGGTTTTGCGGGTCGATCGTGCCGCTCCACAGCATGATGCGGTTCGGGGCGGTGTCGGCAGGCATCGAGCAGTGGTACGCGTCGCACACTGTGAACGCTTCCGCCAGGGCGAAGTGATAGGGCAACTCCGACCGTTTCAGGTGAGCCATGGTGAACACGTCCTGCTTCTCGTTCACCCACCCGTCGTATCGGCCCTCGTTCCATAGCAACTCCCCGCTGCCCCACCCGTGATCGGTCCCGGCGATGTACTCGCTGGTGCGCAGCGCATCCACCGGGAACGGCAGCACGTACTCCGCATCGGCCGGCAGGCCCCGGCCGTTGTATCGTCCGGTGTGTACACGGGCCGGCGGCTGGTACCACACCGGACGGCCGTTCGGCAGGATGTGTGGGCGAGGGTCCCCGTACCCGCGCACACCCCGCATCGTGCCGAAATAGTGATCGAACGAGCGGTTCTCCTACATCAGGATCACCACGTGCTCGACGTCCTCGACCGTCCCTGTCCTGCGGGTGGGTTCGATCGCCAGCGCCTTGCCGATCGCGCCTGGAAGCAGTTGAGTCGCCGCGGCACCGGCCAGCGATGCGCCAGCGATACCGAGAAAGTTCCGACGGCTTGTACCCGTCACCTGGAAGTTCCTTTCCGTCAAGTAAAATTAGCCGAACCCACTGGACGAATTCCCCTGCGGTTGGCAGAGGCCAATTTCGACCGAGCGGCAGCCTAGGTGCGCTTGCATCGCGCAGGGAAGGCGCGGCGAGTGAATTCGAGGTAAACGGATGCGGGCTGAAAGAATTTTGATTCGAGCTGTTCCAGGGCAGCCAGAATTGACCTCCGTGCAGGTGTCGGCGCTCGTTTTCCCAGTCCACGGCCGATCCTGCGGGCACCGCTCACGGGAATGGCAGAAAAGTTGTTCACGGCTTCTAGAATGCGTGGGCGAGCGCGGTGAGAATACGTCTGGTATCCGATTCCCGTTCACCTGGTTTTTCGTTCGGGCCGGCTGCCAACCGGAGAACGGTGATGGGGAATCAAATGCGGAAAATCGAGTCGGCGCCGTGACGGGCAGCCGACTCGTGATGGTTCACACGAAGGCCGGGCACCGGGACCGGGCCCCGACATCAGGGACGGCGGGCGCGTAGCACGCCGAGCAGGCGGGCCACCTCGTCGGCCACGGCGGTGATGCCGACCTCATCTTTCGGATTCTCCAGTTCTAGGGCCAACGCTGTTCAGTCAGCACTGTGAGAACAGGCTTGCGGCAGGGTGCTGCCCCGACCGGGGAACGGTCGGGGCAGCGGTGCCTGTCTATGCCGGATGTCAGTTGGTCGGCACCAGGCGGGTGTTGGCCCAGTCGGCGTGGTCGAAGGATATTCCGTCGCCGCCGTCGGTGGCGCGAAGAGTCAGTTCCTGGACCGCGGTTACATCGATGTCGATGGTGGCCGGCTGGTCGCCCACGGTCATAACCGGGGTGGTCGCGATCACTTTGCCGTCGGCGACGACCGCGAAGGCGACCGTGCCCTTGCCGGTCACTTCGTCGTCCACGCCCACCTGGGTGGTGAAGCGCTGGTACCGGCCGTCGAGACGGACGGAGACCGAGCCGGAGGCGTGCATTCCGAGTCCTTTGTGGAATCGGGTGCCGGCGATCTGCAGAGTGTTGCCGTCGCCGCGATCGCGTTCGCCGTTGGACATGTCACGCTCCACTGGGCCCCAGCCGTTGGACTCTGCGGTGAAGGGCAGTTCGCTGACGTAGGCCACGCCGGGCTGCGGAACGAAGACCCGCAGTTTGCGCTCCTCGGAGACGGTCCTCGTCTTGCCCTTGAGTCCGACGCTATAGCGGGCCGTCACTGTCATGTCGGTTCCTGCGTTGACGGTGGCGTCCGCGGGAACGGTGATCTTCCATGTGGGAGTGAGAGCCTCGCCCTCGGCAAGCGTGGCGGCGCTGGTGCCGGTGCCGGTGATCTTCCAGCCTGCCGGAGCATCGGCTGCCTCGATCGAGACGTCCTTGACAGGGCCGTAGCGGTCAAGGGTGAAGCGCCCCTTTACTTCTGCCGTGGCACCCGGCTTGATCTCCACCTTGTCGGGGGTGAGGGCAAGGGTCGCGGAGGGAACACGGTCGACCGCCTTGTCGCAGGTCTTCAGGCCTGGCTTCGCGTGGCAGGCGATGGCGGCGAAGCCGCCGTTGGTCGGCACGGGCACGGACAGGGTGTCGCTCCGCTTCACGATGCGGGACTCACGGACAAGGCCGTTGCTGCCGTCGCGGATGGTCTCGACGAGCCACTCTCCGCCGCCGAGGAAGCTCAGCGGGACCTTGTCCGTGTGTGCGTCGCCCGAGGAGATTGACCCCAGGAACCAGCGACTGCCACTGCGGCGGGCGAACGTCGCGTCCTTGCCCGGGAGGCCGGAGACGAGCTTGCTGTCGTCCCAGACCGTAGGCACCTGCTCCAGGAAGCGCTCCAGCTCCGGTCGGGCGTGGTACGCGTCCACGGTTCCGGAAAAGTTCTGGAAGCCCGACTCGTACACCACGGACAGCGCCAGCTCGGCGGCCTCGGAGTCGGGGTGGCCACCCACATGGAGGTCCATGGGGGTGAAGTCCATGGAACCGACGACATTCCGGGCGAAGGGGTACGTGGTCATGTCGGTGATGGTCGCCCGCCCGTTGGGCCCGTCGTTCGCTCCGCCCCCGTACTCCGCGCCTCGGACCGCCTCAAACGCCATGACGTGGGGCCAGGTCCGCTGCAGGCCGTTGGGGATTGTCGCACCGTGGAAATTGACCATCAGCTTGTGCTCGGCCGTTGCCTTCAGTATTTCGTCGTACCACTGAAAACGGCTCTGGGTTTCCGAGTCCATGAAGTCGATCTTCAGGCCGACGACGCCCCACTCATTCATCTGTGCCAGTGCGGTGTCGCGTTCGGCCTCGGTGTCGAGGTCGGTCCAGGGCATCCAGGCCATGATCTTGACGCCTCGCTGGGCCGCGTAGCGGACGAGCTCGGGCATCCACGTCTGCCCCTTCCAGCCGTCGTCGACCAGGGCATACTCCCAGCCGTGCTCGGCGCTGTAGTCGACGAACGCCTTCTGTGCCGCCAGACTGGCCTGCACGGGCTTGCCCCCGGCCAGCCAGGACCACGCCACCTTGCCCGGCTTGATCCACGAGGTGTCCGAGATCCGGGAAGCGGGGGCGACGTCGTCGGTGAACGTCGACTCGGTGACTGAGGCCAGGTCACCGATCATGGCAGTGCGCCAAGGAGTAGTCAGCGGGCCGTTGATGTCGACGTCGGAGTCGGACAGCTTGAGGGTGTAGCGGCCGCTGCCCGAGGTGTGGGCCAGCTGACTTCCGGCGTAGCTGCCGTTGACCCCGGACTCCGACAGCAGAACGTAGGAGTCCTGCACACGGAACAGGGCGGGGTATCCGAAGGAGCCACTGGCGGCGTCGTTGGCCGTGGTCTGGGTGTGGTGCTGCTCGTGGCCGGCCTGGTACTTGGTGAGCCATGCCGTCGCGTTCCCCGGGAGCTGGAATGCCGACTCTTCCTGGCTCACGGTGCCGCTGTTGGCGGTCGGCAGGTTGTAGCGGTAGGCGACACCGTCGTCGGAGACCCGGACCGCCAGGTCGATGGGGGTGTTGTTGGCGCCGGTGAAGGACAGCCGCGTCTCGTTCATCTGCGTGGAGCGGTTCAGACGCTTGCCGGTGGTGGTCCGGTAGGTCTCCTTCACCAGCCTGTCAGTGCGGCCCGTCGGCCGCAGGCCCTTGGACAGGTCTGCTTGGGAGGTGACCAGCCCGACGGGGGCCGGTTCGAGCACGGTTGTGCTGCCCCTTCGGACTCCGAAGGACAGCTCGCCGTCCGAGTTCAGCGCGACCGTGGCGGTGAGCGCCCCCCCGGAGGCTCGGGGCTGGCTCACCGTCCAGCTCTGCGCATCGACTTCTGCGTGAGCCGTCGGCGCGGTGGGCGTCGCGAATCCAAGCGCGGCAGCCAAGGTAGGTATCAGCATGGGTAACGTTCTGGAATGGGCTTTCATCAGTGTCAGCTCCTTTGCGTCCAGGGGGAGATGGGTGGGGACCGAGACGCCGCGCGCCTCCAGCTGACCTGGTGGCAGACCGTCAGGTTGCAGACATCCTGGCGACATAGGGATGAGGGATGCGGCGCTTCGGGGCGGGGACAGTTGACGGCTGGTGCGCGCCCGGGGGCAGGTCGGACAGGCCCGGTTGGCACCTTGATCGAAGGTGGGATCCGCTGGGGTGCAGGGACGGCGGATGCCGATTCGGCGTGGAGGTCGCCACCGCAAACGCTGGCCCACCAGGAAGGGGCCTTCGGGGCGGGAGGCCCAGCGCCTGGTCTCTTTCCGATTCCGGCAGGTGTGGCCGCGCCTCAGATCTTCGGATGACTGGAAGAGTGAAAGGCCGTCAGCCCGAGGTGCCCCTCGGTTGGCCGACCCGTCTGCAAGGTCGGAGTCGAGCCGGAGCCGAGGGTGGAGTGGGTGCCCGCAGCGGGCTGAGCCATGGAGGGTCTGGGCGGGGGTGGGGCTTGACGGCCATGAAAAGTCCTTCGGCGGGTGAAGGCGAGTAAGGCCGGGTGTCAACTGTGTGGTTGAGTGCATCTAGACAGCAAAATCAAACAGAAAGTGACGCACCCTGACAGGTGGTCACAGGAAACCTGCCGGACATCTGCGTGTCAAGAGACTGTTCCGAAATCGTGCGAGGGCCCGCCCGAGTGGGCGGCGGCATGAGCGTGCCGCTCCTGCTGCTCGCCGTGCAGTCGGTGGCGTGGTGGTGGGTCGTCGCCTCCTCGGCCCGGTAAATCGCCGCACGGGCCGGCGGTGTGCGTGTTGCCCAAGCGCAACCACCGCGACTCCTGACTCAAGCCCGAACTCGTCTACGCGCTCACCACGGTCGAGGCGCTGTGTGGGTCGGCCGAGCCTGCACGGGCCGCGGACCTGCTGATCTCGACCGGCGCCACCCTGCTCGGCCAGGAGGCCCGACGTGCTGATCGCTGACGGGTCACCATGCTGAGCCGCTGGCCCGCAGACGATCGCACCGCGCCGCTCGCATACGACCGAACAAGACGTGATCGCGCATCTTTTTGCACCAGGGCCTTGCCTAGTATGTGCCCGACCATTTAAATGTGGGCACTCGATCGAGACGTCTTGGTGGCCACTGTGGGCCGCATGGCGGCGGCCGATCGGTCAATGATGCGACCGGAAGGCCTGCAGCAAACACCGAGTAGATCTTCTCCGGCTCTGCATCCGGGGAGAGTGACAACGTTGTCAATTCACAGTTCCCACCCTGGAGGCATTGGTGATCGCCAGTCGGTATCCGGACAGTTCCGGGAGAGCCCCGGCCCGGACTTCGCTCACGAGACGCGCGAAGCCGGCCCCCGGCAGGCTGGCAGCCCTGATCGCGGGCGGACTGCTGGCCGCATTGGTCCCGTGGATCGGCGTGACAGACTCGGCGGCCGCAGCGCCGTCCGAGGTGACTGTGGCGTCCAACGTCGAGCATGTCGATCCCCTCATCGGGACGACGGGCGCCAGTGGCACCGAGTACGGGGGAATGATCCCCAGTACGGCGCCCCCGTTCGCGATGACCCGATGGTCGCCGATGACCCGCAACAACTTTGTCAGCAGGCTGCCCTACCACCACAACGACACGAAGATCACCGGGTTCATCGGCACCCATCAGCCGGCGATCTGGATGGGCGACTCCGGCTATGTGGTGGGCATGCCAGGAATCGGCGCAGTCAAGACGGCCGAGGCGGATCGAGGCCTGCCCTTCACTCACGCCGATGAGACTGCCGCGCCGGACAAGTACACGGTGAACATGACTCCTGCGCCCGGGCAGGTGCTCAAGGCCGAACTCACCGGAACCTCCCGAGTCGGTCACCTGCGGCTGACCTACCCCCAGGGGGCCGCGACGAACTTCGTGATGCAGGCCACCCGGTCCGGCATCACCGGGAGCGTGCACATCGACCCGGCCAAGAAGGAGATCACCGGCTACAACCCCGACCGCCAGGACAGCAAGCTCGGCCCGTCCAAGGCGCCCGGCTTCAAGGGGTACTTCGTCGCGCGGTTCGACACCGCCTTCGACAGCTACGGCACGGCCAGGGGTGCGACCCAGTTCGACGGGGAGGCCGACCGCACGGACCAGGACCTCGCAGGCTACGTCCGGTTCCCCGCCGGCAGCGAGACGGTCAACGTCCGGATCGCGACCTCGTTCATCTCGGTGGACCAGGCGCGGGCCAACCTCAATGCAGAGGTTCCCGACGGCCAGAGCTTCGATGCGACCGCGGCCAAGACCAGGGCCGCCTGGGCCGACAAGCTCGACCGCGTCGACATCTCCGGCGCCACCCCCGACCAGCGCACCACCTTCTACACCAGCATGTACCACGCGTTGCAGTACCCATCGGAGATGTCCGAGCAAGGCCGCTACTACAGCGCCTACGACGACAAGGTCCACGAGGGCGTCAGCTACACCGGATACTCGCTCTGGGACACCTTCCGGGCGCAGAACGCGTTCCTCACCCTCTTCGCTCCGGAACGCATCAACGACATGGTCACCTCGATGCTGCAGGACTACAAGCAAAGCGGCTGGCTTCCCATGTGGAAGAACTTCGCCGAGACCAACATCATGGTGGGCACGAACGCCGACTCGATCATCGCGGAGGCCATCGCCAAGGGCTTCGACGGGTTCGACCTGGACCTCGCCTACGAGGCCGTCCGCAAGAACGCGATGACACCTCCCGACAAGGACACCGAGTTGTGGTGGGGCGACCGGCAGGAGGGAACGCCCGCCGAGGCACGCGCAGGCCTGACGACGTACAAGCAGAACGGCTGGGTCGCCGCCGACCGCACCGCGGAAGCAGGCAGCCGCACCCTTGACTACGCCTTCGAGGACTGGGCCGTCGCACAGGTCGCCAAGGCCGTCGGCAACACCGACGACGCCCAGTTCTTCCTGGACCGCAGCAAGAACTACAAGAACCTGTTCAACCCCACGACGGGCTTCATGCAGGCCCGCAACTTCGACGGCTCCTGGAACAACGGCGGCTGGACCGAGGGCGACAAGTGGGTATACACCAACGATGTCATGCATGACGTCCCTGGCCTGATCGCTCTCAAGGGCGGCGACGCCAAGTTCGCCGAGTGGCTCGACAGCTACTTCGACGGTGGGCACAACAACCAGACCAACGAGCCCAGCCACCACTCTCCCTACCTGTACGACTACGCCGGCCGGCCATGGAAGACCCAGGAACTGGTCCGCCAGATCGCAGACGAGAACTACCACGCCACCCCCGACGGTCTCTCCGGCAACGACGACTGCGGCCAGATGTCCGCCTGGTACCTGTTCTCCGCGATGGGCTTCTACCCCGTCAACCCGGCCTCCGGTGAGTACGCGGTGGGCAGCCCCCTGTTCGACAAGGTCACGCTTCGGCTGCCCGGGTCCACCAAGCCGCTGGTGATCAAATCCAAGGGCGCAGATCTCAAGCCGTACGTGAAGGGGCTCAGCCTCAACGGCAAGCGCATCACCAAGCCGTTCCTGAGCCACTCCGACCTCACCGGCGGTGGACACCTCACATTCACCATGAACGCGGCGCCGCAGAGCTGGGGCGCTTCGACCACCCCCCCGCCCGCGAAGCCCGTGAATCTCGCCGCCCACAAGCCGGTCACGATGATCAACGGCACCCCGGCAACCGGCTGGGGGAAGCCCACCGAGAACGCCGTCGACGGCAATCTCACGACCATGGCACAGTCGACCACCAGCGATCCCTGGAGCATGAAGGTCGACCTGGGCGCCAGTACCGCGGTCGGCCGGATGGAGGTCAACCCCGACTGGGAGAACTACCCGGCAAGTTATGACCTCAAGGTCTCGCAGGACGGCACCAACTGGAAGACCGTGGCCAGCGAAGCCGACTCCGGCGGCACCACCGACTGCGCCGCCCACGGCGTCCAGAAATGCGGTCAGCCGCACTCGTACACCTTCCCCAAGGTGAAGGCCCGTTACGTGCTCCTGAGCGTCAACAGCTGGGTCTCCGCCAAGACCGGCGCACCAGCCGACGGATGGGGCTGGGGCCTCAACGAGTTCGGAGTCTTCGCCACCAGCTGAGAACCGGCCGGACAGCTGCCTGCCGAGCAGCTGTCCTGCCGCCGGACCGGCACCGGCGCCGGGTCGGTCTGCTTCCGGGGCCGTTACCGTCAGGATCACTTGTCGCTGCCCGCGTTGCTGCTGCGGCGTGACGTCACGAAGGACGCGGAGTCGCTGGTGCTGCGCCACGAGAACGCGGTCCTGCGCCGACACGTCCCACGCCTAAACTCCCACCCGGCTGAAAAACACGCGATGCATCTGGATCTGCACAGGTCAGTTGGATCTCGCATACGACCCGACCTTGTAGGTTGCGAGCCAGTACGGCTTGTGGCGGCTATCCGCTTGCTGGTTCGGGATGCATAGAAACTCCGCTACCGGCTGCTGCACGTCGCCGCCGCATCACCCTCGGCAGCCGACGCCTACACCTACGCCTGCGGATCAGCGCGACCTGGCCCTGGCGACACGAACTCGCCGCCGCCTTCCACTGCCTCGCCGCACTGCCCCGACCCGCCGGCTGACCAGCAGGTTCCTGACCACACGCGACCAGAAGGACTGCGGAGAACCCGGCCCCAGCGTCGCTAACCCGCCCTTCCCACCGCCACGTTATGGCGAGCACCCAGGAATTGAGCCCCACCAAACCTCTTCAGACAGCGAAACAGTGACGTAAAACGCCAAGCTTAGTCTGGCAGCCGAAACCGAGGCGGGAGGCGGCGGAGGAATGACGAAGATGGCGTTCACGGACAAGGCGGGTGGGCGAGACCGTAACGAAGCGCTTCTACTTCTGCGGTCTGCCTCCGTGGGTCCACTGCCGGCACCGCCGGGCGGCCAGCGGCTTGACGCGCGCCCGAGGGCCGCTCTGGCGTGGTCAGGGCGTGAAGAAGACGATCGCGTGGCGGCCGCTCCCGACCTCGGCGCAGCGGCTTTCGACGGGGGCTTCCCCTGCGTCGGCCGCCAGCAGGAGTTCGGCCTGCTGCTGGCCGCGATCCGACGACCGCCGGCGGTGGTCCTGGTCGAGGGCGAGGCCGGCATCGGCAAGTCGCGCCTGGTCCGCGAAGCCACTGCGGCCCTCACCCCGGACGATCGCAGGGTCCTGACCGGCTTCTGCCATCCGCTGCGCGAACCCTTCCCCTACGGCCCGGTGGTGGACGCGCTGCGGAAGGCGGGCCGCTGGCTGCCCGCCACCGGCATTCCACCGACCACGGGCGCACTGGCCCCACTCCTGCCCGACCTGGCCGATCGGCTCCCGCCCGTGCCGCCGCGGCCCGATGGCGTGCCTGCCCAGCGCTTCCAGGTGGTCCAGGCCGTGCGGTCTTTCCTGACCGCGATCGGTCCGGCGGTGCTGATCATGGAAGACCTGCACTGGGCGGACGAGGCCACCCGGGACCTGCTCCTGCTGATCGCCCGCGACCTGCCCGAACAGCTCAGCCTGGTCCTCACCTACCGGGGCGACGACCTGCCGGCCCGCACCCCGGTGCTCGGCGCCGCCTACCGGCCGCACGGCACCACCGGCACGACGATCCGGCTCGCCCCGCTGACCGAGAACGAGGTGAAGGAGCTCGCCGGCGCCGCACTCGGCGGCCACGCGACAGCCGCCCTCGCCGACGCTCTGCACCGGCGCAGCGAGGGCCTGCCGCTCACCGTCGAGGAGGATCTCATCACCCTCCGTGAGCGCGGCAAGACCTGCGGCTACCACGACCTCACCGCGGAGCTCGACCGCGCCGGGGTGCCTGTGGGGCTGCGCGAGGCCGTCACCGAGCGCCTGGCCAGGCTGTCGAAGGCCGGCGCGGCGATCACCGACAGCGCCGCCGTCCTCGCCGTCCCGGCCACGGAGCAGCTGCTCACCCGGGTCGCGGAGCTCGACTCCGAGCAGGGCGCCGACGGGCTCACCGACGCGCTGCGCGCAGCGGTGCTTTGCGAGAGCGACTCCGGCCGCTACGTCTTCCGGCACGTCCTGGCCCAGCAGGTCGTCTACGAGCGCATCCCGGGACCACGGCGGACCCGCCTGCACCGCCGCGCCATAGCGGAGCTGCAGACCCGGTCGCCGAGTCCGTTGGTCCAGATCGCGCACCACACCCTGGCTGTCGGCGACCGGGAGTCCTGGTTCCATCGCGCCGAGGAGGCCGCCGCCCAGGCCACCGCCCTGGGCGACACCGGCACCGCCGCCGCTCTGCTGCACCAGATCCTCGATCAGCCGGGTGTGGAGGCCGGCCTGCGATCGCGTGCCGCCCTGGCGCTGGCCCGGATCGTGGTCAACGGCGCGGACTTCACGGCCAACGCCGCCATGCTCCGCCGCCTCCTGGCCGACCCCCAGTTGCCGGAGCCTGCCCGCGGCGAGATACGCCTGGGACTGGCCCTGCTCATGATCAGCCAGGGCGGCGACCGCTCGGGCGTCGGCGAGCTGGAAAGGGCAGTCCGGGAGCTGGCCACCCAGCCGGAGCGGGCAGCCCGAGCGATGATCGCGCTGGCCATGAACGAGCGCAACGGCTCCGAACAGGCATGGGACTGGCTGGAACGAGCCGAGCAAACCATCCAGGGATGCGCCGACGAAGGCATCCGGGCATCCGTCCGGGCCACCCGTCTTTCCCTCCTCGCCAAAGCCGGAGACCCTGCGGTCTGGGGCCGCGTGGATCAGCTACCGCGCCAGGCGGACGACATCGAGGTGCTGCGCCAGACCACCCGGGCGCTGTACAACTGCGGCGACCTCGCCATCGAGCTGGGCCATGACCGGCTGGCCGCGGCTCTGCTCGCGGAGAGCCGGGAGTTGGCCCAGCGCGCGGACATCCCGTTCCTTGACTGTTCTAGCCGGATCGACCTGCTGCGGCTGGAGTTCGTGGCCGGTCACTGGGCGGGGATCGAGGAGCGGTTCGATGCGCTCGGCGCCGAGTACCCGGACATCCTTCTGGCCGATGCCGAGCAGACATCGCTCCTCGGAGAGCTGGCCCGCGCCCGGGGCCGATACACCCGAGCCGTCGAACTGTTCAAGAAGGCCGCCGCCCAAGGCGAGCGGAACTCGCAGGTCAACCTGGAGCTTCGAGCCGCAGCCGGACTCGCCGGCACCCGGCTCGCCCAGCGGGCACCGGAGGACGCCTGGGCGATCGCCGCGCCCGCCCTCACCGTCCTGCGCCGGGCGGAAACCTGGGCCCTGTATTCCGGCCTGGTGCCGGTCGCCGTCGAGGCCGCGCTTGCCAGCGGCCGCCGGCAGGACGTCGAAGAGCTCACCACCGACGCCCAACGCGCACTGCAGGGCAGGGACGCGCCCGCAGCCACGGCCGAACTCCACTGCGCCCGAGGGATGCTGCTCCGCACCACCGAGCCGGAACGTGCCGCCGAGCACTTCGCCGAATGCCACCGCCGCTGGCAGGACATCGGCCGCCCCTACGAGACCGCTCGCGCCGCAGAGCACCTCGGCCACGCCCTGGCGCGATCGCACCCCGCGGACGCCGCCGGACACCTCACCGAGGCCATCGACGTCTACACCCGCCTCGGCGCTACCCCCGACCTCGCCCGCTGCCAGCACCTCCAGCACGGACTCGGCCTGGCCCGGCCACCGGGCCGCGGCCGCCGCGGATACGGCGGCGAGCTCTCACCACGCGAGAAGCAGGTCGCCGAACTCCTCGCCCAGGGCGCCACCAACCACGACATCGCCGAATCGCTGTTCCTCTCCCCCCGGACGGTCGAACAGCACGTCGCCCGCGTCCTCAAGAAACTCCAGACCACCGGGAAGGCCATCCACGAGGTCTTCCCGGACGGGAGCGGGACCCGCTGAGCGGGCCGGGCCCAGGCACGCCACTCCGCCGTCTCCCCGCGGCGTCACCCACCGCGACACAACTCGTGAGTTGTCGATCGAACGGAACTCCCGATCGGGTGGTCCCCGTGCGATCGGCGCATAGCGGCAGGGCCTCTTGGCGGCTCGGAGGTTGTCGAAGCCGTTCGGGATTCCAGGAGATCCTGTTGCCGCAGCCGTACGCCATCGCGTCGGCGGAGTCCCAACTCGGTTCACCCGCAGTGTGATTGCCTCGCGCACGTGCACAGGAACGCGGCCGGCAGGCCGGACAGGCAGCGGCGGTATCCGTCGGACATGAGCGACGCGGAGTGGGCGATGGTGGCGCAACGCGATACCGGTGCCGTGGTGGTTGGAGGGCCGGGCGGGCAGCCGGATGGCTACTGAGGAAGTTCCATCGTGATTCGTGCAGGTCACCGGGCCTGGTGTGATGAGGCGTTGGGGTGCTCGGGCCGCTCATCACGGTGATCGTGGCGAGGAGATCGTCCGTCACCGTGCCACCTGGTGGTGCGTCAGCACCAGCAGGGCCCGTACCAGCGCGGTCGCGTGTCGCGGGTGCATGCGCACTTTGGTCAGGATCCGGAAGGTCTTCAGGCTCGCGAAGCCGTGCTCGACCGGGGCCCGCAGGCTGCTGATCAGCCGGTTCACGACCTTCTTCGACGAGGACAGGCGCCTGCCGCCGCTCGCCCTGAACCCGGTGGTGACCGCCGGATGTTCCCCGTCACCGTCGTCCAGGCCGACGAACCCAGGTC
>NZ_JBICXE010000090.1:0-15246 GCF_043200155.1 Streptomyces sp. NPDC048473
CCGCCACACCGGCCGCGACTACCACCGGCCCCTACGAGCCCTCGGTCTCACGTGACGAACCCAGACAGATCTCGATCATGCAATGACCCTGGGTGATAGGGACTGGAAGCACTCGTGACGAATCGTCAATCCGGCTGCTGGCTGGATGTGTATACGAGGTCGAGTTTGAGTCCCAGTTACCGCAGTTGGCCGCGGTGCGGGTCAATAGTCTGGAAGTCGGCGCGGGGGTGGTGCGGATCTCCGCGCGGACTGGTGACGGCGTTCCGGCGTGGCCACGGTCATCGACCTCGCCTCGCGCCGCCTGGCCGACTGGGCGAGCGCGCAGCCAGCTCGGCAAAGTTCCGGAACACCGGCAAGGCCGCCCGAGTGCTCGGCCGGCAGCCCCGCGCCCCCTCGACGACCAACGTGGACACTGCGGAAACCTGTTCCGCCTCCGAGAGCGCCTGGCTGTGACGGGGGTGTAGTGCTCCGGTCTCGGTGCAGACTTTGGTGGGCACGAGGTTACCCAGCGGACGGAACTGCGGCTGGGGCGCGTGCAGGGCGGCGCGTGCGGCAGGGGGAGTCCAGCCGCGTGGTGGCCGCTGAGCAGCTCCAGGTGCAAGAAGAGGGCTTTCCAGTGAGGTTCGGCCGAGTGGCTCGTCCTGTGTGCCCGTGGGGCTGCGGATGGGGCAGTTCGAGGGCCTGTTGCGGTCCTGATGCCGGGCGTGCCCAGCCGGTGGCTGTTGCAGGGGTCCCGGGGCGATCGGCGCCAGCGGGCGAGGGCAGCACCGCCTGGTCATCCACGACAGCTTCGGTCGTTGAGTCTGATGTCGCAGAACCGCGACTTCCCACGCGCTTCACCCGGCTGACAATGCTTTACCTCCGGACCGGCTGCTTGCACGATCCAGCCGCGCCCCGGTGCTCGGGGCAGGCGAATGCGCAAATCTGCTGAGTCCGGTCGTCTACCGGATGATTGACGTCCACTCAGACGGCCGGTGCCCGCCGATGGGGGTGTATCGGTCGTGAAATCGTCGGCATCGCTGGTGGCCTAAGCTCGTGCGGAAATGTGGAGTGATCCGAATATCACCCTCAGTGCAATCCTGAAAGCTCACCAGGACGTCCGATCTCGGTTCGGTATCAAAAGAATTCTCATATTTGATCTTCGAATTGATCTTCTTTCATTCCGTCCGGCCGAGTGACGTTCTTCACGCGCTGTTCATTGTTCAAATAACCCAAATGGGCGTACGTTTAATTTACCGAATCAAACGGCGCAGTCGTTGTTCGGGGCCATCGAACGGTGTACGAATCAAGGAGTTTTGGACCATGAACAATGTAATGCGGCGCATCGCTACCGCGACCGCTTCTCTGGTAGTTGCCGGCGGCGCTCTTCTCGCTGCTGGAGGATCTGCATCGGCGGCGACTCTTCCCGCTGACGGGCACACGCGAGTTGCCGTGACCGTCAAGACTGACAGCCGAGACCACGGCCGCTACAACCACGACGACAGCCGCTATCGCGGGGACAGCAATCGCGGCTGGTACGTGCACGGCCACGACAAGTGCTACAGCAATGGCCACGGCGACTGGTACCGCTACGACGGGCACCGCATCGACCGCTGGGTCGCGGATCAGCGGGCGACCTTCGAGAACCAGTGCGGCTTCGGCCACCGGTACTTCGGTGACGACCACCGGTACTTCGGCAATGACGGGCACCGCAACCATGGCGAGCGCTCGCACCACGAGGACCGTCGCGACCACTGAGCGGGATCCTGGCTTCAGCCAGTGTCGGTGTCACGTCGGTCAGTGGGTCCGGCGTGACGCCGACAAGCTATTTCCCGGACGTATTCTTTTGTGTGCCGTTTTCCCGCTTGCCGGTAAATGTGAAACCATAAAAATGAAATCTTAAATATAAAGCGACCCGCACGAGGAGCCGCGCACGCTGCAGGAAAGGCCAGGCGTTTATGAATACCGCAATCAGTTGTGATCTCCTTCTGCGTATCGTTCTGTCGGACGATTCCTCACTTCCCATACCTGCGGGTCTGCGCTACGACACAGCCGATCCTTATGCCGTGCGCGTCACATTTTATACTTTCGATGAAATGGTCGAGTGGGTATTCGCCCGCGACCTCCTGGCGCAAGGCCTGTACCAACCCGCCGGAATAGGCGACGTAAGGATGTGGCCATCGAGCAGGCTTGGAGAAAGCAACGTCTGCCTTGCCCTTAGGTCGGGCGAGGAGGAGGCGTTGTTTGAAGCCTCGGCCCGCCCTCTGGAATTGTTCGTGAAGCGGATGGATGCAGCCGTACCACCGGGCACCGAGCATCGCCATGTCGATCTGGAAACCGAGCTCTCGCACCTCCTCCTCGGGAACTGAAGGAGCTCACAGGCTTAGCGCGACTGCCTACGCAGCCCGGCGAACACCCGCTCCACAGTGGTGACGTCGGGCAGCGGAGTCTGCGCTTCGATGAGCCGGTGGGTGGCCAGATCGAACAGCACGATGGGCTTGGTCCACGCCCGCTGGTACACCAAGCAGCGCCAGGTACCTATTGGCCGAACCCGAACAGCGGTGGCGCTGCAGGCTTTAAGGCCTGCTCCCGGTGCTTCCAGTGGCCTTGGAATTGCGCCGTGCCCTTTAAACTCATCGCCGCCCGGGTCGAGATGAACGGCCCAGGCAGTCCGCAGCATCCATCGGCGCGCCAGCGGGGATACGCGATGCCGAGGAGGGAATTGGCGTCCTCTTCGACATGCGGGTCGCCTTGCTGCCCGAGCGTCAGCAGGACCTGGACGACCTCGACACCATCTCCGGCATCGGCCGGCTCGCCGTCGAGATTCATCGCTGAGACCGGCAGGGACATGGCTGTGTTCGTCTGCGCACCACAACTCGCCTCCTGGATCGGCGTCTGCCCGGGCCGGAACGAGTTCGGCCGGGGTGAGCAGATCCAGACGCACCCGCCGCAACAGCAACCTCAAACGCCTACGCGAGGCTGCTGCCATGGCCACTATCAGAGACAAGACTTCCTACCCCGTCGCGCTCTTCCGCCGCATCTGCGCGGTGGAGGCGGCAAACGGGTCGCCGTCATGCACGAACTGGCCATGACTGTCCGGCACGTTCTGAGCGACAAGGTCCCCTGCCGCGGCTTCGAGGCCGACTGCATCGCCAAACGAGATCCCGAACGGGCCGGGCGCCGCATGACCCGCGAAGCCAACAGCCTCGGATTGACTATGCGTTTCTAACCGATCTCATCCGTCCGGCCTGGGCAGTTCACTCCACTCTCGTGTCAGCCCCAGCCCCGGCCCCGTGTCGGAACTGCGTATACGACGAGGTAAAGGGCGCTTTGAAAGCGTTAAGGGAACGTCAGACGCTTCGCCTTCGCGTGAGCGGCATGAGCAGGGCAGAAGTAGCCAGAACGAGGGAGCCCGGGGCCACGACGTTCAAGGCTCTGTCGACGTTGCCGTACAGGTGCAGATGCTACATGTGGTAGATCAGATGCAGCAATGTTGAAGGTGAGCCACACCAGCGCGGTGATCTGGACGGTCATGTCGTTGCGCACACAGCGCAGGGCGAACAGAGTCAGCACCGCCGGCGCCAAGAACATGGCGCCGGCGTCTTTGGACAGGTGCTCGTTGTACGGGCCCAGCTGTGGCAGCCAGCTGCGGCCGAATCCGGGAAAGCGGGCGTGCCAGTTGCGCGGAGCGAAATAGGCCCAGACGCCTGTGTAGGCGCCGGCCAGGGCGAGGACCCCAAGGAGGGCGCGGCGGAGGTTGATAGGCATACCTGTATGACGAGGTAGGGGCCACTTATGTGACAGCCCTTGCGGGCGGCGGTGCAGGACGCTCGAAGGAGGCTCCCGGTCCGGAAGGGATCGCATCAGGCGAGCGTCACATTCGGCACGGCTATGTCGTCGTACTGGTGTGACGAACAAATTGAGCAGCGCGGGCAAGCATGTCGTTGTGGTGGGTGCCGGCTATGCCGGTCTGCGGGCGGCCTTGCAGCTCGATCCGCAGGTCCGGGTCACTCTGATCGACCCGGCCGATCACTTCACCGAACGTGTCCGGCTGCATGAAACGGCCGCGGGCCGTCCGGACGTGACGCATCCCCTGCGTACTCTCCTGCAGTCCACCAATGTCACGCACCTTCGCGCACGGGTCACCCTCATCGACACCGGATCCGCCAGGGTGCACACCGAAGTCGGCCATACTCTGGACTACCACCGCCTGGTCTACGCCCTCGGCAGCCGCACCGCGGGGCTCGATGTGACGGGCACCTCGCCGGAGCGCGCCTACACAGCGGAATCAGCGGCAGAGCTCTACAAGCGTCTCCTGGACGGCTCCGGTGCGCTCACGGTGGTCGGGGGAGGGCTGACCGGTATTGAACTGGCCACGGAGCTGGCCGAGTCCCACCCGGGTTGGAAGGTACACCTGGCCACCGGTGGGGAGATCGCCCCCAGTGTCTCGGCGAAGGGACGTTCCCACATCCGTTCCGTTCTTATCGATCGGGGCGTACGCATCGAGGAAGGCCGACACGTCGGCAACCCTGACGATGTCGACACCGATGTCGTGGTCTGGTCCGCGTCCATGGTTCCGAACACCGAACTTGCCGTCGCGGCAGGCCTCTCCACCGACAACCGTCATCAGATCAGGGCCGACTCCGCGTTGCGTTCCCTGTCCCACCCCGAGGTGTATGTCGCAGGGGACGCCGCCGCCGTCGAGACTCCTTCCTCCGGGCCTATCCGAATGGCCTGCGCCACTGCCCTGCCGCTCGGGGCCCACGCGGCGAACTCCCTGGTACGAGACCTTCGCGGCCAGGAGCCGAAGCCATTCAGGTTCAGCTACCAGGGCCAGTGCATGAGCCTGGGCCGCCATAACGGCCTGATTCAGCTTGTCGGAAAGGACGACTCTCCCCGCGACCGCATTGTTACCGGCAAGCCCGCCGCCCTGATCAAGGAGCAGGTCGTACGCGGAACCGTCAGGACCATCCGCATGGACGCGCGCCACCCGCGAGCCTCCCGGCTCATTCCCGGTGCGAACTGACCGGCCCCTCAGGCGACCCGACACCGTGACCAGCACCCGGCCGCGCACAGGAGCGAAACCGATGAGCAGCACGCCTCGCCACTGCAGAGCACTCAGCGGCTCGACGACCGCAGCGCAGGCGACCCTTCTGCCGGGTCCGGCCCGACGCGCAATGGTGGCGCTGCCGGCCGAGGAGAGCCGGGTCGCGGAGGCCCGCCGCTTTGCCTCTCTCCTCCTGTCCCGCTGGGGCGTGGCCGAAGAGGACCGGTTCTCGGCAGTCCTCATCATCGGGGAACTGGCCGGCAACGCCGCCCAGCACGGACGCGCCGATATGACGGTCACGCTCACGCTGATCCGCCGGACCCTGTGCATTGAGGTCGTCGACTCCGGACTTCGCGTCGAGCGCATCTGCCCGCACTCTGCCGACCCCGAGGACGAGCGTGGCCGCGGCCTCGGCATGGTCGATCAAGTCGCGGAGCGGACCGAGATTGTGCAGGAGCAGAACTGTCGACGCGCACTGGCAGTTCTGCTCCTCGACGGTGCCTCCGTGCTCGAAGCGGCGTGACAGGGCCGCCGAGGCCCGGTGCACGCGTCGCGCAGAATCAGCGCGCGGACTCCCTCGAGGTCCGCTGCAGCCTGCGGCCCTCCTCCATGCTCACCGGCCGGAGGAACACATTCGGTCGACGCCGCAGGACCACCTCCAGGATCAAGCCTCGGAGACAGTCCGCCGGCCGACGAGCAGCCAGCCGATTACCCGGCCGAGGCTGCGTAACGAGCCACTAGCCCTTCACAGCCTCTACGGATCGGACAACAGCATGTTCCCGGCGCAACTCATCGGCACGATTGTCGGCGTAGTGCTGGGGTGCGCATCCATTGTGCTGGCACGCCGTGTGCGAGGTGAGAACTGGCTGTACTCGGCCTCGCTCATCCTGCTCCCGCTGATCTACTCCGGGTTCGCCCTCGCTGCAGGTGAAGGCCAGGTCGCCCTGCGCGAAATGCTGGTCGGGACACCATTCATCGTCGGCGGTGTCATATGCCTGGTCTTCGGGATTCCGCTGTCGGCACTCATTGTCGGCACGCTCTGGATCCTCCACGCCGTGTTCGATCTCATCCACGATGCCCTCTTCGTGAACACGGGCGTACCCGGCTGGTACCCCGTCTTCTGCGCAGCGATAGACCTCGTCGTCGGCGCCTACATCCTCCGGCTCGCACGGCGGCTGCCGCGAGCCGCGTTCCGCCAGGCAAGCCGAGCGAACGTCGGACCGGGAACGCAGTCGCAGTGATGCCCCCTGCAATCCGGTCCTGCCGGCCGTCGCAGCGATGCCGCGGCCGGCGGGCACGGGCGAGCGGGAGCGCCAGGTGTGGGGCCCGGTAGGTGACGGCGCTGGAGTCTTGTTCCGACATCAGGCGCAGCCGGTGCTGCTGTCTGCGACCACGCCAGCCTGCCCTGCGCCGCGATCACCGGCACATTCGGGCTCGGGCCGCAATCCGCTGAGTGTGCTTCGGAGTCGGCACGCAAGGCTCACACACCGGCACTGAGCGGCCCACGGACCGGCCGGCGGAGGGCGCGTGCGGGAGGATGCTGATGAAGCAGCCTGGGACAAGGCCACAGGGGCCCCGGGCTGATCTCACACCCACCACAACCCGTGCTGCCACCTGCGCACGCCACGGGCCAGCCACACCTTCAACTGTGAAGATCACCGTAAGAAGGTGACCCGAAGATCTCACAAACTCGGAGGCTGTCTCGTCATACAGGTATGGACAACACGAAGCAGCACAGAATCCTCATCCTCGGAGCGGGGTACGCGGGTGTCATGAGCGCCAACCGGCTGGCCGGGAAACTCGGTTCGCGGGTGGACATCACGCTGGTGAACCCGATCCCGGAATTTGTGGAGCGGATCCGGCTGCACGAGGTCGCGGCACGTATCGGCTCGGACTCCGCGACGCGTCATACGGTGAGGGAATTGCTTCATCCGGCCGTTCGGCTGCGGCTGGGAACGGCCACCCGCATCCGGCCCGGCGATCATGAGGTCGACTGCGCCGAACCCGGAAGGCAGAAGACGTGGACGCAAAGCTACGACGAACTGATCTACGCGATCGGAAGCGGCAGCCCGCGCGCAGCCGTTCCCGGAGCTTTCGAACACGCGCACGATGTGTCCGGCCTTGACAGGGCCCGCGCCCTCAGGACGGCGCTGGACGCATTGCCGTCGGGCAAGACCGTACTCATCGTCGGCGGCGGAACGACCGCCATCGAGACGGTGACCGAGCTCGCCGTCGCACGACCCGGACTCTCGCTGAAGATCGTCACCTCATCGGTGCTGGGTCCGACGCTGTCACCGAAAGCCCGCCGCTACCTGATGAACGCTCCCGCGATGAGGAACGTCGACACCATCGAGCAGACCAAGGTCGCCGAAGTCACCCCGGCAGGCATCGGCACCACGGACGGCCGGTCCATCCCTGCGGACTGCGTGATCTGGGCGGCTTCCTTCGCCGTTCCAGAAGTGGCGAAGGACAGCGGACTGGACGTCGACCGAGCCGGTCGCCTCACCGTCGACAGTCTCATGCGCTCCACTCAGCACCCCGACATCCTCGGGGCCGGTGACGGCGTCGTCATTGCCGGCCCCGAGGGCAGCACACTGCGCATGGCCTGTGGGACCGCGGTCCCACAGGGAGCGCACGCCGCAGCAACCATCATCGCCGGCCTGCGTGGCGAGACACCGAAACCGTTCGCGCTCGCCTACCTTGCGCTCAATATGAGCCTGGGCCCCAACGATGGGCTCGTTCAGCCCACCCGCGCCAACGACTCTCCTCGAGAAATCAGCTTCACTGGCCGGTTCGCCGGATGGGTGAACGAACTGAACAACCGCTACGCGCGCCTGATCCTGAGCTGGGAGCGTCAGCGGGCGGGGTCGTATCACTGGGCCAAGCCGCGCAAGAACGCCTCCACCCCCACGCAGCGGCAAGAGCATGCCCGGTCATGAGGCCGGGACGGGCCACGCCTGACGCCCTCGGTGCGATCATCGGTGAGCGTCGGACGCTGATCAATCTCGCCCACCGGCTGCTCGGTTCGGCCACCGAAGCCGAAGACGTCGTACAGGAGACCTACTCGCGCTGGTACGCGATGACGGAGGCGGAGCAGCACGACATCACCTCGCCCACAGGGTGGCTCGTTCGGGTGGCCGGCCGGATCTGCCTCGACCAGTTGAAATCGGCCCGCAGAAGCAGGGAACGCTACGTGGGCGACTGGCTTCCCGAGCCGCTCCCTGACCGGCCGAGGTGGAGCACGAGTTCACCGGAGGGCTCCACCGACCCGGCTGACCTCATCACGTTGGACGAGTCCGTCAGCATGGGCGTTCTTGTGGTGCTCGAAGCGCTCACCCCCGCCGAGCGGGTCGCTTTCGTCCTCCATGACGTCTTCGGCGTTCCTTTCGCGGAGATCGCCGAAACCGTCGGGCGGACCCCTGCGGCCTGCCGCCAGTTGGCAACCTCAGCCCGTCGGCATATCCGTACAGCGCCGCGGAACGCGGGCGATCCGGAACGTCACCACGACACCGTGTCGGCCTTCAGGCTCGCTTGCCGGAGCGGAGACCTCGGCGATCTCATCGGCCTGCTGGACCCGGATGTCATCGTGGAAACGGACGGCGGAGGGAAAGTCAGGACGGCTCTCCGTCCTATTTCTGGAGCAGAGAAAGTCGCACGCTTCTTCCGGGGTGCCCTGCGAAAAGAATTGAGAGTCACTGTCTCCGAAGAGAACGTCAACAGCAGTCCGGGTCTCGTCGTGCGGCTCGACGGCGTTACGATCGCTGTCATCGCCATCGAGTTCGACGGCGATACCATGGAGCACTTCTGGCTGATGATGAACCCGGAAAAACTCCATGCCTGGAATAAAATCCCGCATCAGTGAATTGAGATATCCAGAATTATCAGTCCTGGACGGAAATGTCCGGACGGCAATTCGATGTCTGACGCAGGGCCGCCCAGCGACGAGTTCAGCGCAGCTTGCGTGCCCTGAACTCGCTACTGGGCGGGAGGAGCGATCCACCAAGCCCGTCTACATGTGGAGGTGGCGGAGCTTCTCGGGATTGACCACTGCGTCGATCTCGGTGATGAAACCGTCGTGGACGGTGAAAGCAAGAACGACGGTCATACCCGTGTGGTCGATCATGACCAGGCCAGGCGCCCCGTTCACTTCGCGCCTGAGGATTCGCGTTGTCGAGAGATCGACCCATTGCATGACCCGCTCCACGAAGTGGGCGGTCTTCTCGCGGCCAACGACGGGCACCCGGGCCGCGGTGACGATTCCCCCGCCGTCCGACCGCCACACCACATCGGGGTCGAGGATTTTCAGCAACCGATCGAAATCGCCACCGGTGGACGCCGCCAGAAAGGCCTCCACCGCCCGCTGATGCTCACTGCGGTCGGTCGACCGGGTCGGGGCCTCCTCACGGACGCGGCGCCGCGCGCGGGAAGCCAACTGCCGTACGCCTGAAAGGGAGCGGCCCACCGTCTCGGCGATTTCCGCAAACGGCACCGCGAAGACGTCGTGCAGAATGAAGGCCGTTCGTTCGGCCGGCGTCAGCCGTTGAAGAACAGCGAGCATGGCAATGCTGACTGTGTCGTCCAGAGTCACCCTGTCCTCGGGCCCACCCTCGGTGACCAGCGGTTCCGGCAGCCACGGCCCGGCATAGATTTCACGGCGAGCGCGCGCCGAGCCGATCATGTCCAAACAGATTCGGGTCACCACTGTTCGGAGATATGGCCCGGTGTCCTCCACTGATCCGTCCGGCAGGCGCTCCCAGCGCAGCCACGCCTCCTGAAGGGCATCGTCGGCGTCCGCCACGGATCCGGTGATGCGATAGGAAATATCCCACAGGCGGCTGCGATGCTCTTCGAATTCCCTGTTACTAGCCACGAAATGACTCTCTCCTGTCGGACGGCCACGTACCGGCCCCGGCCGCGGGTTTCGCGGTTCATTCATCACGCAAGTGAAGAAAACCCGCGACCCCCGCGCCAACACGAGTAGGTGCGGACTCAATGCGGCCGGACTCGCGAGGAAGATTGCCGGTGGGGAGCTCCGTTATGAGTGAATCCCTGCCTGTGACTGGGCCGTGCTGTGGGCCATATCAGTGTACTCCCAAACCTTCACCACGAGGCCGTCCTTCGCCTCGACCCACAGAGCGTAGTAATTTTCGAAGGGTGCGCCGTTGGCGAATTTACCTGTCATCGTCCAACGTGCGGCGCCTAGATTTCCCTCGCTGATGGTGTCATGCACAACGGTGCGTACTGTGCCCGTTTGGTACAGCGTCGAGAAAACACGCTGAAGATTCTCGCGCATGGCCTCACGCCCATGGGTGACACTTTCCATGATTTCGGCGGGGATCGACGGAGTTATCCACCATGTTACGTCTTCCGAGATCAACGATGCGATCGTGTCCGGGTCGCCCGCTGCTTCCACGATCTTCGAGGCCAACTCACCGGCCAGAGGGGTGTGGGTGGGTGTTGCGTTCGTCATCTTCTGCGTCTTCCTTCTGGTAGTGCTTCGTGTTCGCGCGTTCCTGCTTCTCGTCCCGCACCCATCAGACGACGCAGCGCCGAAGAATGTGACAACCCTCTGCGAGGCACGCAGGGGAAGCGGGGGGCCGCTCTGTCATGGGGACACCGCCCTGTCACATTCGGGCGAGCTATGTCGTCCTGATTAGAGCGACGAACTGATCTGCCCCGCCTTTCGAGGGGGCAGTGCCCGGCCGGGGCAACGGGTCCCGGGCGAATCGCTTCTGGAGCCCCGGGAAAGCGGAGCTGCGAGTGAAAGGCGCCAACACATGTCTGAGGTCGCGATTGCACGTGGCGGCTTCGCGGGCGTCCGGGCCGCTGAGGATGCCGTCCACCAGCGCACAGAGGCCGACGACGCCACATCCGAACTGCGCGTGACGATGGCGAGCACCGGCGATGACCTGGTGATGCGTCCACCGCTCTACGAGACCGGGCCGGACCGGATGCGTGCCCCCCTCAGCCGTATCCTCAGCCCCATCGGCCTGCGCCGTAGCGTCGCGACCGTCACCGCCGAGAGTGAGGTACCCGTGGCCCGGCACGACAGAGGCGCCCAGGTACTGTCGTATCACCCGCTGGTCCTCGTCACCGCGGCGCTCGCCGAGGGTAGGGAGCGTCCTGTCACGCGGGGTCGTCTGCATGCCACCCCAGGGCGAGTTCGACAACACCAACATGGCCGCCGGCCTGTTGGGGCTCGAACCGGCCGGATTCGCCCCGGCCCCTGCTCGACCTGCTTGGAGCTGGGCCCGGCGGGTGCGGTCGCGCCCTCGGATGGGATCGCGTGGTCCAGAAGTCTGGCCAGGAGGCTAAGGGACTACAGGCAGGAGGTCGATTCAGCGTGTATCTACCCGCTGTTGACGAGGCCGAGACACTGACCGCTGCCCACTACGAGGTGCCCCGACCGGACCTCGCATTACACACACTGACCCACTGTGCGCACCACATCCCCTATGAGTTGAAGGATGCACGCCATGCTCCGCGTTGAGCCCCAGGTCCGCCTCGTCGCCCGCCCGCAGATCGACTACGGAGCGGTCTCCGACTATCTCGCGGAGGTGGGTGGGAGGGCGTGGCTGGAGCGACTGGACAGTGGCACACTGGATGACGCGCAGAATCTGGCCGAGTTCGCCGGGCGGGTGTGCTATCGGTCCTGGATCCCCGGTCTGAACCCCAATGTCACCCGGATCCGTACCGACCAGGAAGCGTATTTGCAAAACATCCTGGCCAGCGCCCACGGCTCGGTCCTGGAGCACGCCAACTTCTCCTTCATCCTGCACAATGTCAGCCGGGTAGTAACCCATGAGCTGGCTCGGCACCGCGCGGGCACGGCCGTCTCGCAGGAGTCTCTGCGCTTCGTACGGCTGGACGAACTCCCGTTCTGGTTTCCTGAATGGGCCGACCAGGACGCCGAGTTGATGGAGCGTGCCACTGCCTTGCTGGACCAGATGGAGGCCTTTCAGCTCTGGATGGCCAGTCACTTCGGCCTCGACTCCGGAACCGTCGGCTTCGGTGAGAAGAAGGAGAAGACCTCCTTCATGCGCAGGTTCGCCCCCGAAGGTGTCGCCACGGGGATGGTCTGGACGGCAAATATCCGTACGCTGCGCCACGTCATCGAGCAGCGCACCGCTCCAGGCGCGGAGGAGGAGATTCGTCTTCTCTTCGGAAAGGTCGGCGAGTTGATGGTCCGGGAAGCCCCCAGTCTGTTCGGTGACTACCGCGTCGAGGACGGGTCCTGGATACCCAGCTGGCGCAAGGTGTGACGCGAGCCCTCTGCCGGACAGACGCAGCTGGTGGACGGCGCGATTGACAAGCGCCGCCGCTGCGTCACCGGCGGCGTTCGGGCCAGGAACCGAGTCGGCCTCGGCACTGTGAACGATTTCCAACCGGGCTGTTCGCGGGGGTAGTCGGCGTGGGGACGGTGTGCTGGAAGAGGTGAAGCTCCTGGCAGACGGGTTGTCGACCGAGAGCAACCTGTCCGCCCGGAGCTTCGCCGGATGCCTCCGAGGATGCGCCTGTCTTTTAGGGCCCATCTGGCCTGCTCAGTGCCCGGCGTCGCGAGCGCGGCACCCAGTGGCGTCGGCTTCCAGCCAGCCGCCAAGGCCTGCTCGTCCTGGTCCACCTTCGCGGCGGACACACCTACGCCCAGCTTGCGGCCGACTTCGGCATCGGGACCACCACGCGATCGACCGGCCCACCGGGGACTGCGGTGCGCCGGAAGTCGAGGGCGGCCCGGTGGTCCGGCTGTCGCCATGGCGGCGCCCCGTTGATCACCCTGCCGCGGATCGTGGACTCACGGCTGCTCCACCGTCCGGTTGCCGCAGAAGGGTGCTGAGCGGGATCACTCCATCGCATGCGCAGAGATCCGGGTCTGCTGTGAGTGGAAAGCGGTGCGGTAGGCATGAGGGGAGGTGCCGGTCAGGCGGGCGAAGTGGTGGCGCAGCGTCGTGGGTGACCCGAAGCCCGCCAGGTCGGCCACGTGATCGATGGGGATGTCGGTGGTCTCCAGGAGTTGTTGGGCGCGGTGGACGCGGGCGCGCAGCAGCCACTGCAGGGGTGTGGTGCCGGTCTGTGCGCGGAAGCGCCGGTTCAGGCTGCGCACACTCATGGAGGAGTGTTCCGCGATCTCCTCCAGGGGCAGGGGACGGTGGAGGTTGCCTTCCATCCAGTGCAGGGTCGGTTGGAGGGAGGTGTCGTACACAGAGGGGCCGGCGTGCTCGATGAACTGGGCCTGTCCGCCGTCGCGTTGCAGGGGCATCACGGTGCGGCGGGCGGTCGCGGCGGCCAGGTCCGCGCCGAGGTCGCGGCCTACGAGGTGCAGGCACATGTCGAGCCCGGCGGCGATGCCCGCCGAGGTGATCAGGCTGCCGTTGTCGATGAACAGGACGGCCGGGTCGACGTCGATGTCAGGGTGGCGGCGGGCGAGCTCGTCGGCGTACTGCCAATGTGTGGTGGCCCGGAGTCCGTCGAGCAGACCCGTGGCGGCGAGGGTGAAGGCGCCGATGCACACAGAAGCCAGGCGGGCGCCGCGCAGGGCCGCCTCGGTCAAGACCCGCAGCACGGTGCTCGGGGGCGGTTCCAGAAAACCGGCGTGGCCGGGGATCACGATGGTGTCGGCCTCGGCGAGGGCCTCCAGGCCCCAGGGGGCGTCGAGGACGAAGGACCCGTGGTCGGCGGACGTGGTGACGGTACGGCGCTCGGCGCACACGCGTACCTCGTAGTACGGGCTGGACATGGCGAGGTTGGCGGTGCCGAAGACCTGGCCGGGCACCGACAGCTCGAAGGGCAGGACGCCGTCGAGTGCCAGGATCGCGATAACTTTCATGGCCAGAACTTAGCGGATACTGGCATTCTGGCCCATGGCCGCGGGGCGGCGGCGGTCGCAGGATCGGGAGACACCCCGATCCGAGTCAGGAGCACTCGCCATGGATCTCGCGCTGCCCACCCCTTATGCCGATTTCGAACTTCCGCTCACCGAGCTGACCGTCGGCGCCCTGCGGTTCGCCGAGGAGACCGAGCCCGGTGTCATCTACCGCCACAGCCTGCGCAGCTACCTCTTCGCCGCGGAACTGGCCGACGGCCGGGGGCTCAAGCCCGGCATCGACTACGACGACGAGCTGGTGTTCCTGAGCTGCGTCCTGCATGACCTGGGACTGTCCGAGAAGGGCAACGGGGACCAGCGGTTCGAGGTCGACGGCGCCGACCTCGCCGCACGGTTCCTGAGGGACCATGGGGCGGGCGAGGACACCGTCGCCGTGGTGTGGGACGCCGTCGCGTTGCACACCTCGGACGGGATCGCCGCGCGCAAGGGCCCGGAGGTCGCCCTCGCGCAGGCGGGAATCGGCCTCGACATCCTCGGCCGCGGCAAGGAAGAGCTCCGTCCGGGCTTCGCCGAGCGCATCCACACCGCCTTTCCACGCGAGGACCTCGGCTACGCGCTGACCGACATCGTCGCGGAACAGGCCCTGGCCAACCCCGCCAAGGCCGGCCCCATTGGCGGCTTCCCCGGTCAGGTGCTCCGCAGCCATCTGCCGTACGGAGAGCTGCCGGACTGGCACGACCTGATCGACCGCTCGGGCTGGGGCGACCGGCCGGCGGGCGTCCGTTCGGACGCTGCCATCGCCAGGGAACCCGGTGAGCTCTCCGGGCTCTTCGAACGGTGCCTGGAGGCCGGCGACCTGGAGGGCCTGGTCTCCCTGTACGAGCCTCAGGGCGTCTTCGTCCCCGATTCGAGCGGCACCGTGGCCACCGGCATCGCCGCCATCAAGGAGGCCCTGCGCCCCTATGTCGACAACGGCGCGCGCGTCACTCTCCAGCTCAGGAAGATCCACAGGGTGGGCGACATCGCAGTGCTCTCCTCGAGCGCCACGGTGACCGGCCTCGCCCCCGAGCCGGTGACGACCGACACCACCGAAGTTGTGCGCCGCCAGCTCGACGGCCGCTGGCTCTATGCGGTGGACGACCCGTTCTTCGGCGCGTAAGCCTTCCGGGCGGCGGCCGACCGTCTCGCCTCCGGCCCGCCACCCTCCCCGCCAGTGGTGTCCGCGGTGTTGTCTCCTAGCCTCGCCGTTTCGGTTGAGATGAGGCCGGAAGCGGGGAAGAAATACGAAAGTGCCTTCTGAGCTGCAATGCCGGTGAGTTAGCGCGTAGGTGCAGGTCAGGCACTTGATGGTGCGGGGTTTGGGTGGGAATATCCCCTGGTGACGTTGCGTAATCCGTCA
>NZ_JBICXE010000091.1:0-14838 GCF_043200155.1 Streptomyces sp. NPDC048473
GCCGTTGCCCCTGGTCAATCAGGCTTTCCCCGGCTCAAGACCAGCCGTCACGGACGTTACCCACCGCTTGACGAAACCCATAGGGGCACCCCCCCACATCCGGCGCGCACTGGAGACCGACGAGGGAGGTCGCGGGCTCTACATGATCTCGCAGTTCGCCCAGCTCTGGGGCACCCGCTATCACACCCGCGGCAAGACCATCTGGGCCGAGCAGAGTTTCCCTGACAGCACCGGTTGCCGTTGCCGGGTAGCTCCAGACTGCAGGGCACCCAAACCTGACGAGATGTCACTTCACGTGGCCAGTCCGGCGAACCGCCCAAAACCCGTTCATGCAATCGCCCTGATTGGGATGCGCCCGAGCACTCCTCACCAACCGGCACACATTGACAACGGCTCGAACCCAAAGCGTTTCGGATCAATAAGCGTTTGGTCGAAGTCAATTACTGATCATTTGGGGCGCCAAGGCGCCGACCTGGGGGAGGCGAAAGGATCAGTACTGCACTTCGCTGATGCCGCTTAGAACCGTCCCGCTCGTACAACGCGTCCCTCAACTTCACCGGGTACATCAACAACGTCTATTCTCAGTCGAGTTACGCCGTTGACCAGGCGGGAAGAGCGGGGGAGTCGCACCATCATGAGCGGTACGAACGGGGACGGACGCGACGAGCGGGACGACGGCGTCGAGGGGGGTATCAAGCCGCTCGCGGTGAGCGACCCCGCGCGCATCGGGCCGTATCTGCTGCTCGGGCGGCTTGGTGCCGGTGGCATGGGGCGGGTGTTCCTCGCGCGGTCGGACAGCGGGCGGACTGTAGCCGTGAAGGTGGTGCACGAAGAGCACGTGTCCGACGAGCAGTTCAGGGCGCGGTTCCGGCGGGAGATCGAGGCGGCGCGGAGGGTCGGTGAGCGGTACACGGCGCCGGTGCTCGACGCGGGTCCGGGCGACGAACCGCCGTGGGTCGCCACGGGGTACGTTCCCGGGCTCTCGCTTGAGCAAGTCGTGCGGCTGTACGGGCCGTTGCCGGCCGCGTCCTTGCACGCCCTCGCCGACGGGTTGCTGAAGGCACTCAAGGACATTCACGGCGCCGGGATCGTGCACCGCGACCTGAAGCCGTCCAACGTGATGCTCACCGTGGACGGCACGAAGGTCATCGACTTCGGGATCGCGCGGGCGCTCGAGACGTCCGTCGAGTCCTTGTTGACCAGTACGGGGATGGCCATCGGCTCTCCCGGGTTCATGTCGCCGGAGCAGGTGCGCGGGCAGCGCGTGGGGGTCAAGAGCGACGTGTTCACCCTCGGGTGCGTGCTGACGTATGCGGCGACCGGGCAGCTGCCGTTCGGGCAGGGGGCAAGCAATCAGCACGCGGTGATGTTCCAGATCGTGGAGGGCGAGCCCGACCTGACGCGTGTCGAGGACGCCGCGCTGCGGGCGCTCATCGCCCGGTGCCTGACGAAGGGAATCAACCAACGGCCTGACGTCGACGAACTGTTGGAGGACCCCGAGCGGCCGCGTCCCCGCGCCGCGCGCGGCGCCTGGCTGCCTGCCGGCGTTGTCGCGCACCTCGCGCAGCAATCCGCACGGCTGCTCGACGCCGAGGCGGCGCCGCTGCGGGAGGAGCCCGTGGACCTGGCGACCGTCGGGCTGCGGCCGAAGGGCGGGCCTCCCGAAGTCGTCCCGGCGGACAACGACACCACGACGCGACGGCGGGAGCACGAACGGCGGCCCCCCCGGCGCCGCAGGCTCATCGTTCTGCCCATCGTTGCCGTCATCACCGTCGGCGGCGGCACGGTCGTCCTGCTCCAGCCCTTCGGGGGCGGCGGCGGGGACGGAACGCACGCCCAGCCACCGGGCAGCAGCGTGAGTGTCACTCCTGGTGGCAGCAACTCGCCTAGTGTGCCCAGCAGTTCACCTTCCAAGGGAGGAAACGGGAAGGACGGGGGCGGCGAGAAGGGGCAGGACGACGAGGACGGGCCGGATGTGCCGAATGCCCGGGAGAGCGACGGCAGTTCATCCGATGGCGACAGCGGCCCCGACAGCGGCGGCACCGGCACCAGCGGCGGGTCCGGCTCTACGGGGTCGTCTGGCTCTTCGGGCTCGGACGGCAAAGATTCGTCCGGCTCCGGCGGCTCGTCCTCCGGCTCGCGGCCGCCCGCCATGAAGAGTTACAAGGCTGCGTACACCAACTCCTGTGTTGGCGCGTGCGACATGCCAATCAAGGTGAGCTGGTCGGCGATCTCCCGAGCGACCAGGTACGACATCCACTACACCAACACGGGCAGCAACTTCACCGAGAAGAACGTCGACACCACCTACTCATCCGGCAGCACCAGCTACACGATCAAGGGTCCGTACTCCGGTGACGAGATCTGCGTCACGGTGCGCGCGGCCAACAAGTACGGCGCCTCTGCCTGGGCGGAGACCTTGTGCGACACGGTGCCCTACTAACGCTGGTTTGTTGACAGCGCAGTGGGTCGGCAGCAGGCCGGATAGCAGGGGTGGTTGGGATGACCGCTCGTCGTCCGTGTCCCCCCGCGCCCGGGCCGCTGAAGGAGTGCGCCGCGCACTTCGGTGATCTGTTTGTATCGCTGGCGCAACGGCATGGGTACTGGGAGTACTTGGCGGGTTGCCGGCGCCGCGGGAGCGGAACAAGACACTGCACGTCTGTCACCGGCCCGGCAATCCGAACCGGGCCGAGGCCAAGACCAGGCACTCCTGGCAGGTCCAGCGGAGCACGGTGACCGGCGGGCTGATCAAACGGGTCAGCCCCGCGATGGTGCACACCTACTTCGAGTACGTCACCACCGAGTACCCGCGCGGTGCCGGGCACGGCATGCTCCTGGTCCAGCTGCATGGTGCCGATGCCGGACAGCCGTGGGCGCCGGTCGGGGCCCGGCGGATGCTCGCCCGAGCTGGGAAACGCGCTGGTCTGGGGCTGGTGAAGCCGCATGCCTTCCGGCACTCGTTTACCTCCGCGGTTCTCGACGCCGCTGACGGCGACCTGCTGATCGCCCGGGACGCCGGCGGCTGGGCCTCGGCCGCGATGGTGGACGAGATCTACGGCCACGTCGACGTCCACGACCCGGTCTTCGACGCCGCCCTGCGCACGGTCTGGGGTGAGGCGAAGTGACGGAAACCGACACCCGGGATGCCGGCTACATCGAGACCGAGCACTTCGGGGTGCGCTTCCCGCACCGCTCCAGCTACGTCGACCTGACCTGCATCTCCCAGCGGTGGCTGCGCGACCTTCTGTGGGACCACATCGCCGACGTGCTGCGCTCGCCCACCTGCCCGCGCAGCGCCCAGCCGGTGGACTTCGTGCGCCGCGCCGCCGCCGAACTGTCCGCCTTTTTGGAGACGGAGGCACCGGGTGGCGGCCACGACCCGTCCGTGCTGCGCGGCGAGCACGCCCACCGCTTCGCCGCGGACCTGCGCAACCGCGAGCGCCTCGGCCTCGCCTTCCGCGGCCAGGCCCGCCTGGACGGCAGGAAGTCGAAGGTCACCGAGAACTCGCGCCGGTTGGTGTTCAACTACGGCCGGTCTCTTCTGCGCGGCGCGCTGGACAGCGGCAGCGCCGAGGAGATCGGCTTGGACTGCGCCTTCATCGCCACCATGCCGGTCGGCGGCCCGGGCACGCCCCGCAGCCGCAACCCCTTCCCCGACCAGGTCGCCCGCGCCCTGGCGGACGAGGCCAACCTGCAGCAACTCGCCGACGCCTACGTCCCGCACGGCCGCGGCCTGCGGGACATGTGGGAGACCATCATCGTCACCGGCCGGCGCGCCAGCGAGGTCATCCAGCTCCGTCTGGACTGCGTCGGCCGCTACGGCGGGCTGCCCCTGCTCTGGCACGACCAGACCAAGGTCGGCAACCTGAACGCGGCCGTCCGCATCCCCGACCGGCTCCTGGACCGGCTCGAAGAACGCCGCCGCAAGACCCTGACCCACTACGCCGATCCGACGCCGGCACATCCCGTCTCTACCGCCCGGTTGCGTCCCCGCAGTCCGTCGCCGCCCCGGCGAGTGCACGTACCAGTGGGGTCGCACGGTCCGTGCGCCAGATCAGGGCCCACTGGACGGGCTGGGCGTCGTGGAGGGGGAGGTAGACGACGTCGGTGTGCGCGTTGTAGCGCCGCCC
The DNA here is from genome assembly GCF_043200155.1 of Streptomyces sp. NPDC048473. NCBI lineage: Bacteria > Bacillati > Actinomycetota > Actinomycetes > Kitasatosporales > Streptomycetaceae > Streptomyces > Streptomyces sp. NPDC048473. The sequence continues at coordinate 4,131 of NZ_JBICXE010000091.1, forward strand.
CTCGTCGGGGACTGTGCAGACCGCGTCGCCTGCCGCGACGAGGGCAAGGATCTCGTAGAAGGTGGCGACGGCCGGGCCGCGGCGGACGGGGCGTCCGGCCGGTGTGCGGGCCGGCAGGACGGCGGTCTCCCAGTAGGAGGGAATGGAGCCGCTCAGGCGCGGCACGATGTGGTCGCCGAGCACCTCCATGCTCACCGACTCCTGCCGGGCGAGCGGGTGATCCGCGGCCACCATCAGGTGGAGCGGTTCCTCGCGCAGCACCACTCCGACGGTCAGGTCCGGCTCTCGGACCGGCAGCCAGGTGGTCACCGCGTCGACCTCGCCGGCCCGCAAGGCTCCGAACGGATCGCTGAAGAACACTTCCCGGAACCGGAGTTCGGCGGACGGGTGCCGGGCCCGGAAGTGGGTCAGGACCGGGGTCATGTCGTGCATCTGTGCGCCCATGACCCCCAGCGTCAGCGTGCCGGCCGAGTGGCGGGCGATGGTGGTCGCCTCCGCCATGGCTTCCTGGATGCCCTCGTATGCCGGCTTCAGCCGCTGGAGCAGCTCCTCTCCGACGGGGGTCATCCGCACGTGGCGGCTGGTTCGCTCGAAGAGCTGGGCGCCGATGACGCGTTCCTGTTTCTTGATCGCCTGGCTGACACGGGCTGGGGAGACATGCAGGCGTTCGGCGCTGCGGCCGAAGTGGAGCTCCTCCGCGAGCGTCAGGAAGATCTCTATGTCCCGCAGTTCCATCCTGTCCCCCGGATTCGTGAACCTCTGGGTTAACGACCATAGCAAGATCGGCCGTTGCTCCCGGGCTGCCCGGTACGCATGCTGGGTACCGGGCCGGGCGGCAGCCTCCCGCAGGTGCTGACACGAGCCGGCACGAGGCGGCAGGTCCGGCCCCCTCAATTCGGCCGATGGCCCGAAAGACGCGGACCGCGCGGAAGGCGCGTACCTCGTCGGTCACGGGGCCTCGCCACCCGGGCTCCGCCCGCCGAGCACAAACCCTCACGGAAAGATTCCCGCGTGACACCTGACCCGGCCACCATCCATCCACTGCCTGCCTACGAGCGGGTTGTCTTCCTCAAGCCACTGGTCGCCGGGACGAACGTCGTGGTGGGTGACTTCACCTACTACGACGACCCCGACGGGGCGACCGACTTCGCGCAGCGCAATGTGCTGTACGCCTACGGTCCGGAACGGCTGATCATCGGCAAGTACTGCGCGATCGCCACGGGCACCCGGTTCCTGATGGCGGGCGCCGACCACCCGTCGATGGGGGTGTCCACCTTCCCCTTCACCATGTTCGGCGGGGAGTGGACCGAGCAGACCCTCGACCTCGTCACCGGCATGCCCAGCCGCGGGGACACGGTGGTCGGCAACGACGTGTGGTTCGGATACGGCGCCACCGTGATGCCGGGGGTACGGATCGGCGACGGCGCAGTGATCGCGGCCGGAGCGATGGTCACCGCCGACGTGCCGCCATACACCATCGTGGGCGGGAACCCGGCCCGGACGATCAGACAGCGCTTCGACGACAGCGGCATCGAGCGGCTCGTGCGCGTCGCCTGGTGGGACTGGCCCGTCGAGCTGGTGACTGCGCACGCCCGCACCATCATGGCCGGTTCCCCCCAGGACATCGAGCGCATCGCCGCCGCCGAAGGTCTGGAGCAGCAGCAGTGACGACCCAGACCGTCGAGGAGTACACGGTGTCTGGTCGCGACAGCGGCCCGTACGCGATCACCACCGGCCCGGACGGCGCGCTGTGGTTCACCATGGTGCACAGCGGCAGGATCGGTCGGTTCGTCCCGGGACAGGAGCCGACCAGCCATCAGCTCGTCCCGGACAGCGGTCCGACGGTCATCAGTAACGGGCCGGACGGCGCACTGTGGTTCACGGAGTACCGGGCGCACCGGATCGGCCGGATCACGACGGCTGGCCGGGTGACGGAGTTCGCGCTGCCGACCGCGGAGTGTGGTCCCTTCGGTATCGCCGCGGGGCCGGACGGCGCGCTGTGGTTCACCGAGACCGCCGCCGACCGTATCGGCCGCCTCGCCACCGACGGAACGGTCACGGAGTACCCGCTGCCGCGCACCGGCGCGTTCCCCTCCGCGATCGCCGCGGCCGGGGACGCGATGTGGTTCACGATGAACCAGGCCAACGCCATCGGCCGCATCGGCATGGACGGCCGCATCACGGTCCACGAGCTGCCCACCGAGGCGGCCGCACCGGTGGGTCTCGCCGCAGGCCCGGACGGAAGCGTCTGGTTCACCGAGATCGCGGCCGGTCAGATCGGTCGGAGAGCACCCGACGGCCGGATCACCGAGTACCCGCTGCCCGACCGCTCGTCCCGGCCGCACGCCGTCACCACCGACGCCGACGGCACGGCGTGGTTCACCGGGTGGGGCGGCAACCGCGTCGGCTCGATCACCTCCGACGGCACGGTCACCGTCCACGACCTGCCCACCCCGGCCTCCGAGCCGCACGGGATCACGGTGGGCCCGGACGGCGCCCTGTGGACGGCCCTGGAGACAGGCGCACTGGCCCGCATCAAACCGACCACCATCACCGAGCACACCGAACAGAGGAACGCCTCATGAAATACGCCCTCGTGATCTTCGAGACGCACGCGTCACGCGCCCGGATCCAGGCCGACCGCGACGCCTACCGGAAGGCGTACGAGACCTGGATCGGCGAGCTCGCGGCAGCGGGCAAGCTGGCGGGCGGCGACGCCCTCGACACCGAGCGCCAGGGCCCCGTCACCGTGCGCAAGGCGGCGGACGGATCCGTAGCGGTGACCGAGGGGCCCGTGCACAGCGGCGAGGAGACCCTCGGCGGCTGGTTCGTGCTGGAGGTGGCCGACCACGCCGAGGCCATCGAGCTGGCCCGCGGCTTCCCCACCCCGGAGGCGCTCGAAATCCGCCCGATCCTCGAATCGGCCTGAGCAGCATGCGGCCCTCGCCACCCTCTGCCCGGACACCCGGCGTTCCTGACCAGCACGACATACCGGGTCCGGAGCGCTGTACCCCTTCACAGGAGTTGACTTGACACTGACATCGGTGAGCTACCGACCTCTGACCGGCCCCGAGGAGATCGATCTCTTCTGCCGGCTCTCCTACGTCCTCGACCACGAACTGACCGACGACTTCGCCGGCGGCTGCCGCCGCCCCGAGTGGGCCTGGGTGGCCCTGGACGGCAACCGTCTCCTCGCCCGGCTCGCCTGGTGGACGACCCCGGGCGGTGACGTCCCGCTACAGTTCGACTTCTTCGACATCGACGACACGCTGCCCCGGGCCGACCGCGACGAGATCGGCCTGCGGCTGTTCAAGACGGCGACGGCGACCGTCTTCCCGGCGGGCGCAAAGCTGCCGGAGTACGGCCGCTTCGTCCCGCCCGACTGGCACGAGGAGCCCGCAGCCCGCGAGGTGGTCGAATCCCGCACGCGCGTGCTGGAGAGCACGGGCGCACGGCTGCTGGTCGAGCGGCTGCGGCTGCAGTGGACCCCGTCGTCCCTGCTCCCGGAGTCCAAGGGGCGTCTCGTCTTCCGCCCGGTGGCCGACCGTGAGGACCTCCTCGCCCTGATGACCCCGGTCATGGAGGGCACCCTCGACGCCCACGGCCAGGCGGACCTGGCTTCCGGACTGAGCCCGCGCGAGGCGGCGGAACGGCACTACGACGGAGAGTTCGCCGGGTTCAAGAGCCCGCACGAGTGGTGGCGCATCGCCGAACTCCCGGACGGTGGCGGTCCGGTGGGCTTCGTGGTCCCGGCCCGCAACAGCTACCACCCGATCATCGCGTACATCGGTGTCCTGCCCGCACACCGCGGCAACGGCTACATCGACGAGATCCTCGCCGAGGGCACCCGCATCCTGGCCGCCGAGGGCGTCGACCGTATCAGGGCATCGACGGACCTCGGCAACGTCCCCATGGCGAAGTCCTTCGCCCGCGCCGGATACGTCAACTTCGAACGCTCCCTCAACCTGGTCTGGGACTGACCCCACCTGCCGCGTCTCCGGATTTGCCCCCAAACGATCTCCGGAGACGCGGCAGGGGCCTGACCCGCGATGCGGATCAGGCCCCTGCCCGAAGGCCGTCACGGACTCAGCGGCTGACCGCGGTCTCCCGCTCGATGCGTGACAGTTCCTCGGGATTGCGTACGACGTGGAGCCCGGTGATGAGGCCGTCGTCGATGCTCATCGCCACGACGGTGTCGATCGCGCCGTTGAGCCGGACCATCAGCGCCCGGTCGCCGTTGACCGCCCAGTACTCGTTTAGCTACGGCCAAGTGGCGTCCGTGCCCATCTGTCCCGTTCAGCAGCCTGATCCACCGTTGCGGTAAACCGCACATTTACCGCGACGGTGGACCGCGCCAACAGGGACGATCACCGCAATTTTGCAGGCGAGGTGTACACCCTGCGACAGCCCCAACTTCCCGTCACGGACACGTAGTCTATGAATCGTCGCAGTTCAGAGTCGGTGCATGAGCTCCTGCGGTCGGTAAAGTTGAGTACAAGCGTGGCGTCGAAGCGAGCGTCATCAACCAGGGCCTCTTCTACCTGTCCTGGCTGATGAACCACAAGGACGCCTTCGGGCACCTTGTCCGCGACCGGCTGGGAGCCTCGGTCGCCTCCCGGATCCTCTGGCGCGCACCGAGGCTGATCTGCGTGGCCGGAGCTTCACCCACTACGACGCACACGCCGTGCGCGAGCACCGCCGCAGCATCGACCTGGTCCGCTAGCGGTTCTTCGGCAGCGACTATGTCGGCCTGGAGACGGTGGCCTCCGTCACCGGCCAACGGGATCTGCCCGGGGGAGACCGCAGCCGCGGTCGCGCGACGGCGCCGCGCGTGCGCCGAGCGGACGGCGTGACGGTGGAACTGGCCGACGCGGTCGAAGAGGCGCTGCTCGGTCTCGGCGACAACATCACCAAGGTCGAGAACAGGACCTACCGGGCCTACCAGCGGTTACGAAACTTCGCCTGCGTCTGCCCGTCACAAAGGACCAAGCTCCTCGTCTACCTCAAAGCCGACCCGAAAGAGGCCGAGCTCATCCCCGGCTTTACCCCGGACGTGACAGGCATCGGCCACCACGGAACCGGCGACCTGGAGCTGCAACTGCGCACGGACCGGGACCTGGAGCGGGCCCAGGAGTGCTTCCGGCTCAGCTACGCCGCGGCGTAGCAGGTTCTTTTCCGTTGTGTCAGAGCCGCGCGTGGAAGGGAGAAGCCGGAGTGTGAAGTTGTGTGTCGTGATGCTGCCTCTCGACGTATCGGTCAGGGACTGGCGGTGGATGTTCAGTAGTCCAGTGGATCCCCGGTTTCGCTAACTGGGGATCCACTGGACTGTTCCGCCACCCTTGGCCAACGGGAGGTGGAGCGCCTATCTCCCGCGAGGGTGCCGGAGGCTGCGCTGAGGTGCCTTGCTTTTTGCACGGCGGTGCTTGCCATCAGCAGCCGGGAGGCTGGCCACGACTGGCTCTGTGCCGCACCGCGCCCGGGCCCTCACCAAGAGGCCGGGCGTCGGCATGGGAGGCTGCGCCCACCAGGGCGAGAGGGGAACGAGTGACGAACACGCAAGGTCAGGCGGGGAAGGACCGTGCGAAGACCGCGCAGCTACTCGTCGCCGGCGCCGTGTGTGCGCTGCCGGCCGTCGGCGACGAGCAGACGTGGGCGGCGCTGCCGGCGGCCGGGCTGCTCGTTGGTGCGCTCATGACATATTGGCGGACCGTCGCGGGACAGCCCTGGTCGTGTCGGCAGTGTGCTGCTGGAAGCGACCGTTAGCGTCGGGTGTGTTCGATGTTTCCGTCGTTGCGGCGTGGTGTCGTTGCCCAGGATGGGAGCCAGGTTGTCTCGGGGAGCGGTGCCAGGCTTCCGAAGTGGTTGATGATTGCCCGGAGTCCTGGGTGTGGATTCGCTCGGGGAAAGATGAGCGAGAGCGGGTATGCGAGCGTCGGATTCACGATCGGGATGCGGCGTAGGTCGTAGTTCGTCGGCCAGATGTACCGGTCGCGCGAGCCTACGAGGGTTGCCACGTCTGCGGAGTCCGCGAGGATGTCGAGGAGTACCTCATTGCCGAAGTTCGGGCCCGCGGCGTCAATGCGGAGGTCGAAGTCGGTGGCGAGCTGATCGTAGAACTCTGCCCATTCGCTTCGTGGCGCGATACCCGGCACCCAGATCCGGTGCTGGCGCAGCTGGGATGGTGTCAGTGTTCGTGCGGAGGCGAGCGGGTGCCTCGGGCCGACGAGGAGTTCCAGCGGGGAGTCGAACGCGTGGATCATTTGCACGTCGCGCGGCAGTGTGGCCGGGTCGGTGACCGAGCGGAACGAGGCGTCGATATCGCCTGCTTGGACGGCGGTGACCGCCACGCGCGGGTCGTTGACCCTGAGGGTCACCACGTCGAGGTCGGTTTCGGGATGCGACCGCCAATAGTCGTGCAGGACGACGGCCTGCGCGGATCGCAGGCCGAGAACGTCGATCCGAAGGGCCCGCGAGCTCGGTCTGATCGCGGTGATGGCGCGATCGACACCCGTGATGATGTTCCGGGCGTGCGGGAGGAAAGCTTGGCCGTCGAGTGTCAGCTCGACCCCTCGGGCGGTGCGGGTGAACAACCGGACGTCGAGTTCGCGCTCGAGGGTTGCGATCCGCTTCGACACGGCCTGTTGCGTTACGCCGAGCTCGTCGGCCGCGTGTTGCAGCTGTCCGAGCTCGGCCGCGCGGACGAACGATCGCACCGCCTCGGTATCCATTGATCCAGCATACGCGTGCACAACTGATGGTTGTGGCTCGCCCGGGAGTCGGTTGTTTGATCCCGCGACGGTGCGGCCGGTGTGATTCAGAGACTGAACATCGGTTGTCGCGAGGGAGTCGCATGCGCGTGCAGTTGGGGCACAGTTTCGCTTGGCTGTGGTCGGCCTACGCCGCCAGTACATACGGTACGTGGATTGCCTTCGGCGCGTTCCCGCTGATCGCGGTTCGAGTGCTGCACTCGTCGGCATTCGCCGTGTCGCTCCTGGAGGCGGCCGGGCTTGCCGTCGCGGCGATTGTTGCGTTCTCGCTCGGGCCGTGGGTTGAGCACCGGGCCAAGCGTCCGGTGATGATCGCGATGGACCTGATCCGGTTCGTCGCGATGGCAAGTGTCCCGATCGCGTACGTCCTCGGCTTGCTTTCATACGGCCAACTGCTGGTCGTCTCGGTCATCTCCGGGACCGCGAGCATCGCCTTCACTGCCGCATCCGGCGCGTATCTGAAGTATCTCGTCCGTAGCGATCACCTCCTTGTGGCGAACGGGAGATTCGAGGGCACGAGCTGGGTGGCGACCGCGGCGGGCCCGCCCCTCGGTGGTGCACTCATAGGGTTGCTCGGCCCGGTCATCACTGTCATGGCCGACGCCCTCAGCTACCTTCTGTCCGCGCTCGGGGTCCTCCGCATCCGCGGAGGCGACGTCGCGGCGCCCCGCGACCGGGCCACCAGGTTGCGCGGAGCCGACCTTCTTGGCGGCTGGCGGTTCATCCTCCGCGACCGCGCACTGAGGCGCCTGTTCCTCAACTCAATCCTGGTCGGCGGCCTAATCATGGCCACCGTCCCGCTCCTGTCCGTCCTCCTGCTGGGCCAGTACCACTTCCCGGCCTGGCAATACGGTCTTGCCTTCGGCATCCCGGCACTCGGCGGCTTCGTGGGCGCCCGCCTCTCCGCGCGCCTCGTGACCCGCTACGGCCGGCACCGGGTCATGATCGTCTCCGGCTGGCTGCGGTCGCTCTTCCCGCTCGGTCTCACGTTCGTCCATCCCGGCATCCCCGGACTCCTCACCGTGATCATCGTCGAGGGCCTGCTGATCACCTGCATGGGCATCTTCAATCCGATCTACGCAACAGAACGCCTGCAACGGACTCCCGCGGATCACACCGCCCAAATCCTCAGTACATGGAGTGCCATCAGCAAACTCCTACAAGCTGCCCTGATGGTGATCTGGGGCATTCTCGCCACACTCACCAGCCCGCTCGCCGCGATCACCATGTCCGGCGTTCTCCTGCTTGCCACCCCGCTCTTGCTGCCCAAACGGATACATTTGTCCGCCCCCGAGCCCGCCGCGTCGGCCGAAGACGTTCGGGTCGCATGACTCACCGCAACGCCCCGCTCACCCCGGAAGGGCGCAGCCGGCTCATCGAGCGCTGTCGCACCCGCCCTGTCGCGCATGTTGCCGCGGAGATGGGGATATCGCGAGTGATGGCGTCGAAGTGGGTGAATCGTTACCGCCGCTACGGCGAGCTCGGACTGCTTGACCGGTCCTCGGCCCCGCGCCGGCAGCCGACCGCTACCCCTGGTCGTCTGGAGATCCGGTGGCTCTCACGGTTACGTTAATGCTGGTAGTCGTCTGGGTTCTCGTGGCTCTCATACCCATGCGGGCACCGTCCGCACGACGGATCTGGGCTGTGTTGGTTCTGTGCACCTCCGTCCTGGTGATTGCAGGCGCTGCTGTTTACGGGATGCAGCATGCAGATGAGTGGGCAGCACAAGGGGTTTCATATGGAGGGGGCCTGTGACTCAACGCAGTTTGGAGGACAATGGACGCCTCGTCTCCTTCGTCTCGCGGCAGTGGGAACCAGCATTGCTCGCGGCAATTGCTGTAGGCCCGGGCGCCCTGGCAGCCCTTCTTCGCCTGGCCCTCTCCAAGCAGGAGCGCAGCCCCTCTTACCCGCCGCCCTCAGTTCCCCCCGCCGCCTGAGTGATGCACCGACGTGCCTCGGTCTCTGACTCCAACACCCAGACGTGATTTCAGCTCTCACGCCCGGACGCTCTGAACCACTACGCGGCCCTGCGCAGACTCCTCCGCCACACAGTCCTCATCGAGAGGATGGATGCCAGCCCTGGCACGCTGCGGTTCCAACAATCTTGGCAAAGTTCCAACTAACGTGTCACGGCTCAGCCATGCCCTCGACGCGGAACACTCAAGCGGCCAACTCAAACGCTCACTGGCGACCGGATGCAGCTTCTCCTCCGTCGCATCGGCCTCAGGAGCATTGCGAGTTCGGGATCGGTCCGGTTCGTGCGCCTCGTGCATGACGTACCGTCATGTCCTGCTGTGAGGCGGGTCGCCCCTCCTGCGCCGAGGGGCGACTTAACGACGTTAAGGAGCATGTGATGAGCCTGCCCTCAATCACCGCCACCGAAATTCTGATCGCCGGAGCCGGGCCCACCGGCCTCGTGCTCGCCTGCGACCTCGCCCGGCGCGGGATCGCCTGCCGCGTCGTGGAGAGGGAGAGCCGCAGCTTTCCCGGCTCACGCGGCTCCGGCCTCCAGCCGCGCACCCTGGAGGTCTTCGACGACCTGGGCGTCATCGACGCGATACGGGCGGCAGGCGGCCCCATCCAGCGCCTCCAGAGCTGGGACGGCACCACACGTATCGCCGAGTGGGACGCGGTCGAGCGCGCCGAGCCCTCGCCCCACGTCCCGTACGGCGAGATCTGGATGCTCCCGCAGTGGCGCACCGTCGAGATCCTCCAGGCGCGCCTCGAAGAGCTGGGCGGAAGCGTCGAGTTCGACTGCGAGCTGACCGGCTTTGAGCAGGACGCGGACGGGGTGACGGCGCGGCTGCGCGGGCCGGACGGCACCGAGTCGGCCGTACGGGCCGGCTATCTGGTCGCGGCCGATGGCGGACGCAGCACGGTCCGCAAGGCCCTCGGGGTGGGCTTCCCCGTCACCGAGCTCGTCACCGACCCGACGCTGATCGCGGACGTCCTCATGGACGGATTCGACCGCGCGCACTGGCACGTGTGGCCCACCGCGCCGGGCGGGCGCGTCGCGATCCGCCCGCTCGAAGGGGCGGACTTCTTCCAGTTGCTCGCCTTCTTCGAGGGCGCGGGCCCGGACTTCACGCCCGACGCCACGCCCGAGGCCGTCCAGCAACTGCTCGTGGAGCGCACCGGCCACGAGGACGTGCGGGTGCATGAGGTGCGGTGGTCCTCGGTGCTGCGCATCAAGGCCGGGGCCGCCGACCGCTTCTGCATCGGCCGCGTCCTGCTCGCGGGCGATGCCGCGCACATTCACTCTCCTACGGGCGGCCAGGGCCTCAACACCAGCATCCAGGACGCGTACAACCTCGGCTGGAAGCTCGGCGCAGCGCTGCGCGGTGCGTCCGATGCGCTCCTCGACACCTACGAGGCCGAGCGGCGGCCGGTCGCGCGGCATGTGCTCGCCCTCACCACCCAAGTCTTCGAGCAGGACCGCGTGGACAAGGACCGCGGCTTCTCCCAGCGTGGCGGCGAGACCTTCCAACTGGGCCTCGGCTACCGCGAGAGCCCCCTGACCCGCGAGTGCCGCGAGGGCCTGGCCGACGAAGCACTGCGCGCCGGAGACCGGGCCCCCGACGCCCCCTGTGGGCCCATCCGTCTCTTCGACCTCTTCCGCGGCCCGCACGCCACGCTCCTCGCCTTCGGCGGGACCGACGCCCCGGCCTCCGAGCGCTACAAGCTGGTCCGGGTCGGCCGGCCCGGCGAGCAGGCCGACGTCATCGACATGGACGGGCACGCACACAAGGCGTACGGGGACCGGGGACTCTTTCTCGTACGGCCCGACGGGTATGTAGCGCTCGCGACGGAGGACCCGGCGGATCTGGCCTCGTACGAGGTCTATTAGTGCCGCATCAGACGCCTCACGGTCCCAAGCCGTCAAGTGGGCGGCCGCAGTGCCTGTGTAGCTTTGCTGACTGTTCGATTAGCAGCGCAGGGGG
>NZ_JBICXE010000092.1:0-14815 GCF_043200155.1 Streptomyces sp. NPDC048473
TCCGGTAGCCCTTGCCGTCACCGTCCCAGTCCAGCTGGATGACGCCGTCGGCGAGGTAGCGGCCTGAGCCGGCCTTGTACTTGATCGTCCCGGTGGTGTAGCTGCCGTTGCCTGACGTGTTGCCATGTTCGAGCTTGTACTCGAGGCCGGTGTAGTTTGCCGATTTCACGACGGGGTCGGTGCCGGATACGGACTTTTTGATCTGGAGGTGGAAGCGGGCGGCGTCGAGTGTGTCGGTCTGGTTGACATACCAGACGGGTCCCTCGAAGTCGACCTTGGCGTATGCGTATATGTAGCCGCCGGAGCGCTTGGCGCAGAGCTTGACGTCGAAGTTGTAGTTGAGGTCGACGTGCATGGTGATGCCGGGCCGACTCCCGGCCTTGATCAGGAAGTTTTCGCGTCCGGGCGGGTCGGGGTCTGAGGAACATCCGCCCCATAGTTCCGGACCGTGTTCGAGTTGCCGAGCGAGTCGAGGAACACGTCGGCCGCCGTCCGGACGGTCAGCGCCTTCCCGGTCGGCAGTTGCACGACGGTGGACACCGTGGCATCCGGCCACGGAGACTCCGCAAAAACCCGTTGGAGCTGTCCGGCCGATCACGGTCGTGGGCGGTCCGGCATGATGCTCGGGTGAGCATCATCGTCGAGTTCTTCACGGCTCCGGATGACACGTCAGCGGCTCTGGTTCTTCAGACCGGGCCGCGATGCGCATTCGAGTCGCTCTCCTTCGGCAACTTCGATCCCGAAGAAGCTGTGGCCTTCTTGTCGGCGGCAGCTTTGAAAAACTCGTCGAAGCTGGTGAGCCTCGTCTCGTCGCCGGCCAGGACAATGACGGGTGCGTCGTCTTCGCGATCTCAACTCGCCTGTCCGCAGCACTCACCGAGGCTGAGCGGTCGGAGTTGAAGGATGCCGCTGTTGCGTGGTCCTTGCAGCGTGCGGAGGACGGCGAGGTCATAGACACAGAGATCGTGTCCGTGATCCTGAGTGATCTGGCTGCTCTCGTCAGCAGCGCCCGACGACAGGGCCAAGGTGTCTATTGCTGGGTCGCGTAGGGACTCACGTTCGGAGCCAGATCGCGACGGACGCCGCGGTGGCGGTGCCGAGGAAGACGTAGCCGCGCTTGTCGAAGCGTGTGGCGACCGCGCGGAACTGTTTCAGACGGTTGATCGCCCGTTCGACGGTGTTGCGTTTCTTGTGGCGGTCCTGGTCAAACCCGGGCGGCCGTCCGCCGCGTGAGCCTTTCCGCAGGCGGGCGCCCTGGCTGTCGGTCTTCTCCGGGATCGTGTGGCGGATCCCCCGCCGTCTCAGGTACTCGCGAACAGGACCGTTGCTGTATGCCTTGTCGGCCGCGAGGCTGTCCGGCTTCACGCGTGGCCTTCCCGGGCCGGATCGGGGGACGCGGATCTTCTCCAGCACGGCGATGAACTTGGTGCAGTCCGCCCGCTGACCTGGAGTGACAACCAGGGACAGGGGGCGGCAACGGCCATCCGCGCTCAGGTGGATCTTGCTGGTGAACCCGCCCCGCGAACGGCCCAGGCCCTCACCTCCAGCACCACCTCCACCAGGCGGGCGACCAGGCTCTGCCACGGCGTCTCGCCCTGGTGTTCCCTCTCTTCGACCCCCTTTGAGGCGGGTGCCGGCGGTAGATCGGTGCGGGCGCCGGCCGCATGCTGATTCGAAGGCCGCTCATTCACCGGCTGGCACCGCCACGTCACCCTCGTCACCGCCGCCCACCTCTTCCTCACCGAACAGCGGACCTGCCCAAAAGCCCCTGCCAGGGCCTGACCCTCTACCAGGCCCTGGACCTCCTCCAACAACTCCTCGCCACCTGGACCGGAACCTGCCCCACCTGCCGACAACCCACCCCATGGCAGCCCCACGACACCACCTAACAAAGCCCTACTAGGCGGTTTCGTTTGGATCACCACGGGCGAGTCAGCTCTGGTGGCTGAGTCAATGCTGTCGCCGAGGACCGGAAGTTTGCGTAGATTCACCCGGTGACCTACGACATCATGCTCGTGCGGGTACAGCCGGGTCTGACGCTTCAAGAGACGCTCGACCGCCTCAACGCCGGCTTCGATCCCGACGCTGACCTTCCCTTGCTCCGGCTTACCGACGCGCAACGGGCTGAGTGGGACCGGATCCTGGACCGAGTCTCGCGGGACATCGGATCTGTCGAGTCTGAGGAGTACCTGTACAGCCTGACCCTTGAGACGGTTGGTCCGCCGGGACGCGTGCAGCTCGACTACTGCGGGGACACAGCCAACATAGAGGTCGCTTACCGCCACTCGGGGCCTGCGGCGTTGGGGGTGATGGAACTGGCCTATCGCATCGCTCGCATCGTTGAGGAAGAAAGCGGCCTGACTGGCCACGACTTTGAGGTGGGCCAGCCCACCCGAACCGGTGACCCCGTCAAAGCTGCCGTCCGGCTGAGCGGCGTCTCCGATTGGGCACAACATCACTTGAGCCAGGTCGTTTCTTTCGGATCAAGCCAGTCGGTAGGGATGGCCGCCGGGCGCACCGCCCCATCGGACCGGCCTCGCCGTTCACACTCTCAGTCAACTCAGCAGCGATCGAGGCCGCGAGGCCAGGATTGCCTCGGCCTCATCACTGATCGTCCGGACCACATCCGCAGCGGGGCGGACGGCATCGACGAAGAACGCCGACTGACCGTAGAGGATCGCGCTGGTGTCGGGATCGGGTGGGGACTCAAGGGGGTTAAGGCCTTCCGGGGGCGCAAATTCCTCTTTGCGGTCCCGCAGCGTCGCCTCACGCTCTGACCACTCATCGGTGAACCGATTGCGGCGGACGCGTTCGCCGATGGTCGCCGGCCACGGCAGCCCCGACACGATGTCGTAGGTCCGCGTCCATACGGTGTCGCTGCCATCACTCTCGACGATCAGGCGTTTGTGGACATCGTGTACCTCGATCGCTTCTGGCGTGGCAAGAAACGCCGTGCCCAACCATGCGCCGTCCGCACCGGCGGTGAGGACTGCCGCGAGTGTTCGACCGTCGCCAATGCCCCCTGCGGCCAGCACCGGAACATCGGGATAACGCCTCACGATCCCTGCCAGGAACGGCAGCAGGCCCATCGTCCCGGTATGGCCACCGGCCTCGGTACCCTGCGCCACGAGGACATCGGCACCCGCGGCGACAGCCTTCTCCGCGTCATCGTAGTTCTGGACCTGGCACATCACCCGGGCTCCCGCGTCCTTGGCGCGAGCAAGCCACGGCTGGGGGTCGGCGAACGACAGTGCGATGATCTCTGGTCGCTCCTCCAGTGCGGCATCGAAATGCGGCTCGGTGAAGGGGAGGAACGGTGTGATGAAGCCGACTCCGAACGGGCGGTCCGTCGTGGCGCGGATGGTCGCGATCTCTGCACGGATCCAGTCAGGCCCTTTCCAAGGATGCGTACCCGCGAAGGAGCCGAGCCCGCCGGCCGCGGAAACAGCGGCGGCGAGCGTCCCGCCGCTGTGCAAGCCCATGGGTGCCGCCATCACCGGGTAAGTGATATCGAACATTTCGGTAAATCTCGTATGCAACATGGGTCGACGCTAGCGAACACGGCGAACCCGACTCATCAGCAACGCGGCGGGCGGCCGGCTCTGTCCGCGACGCTCGCTGCAACGCCCCGCTCCCTTGAAAACCGAACCGAGTGCGGCAACGAGTAGCCGTGGTCAATTTCAAGAATCGCCATCAGCGCGACCGCCATGGATGGCGGACCCACATCCGTGACGGATGTCGGGCCAACCTCCATACGGAACTACTCAAGCCCGTCTGCACCCCAAGACTCCACGAGTCATTCTGAAACCATCAGTTGGTCGGAAGCTACGGATGGGGCTTCTCGGTGTGGTCGGTCAAGGCAGGATCTCGACGTACCCGTCGGTTCCGTGCACGCGGATCCGCTGCCCGTCCCGGATCAGCCGGGTGGCCTGCTCCACGCCCACGACGGCCGGCAAGCCGTACTCCCGGGCGATCACTGCGCCATGGGTCATCAGGCCGCCCACCTCCGTCACCAGGCCCGCGATTCCGACGAACAGCGGCGACCAGCTGGGGTCCGTGAAGGTCGTGACCAGGATGTCGCCCGCTTCGAGATCGGCCTGCGCCATGTCGAGGATGACGCGGGCCCTTCCCTCGATGGTCCCGGCGGAAACCGGTAGGCCGACCAGGGCGCCGGCCGGCACGTCGTCGCGCCGGTACGCCCCGGTGACGGCCTCACCATCCGATGTGAGCACCCGGGGCGGTGTGAGCGCGTGGTACGACCGGAACGCGTCCTTGCGCTGCTGGATGAGCTGGTCATCCACCTGGTTCGAGCGCACGACGTCGTGGAGTTCCTGGAACGTGAGGTAGAAGATGTCCTCCTTCTCAGGAAGCACGTTGGCCTGCACGAGGCGCTCGGCCTCTTCCAGCAGGGCCTGCTTGTAGACGAAGGAGCGGCTGACGATGCCGTACTTCGGGTACTCCCGGTACCCGATGAAGGTTCTGACCCGGTCGATCATCCGCTTGGCCTCGTCGGCTTTCTGGTCCCCGTCCGGCAGGGCCCGCAAGCGTGACAGCACGTCCTGTTCCTTCTTCTGCGCCTTCTGCCGCCCTTGCTCGAAGCGCCGCTCGGCGGCGCCCGGCTCGAAGTTCCTGACGTTGTCGAGGATCACGGGCACGAGCGTGGTGGGGCGCTCGCGCCAACGTGGCCTCGTGATGTCGATCTCGCCGACGCAGCGCATGCCGTACCGGTCGAGGTAGGCCTCGATGGCGTCGCGCGCTTCGGTCCCGCCCGCGAGCTTCGCCAACTCGTCCAGGAAGCCCTCGTCCTCGACGCCGATGCCTTGCAGGAACGCCACCACCTCCGGCTGCGGGCGGATCACGTCCGCGACGTCGAGCAGCGCCAGTCCCATCTCCGACGTGATGTTGTCGGGGGCGGACAGCGTGAGCGTGTCAGCCGCGTTCTTCTCGCCCAGCCACTCCTGCAGCTTGTCGTTGAGCCACCACGTGGCCTCCATCCCCGCCATGATCGCCTGCATGCTCACTGGGTCACTGAGGACGCGCTTGTGCTCCTCGAAGGCTTCCAGCAGGAAGTCGAACAGCGCCGGTCCGGTCTTCGTCCGGATGTCGCGCTCCAGGGCGGCGATGGACTCCTGGCTGCGCTCGATCAGCTCGGTGACGATGGCCGGATCGGGCTCGATCGGGGCGGACGCACCGCCGGCCGGCGGCCTGCCGGGAGCCGCGTCCGGGAGCAACGGGACGAAATCGTCGCGCTCGAGGACGGTCTCCAGCGCGTCCCTGATCAGCGGATCGCCTTTCCCCAGGACGTCCAGGAGGCCGGCGCGGCTCGCGGGTGCGGCCAGGCGCTGGGTGACGTCGACGAACAGCCTCCCGCCGGCCTCGTGCATCGCCACCATGGCCGTCCGCTGCCACATCGAGAACCCCAGGGGCTTCATGGGGTCGGTCATCATCTGCCCATGACCGACGGAGACGTAGACGTGATTCTCCTGGTCGCCGCTCTCGGGGATGGGGAACAGTGTCGTGATCGGCCGGCTCTGAACGATCTGGAAGCCGTCGTCGACCAGGCACCATTCGATGTCCTGCGGGCGGCCGAAGTGCGCTTCGATCCGCCGCCCCAGCTGCACGAGCCGCACGACCTGCGCATCCGTCAGCGCCGGCTGCTCCTGCCGCTGCGCGTCGATCGCCACTTCCTGCGTACCGCCGGCCGGCAGGGCGTGAACGGCACGCTGTTTGGCGGCGATCGTCTTGGCGACGACTTCGCCGTGGCGCACCTTGAAGACGTCCGGGTTCACCACGCCGGAGACCAGGGCCTCGCCGAGACCGAAGCCTGCGTCCACGGTGGCGACCTTCCGGTTGCCCGTGACGGGGTCGGCCGTGAACAGGATGCCGGCCGCATGCGGGAAGACCATCTGCTGCACGACCACGGCCATGTGGACCGTACGGTGGTCGATGCCGTTCCGCCGGCGGTAGGTCACGGCCCGCTCGGTGAACAGCGAGGCCCAGCACCGGCTGACGTGCTGGAGGATCGCCGCCGGCCCCACGACGTTCAGGTACGTGTCCTGCTGGCCGGCAAAGGAGGCCGTCGGCAGGTCCTCTGCCGTCGCGCTGGATCGGACGGCGTAGGCGGCCTGCTCGCCGAGCCGGGCGAGCGCGCGGGTGATCGCCGCCGCGAGATCGCCCGGGATGGCAATCCCTTCGATGGTCCGACGAATCTGCGCGCTGAGCGTGCGGATCGCCTCCCGGTCGTCCGGGTTCAGGCGCGACAACTGATCGAGCCGATCGTCGATCGACGGCGCTTCCGCCATGATCCGCCGGAAGGCGTCCGTCGTCACGCAAAAGCCACCCGGCACGCGGATGCCTTCGATCCGCGACAGCCCGCCCAGGTGCGCGCCCTTGCCGCCGACGACCGCGACCTGCATCTCGTCGACCTCTTGAAGATCCAACACGTACTGCTCAATCATTGCGATACCTCCGAGGCAGCCGTGCTCCGTTGCACTGCGGTGGCCGATCGAATCACCGGCGCCTCCAACTCTGTCGAACCTCTTGTCGAGCACGTCCTCATCCCTGGTTGCCTTTCCTCTGACGAGTCGGCCGGCCACTCCGCCCAGTCGGGCGGCGCACACCCCCGCACCTCCGCGCCGAGCACCCGCGACTGCACTGCCGGTCCCACCACTGGTTCGACGTCACCGCATCCCCCATACGTCGACAACAACACACGCACGTCGTGCCCCCATTTCCGCAGGTTGTGGCATCGGCCGACGATTCTGCGCCGTGACCCGGGTCTTGCGGCAAGCCCCCCAGCGCGCTATACGTTGAGAGTGGCAAGGAGAGAGCTCTCCTTGCCTTTGCCTTTTGCCGTCCAACGGAACTGACAAGCTTCTCGCGAAGCGGTGACGCGCCGCGTACGGGTACGCGGCGTTGGCCCAGGCGGATGTCCCATCGGCCTACGGATGCAGCCGCGGAACCAGAAGTTCTTTCCCTTGCCGGCAAGGCCCGAACGTCGAGCGCGCCGCCATCTCCCGGAGGTCCTCGCGCCACGCGAGTGCTGGGCCAAGCTCGCCAATCGGACGCTTGACGGTCGCCGTACCTCAAATCGGCCGGCACCCGAGCGAGCACAAGCACGCTCCCGAACCTGGGAGCCGGCCGGTAAAAGCAGTCCGGCCGCTGACGGATCGGTGATCGCCGCCGGCAAGTCGCTCGTCGACGAGAAAGCGGCCCAGTCCGCCGTCACCGAAGTCCTCGACTGAACCAAGGACGCGGGTTCCGCAGGCGGATCGGCCGCCGAGTCGGCGAAGAGCCGCTTCAGACCGCGCAAGGGAGACACGAGACCGGCGATGGTCGTCATGTCGGATCATTTGAGCAGTCCAGGGAGCCAAGGAGAAGCCAGTGCAGTTGCGCAACGTCCAACCTGACGACGTCGGTGCATACGTCAGAATGCGGTGCGATCCCACCATGATGGCCGACCTCGGCGGACCACTGCCACGCGAAGGCATGGAGGACAAAGTCCGACGAGACGTCCACAAGGCAGCGGCAGATCTCGACTGGACCAAGATGATCGTCCCTGACCCTGCCGCGCCTGAAGTCGTGGCAGGAACGGTGACCATATGGTCCCACGACGCCGAGGACGGGCCCATGTCGGAGATCGGATGGATGGTCCTGCCGGAATTCCAGGGACGCGGACTGGCCAAACTCGCAGTCCGCACCTTGCTCGAACAGGCACGGGACGAGGACCGCTGGGGACTCGTGCACGCATTTCCGGCAACGAGCAACGGCCCTTCGAACGGCATCTGCCGATCTCTCGGCTTCCAGTTCATCGACGAACGCAATGTGACATTCGCAGACCGAGTTCTACAAGCCAACCACTGGGCCATCGACGCCAGCACTGCCCTCACACGAAGGTGATGTCCGGACACCTGGCTGCCAGGTGACGCGCAAAGCCCACATGAACCGCCCCGACACCTTGCCGACCAAGACGACACCTCACCGACAACCGCCCCGTTGGGACCACTCCCAGCGGGGCACTTCGCCCTCGTTCGTAGGCATCCTCAGTGCCGCACCCGTCGACATTTTCAGTGTCGCCCAAACCCCCGAGCCCGTCACACCTGCGATTCGGCCAGCAACCGCAGTGCCAGTTCTTTGAGCTGGGGGTCGGCGTCCGTGGCATTGCCAGAGTTGAACGGGGGCTGCGGGTCGTATTCGATGGCCAGCTGGATCGCCTTCGCCGTGGTGTCTCCGGCGATCAGGGACGCCAGGTACAGGGCCATGTCCAGGCCCGCCGAGACCCCCGCCGCCGTGATGATCTTCCCGGAACGCACATAGCGCTGAGGCAGATAGGTCACATCGAATTCGGACTGCAGATAGTCGGCAGAGGCCCAGTACGTCGTTGCCTGTCGCCCGTTCAGCAGCCCCGCCGCGGCGAGGACGAGCGTTCCTGTGCACACGGAGGTCGTCCACCGGCTGTGGCGGTCGATGTGGCGGATCCAGCTGAGCAGCGCCTGGTTCTCCATCGCCCCGACCGTGCCGCGATTGCCACCGCCCGGCACGAGCAGGACGTCCAGGCGATCGAGCTCGGCGATCGAACGCTCGGCCACCACAGCCACATCCCCCGTGTCCGTACGGACCGGTCCTCGGCGCTCGGCGATCATCGTCACGTTCGCACCTGGCAGCCGGGACAGCACCTCCGCGGGGCCTGTCGGGTCCAACAGGCTGTAGCCGTCATACAGCAGGATGCCGACGTCCAGCCCTCCGTCACCCCGCCGCTCGGCGTGTGCGACCCCGCCTTGGGTTGCGGTGCCGGCGGCGGCGAGCGCGGCGGCGGCCACGGTCCCGCGGAGCAGAGCTCTGCGTGTCGTCGAATTCGTCATGACACGGGAGTCTTCTGTCCCGACGGGACGCGCGCTCGCGGCATGTCCGGCATCCTGCGAATCCTGTCTCCGCCGACTCCATAGTGATCCAGGAATGCCTGCCGCAGCGTCTGCGCCGACCCGAACCCACACCGACGGGCGATCGCGGCCAGCGACAACCCGCTGGACCGCACCAGATGCGCTGCCGCTTCCGTACGGGCCGCCCGCACAGCCCTTGTCGGGGTCGTGCCGAGGTGCGCGGTGTACAGGCGAGTCAGGTGCCGGGGGCTCACTCCCGCCCGGGCCGCCAGCGCCCCGGGCGTCAGGTCCTCGGCCAGGTGACCGGCGATGTAGCCGGAGAGGTCCCGTACCAGCCGGTCCTCTGGCGGTGGAGCGGCCAGAAACATGCTGATCTGGGCCTGATCGGCGGGCCTGTGCAGGTAGGAGACGAGTTCACGGGCAACGGCACGGGCCAGCGTCGGCCCGTGGTCGTCCTCGATCAGAGACAGCGTCAGGTCGAGCGCGCTGGTGACCCCGGCGGAGGTGTAGACGTTGCCGTCGCGGATGTAGAGCGGTCCCACGTCAACGGCCACAGCGGGGTGGCGGGCGGCGAGCTGCTCGCCGTACCCCCAATGCGTCGCCACCCGCCGATGGTCCAGCAACCCGGCGGCGGCGAGCACGTAGGTGCCGGTGCAGACGGAGGCGACGCGCCGACTGCGCTCGGCCAGCCGCCGAACCTGTGCCAGCAACCTCCCGTCCGCGGCCGCGCACTCGTACCCGACCCCGCCCACAACGATCAACGTATCCAGCCGTCCGGTCACCGCCTCCAGCCCTCGCCCAGCCCCGAGCACGATGCCGGCCGAACTACGGGCGGCACGGCGGCCGAGGGTGCCCAGCTCGATGGCATAGGGCGGGGCCGCGCCGTACCGGTTGGCTATGTCCAGAGCGCCGCTGGGGCAGGCGATGTCAAGAATCTGCGCGTCGTCGTAAGCCACGATGAGAATGCGCCGCTGGTTGTCCATAGGACCGATACCACCACGCGACGCCAAGGTGCCCAGCCGCTGCTCCAGGTCGGTCAGTTCCAAGCCCTGCTCCCGGCGCGCGGCCACGTAAGTTTTCAGTCGCCGCCGAAAGCGACCGTGACAGGTGCAGTGGGAACGAGACCAGCGAAATGAGAGCAAACCCCACGAACGAAGCAAGCGCCGCCGCTCAGCGCATGACGCGATGAGAATCCGACAGCGCGAACGAGAAGCGGTGAGAATCCGCCGGCTTGAGTGCGACAGGGCACAGGACAAGCGGATCCAGACTCAACCCCTCGCCAATCTCACGGCGATGTCGTATGCGACATCCATACGACATCGGCCGTGAGATTACGACGCGAAGCGTGAGACCCTACAACCCTGTAGGTTCTCGCGGAACCCATGGCATACGCCGAACCTCTGACCAGCAGGTTTTCGGCAGTCTCACGGCGATGGCACACGTCCGAGTCTCACGAGACGTGGCACATCCTCAGAACACCCTCACGAACGGCGAGCAGCACAAGCCGCTGTGTCCTGTCGAAGTGAATGTGTCAGGTAGCGAGCTGTTGACCTGCCGGGATGCCAGGTCGTTTGAGAAGACGGAGGCCCGGGGTTCAGTCGACCTGGCTTTCGCGGAAGTCGCGCTCTGGGTAGAGGCAGAACGGTCCTTGGCTGTGCCGTTCCCCAGGCAACTGGCCGGGCACCCTGCGCCGGCCCCGCCGAAGTAGTTGCTCTGCAGGAGATCCTGACGTCCTTGAGCCTGCCGCCAGGGTGGGCCCGACCTCGCGGGCGATGCTCGCAGAGTGGTAGGTCAGGTGACTTCCCAGGCCGCCTCGATCATCTGGAAGATCTCGTCCACCGCGGCCTGCGGATCGTCCGTCTCACGGGCCAGCGAATAGGCGTCGATCACGAACCTCGCGATCGTCCGGCAGGCCGTTGTGGTCTGTGACAGGCCGGGATCGGCAGCGATGGCCGTTGCCAGCGACTCTGCATGACGCAGCCTCATCGACTCCTCGTACTCCCGCAGGGCACGTGACTCGTCGATCATGCGGTAGATCGGGACGGTGCCGTCCGCCGTGCAGTGCCGGACCATCTCCTGGATCTCGCGGCGCAGTGCGGGGATGAGCGGTTCGTGCGGTGCGCGGTTGGTGACCGCCTGCGTGAGGCGTTGCTCGAAGCTGTCGTCCTGCTCGAACACCAGGGCCTCTTTCGAGGCGAAGTGGGAGAAGAGCGTGGTGACGGCCACGTCGGCCTCGGCGGCCACATCGCGGATGCCCACCGCGTCGTACCCGCGATCCAGGAAGAGCCGCAGGGCGGTGTCGGCGATCTTCTGTCGGGTCGCGGCCTTCTTGCGCTCACGGCGTCCGGGCGGCTCGGTCATGTCGCTGACACTATCAAATCCAAAGGAGTAACTGTTCCTAAACAACAACCGTTAGTGTTACGGTCGGCTGCATGAAGAGAGTGAGCTTCGCCGAGTTCGGCGGTCCCGACGTTCTCCACCTCGAAGGCGCCGAGGAGCCCCACGCGGGCCCCGGCCAGATACGCATCGCCGTGCGGGCGGCGGGCGTGAACCCCGTCGACTGGAGAATCCGTGAAGGCCAGTTCCAGAAGGTCCGCCCGGTCGTCCTGCCCGCCGGAGTCGGGCAGGACGCCTCCGGGGTGGTGGACGAGGTCGGCGAGGGCGTCGAAGGAGTCGAGGTCGGCGACCACGTGTTCGGGCGAGGCTCGAGCACCTATGCCGAGTTCGCCGTGCTGTCGGCCTGGGCCCGAATGCCCGAGGGGCTGACCTTCGAAGAAGCGGCCGGATACCCCTCCGTGGTGGAGACCGCGCTGCGCATCATCCGCCAGGCCGGTGTGCAGCCCGGCCAGATGCTGCTGGTCAGCGGAGCGTCCGGCGGAGTCGGATCGGCGGTGCTGCAGATCGCCCGCGACCGCGGCATCACAGTGATCGGCACGGCCGGGGCCGCGAACCAGGACTACCTGCGCAGCCTGGGCGCCCTCGCCACGACATACGGCGAGGGCTGGGCCGAGCGGGTGCGGCAGCTCGGCCATGTCGACGGAGCGCTCGATCTGGCCGGCTCCGGCGTGATCCGCGAACTCGTCGAACTGACCGGGAACCCGCAGAAGGTGATCTCCATCGCCGATCTCGGCGCGCCGGAACACGGTGTCCGGTACTCCGGCGTGACCGGGAACGTACCGGAAGCCCTCGCCGAGGCCGCCGGCCTCATCGCGCGGGGAAAGCTCCACATCCCGGTCGAGAAGTCGTACCCGCTCGCCGAGGCCGCGGCCGCGCACATCGACAGCCGGGCCGGTCACACGCGCGGGCGCCGGGTCATCGTCGTCTGAGCCGTTTCCTGCCCGGTTGCACAGCCCGGCAAGCTGCCTTCCTTCCAGCGATCCTGCCCAGACCCACCCGGCAGGTGTGCGACACGCAAGGAGCCCCATGCACACTCCTGTCACGATCATCGGCGCCGGACTCGGCGGCCTCGTCCTGGCCCGCGTCCTGCACCTCCACGGCATCCCCGTCACGGTCTACGAGGCGGAGTCCTCCCCGACGGCGCGTTCGCAGGGCGGGATGCTCGACATCCACGACCGCAACGGCCAACTCGCCCTCAAGGCTGCCGGTCTGACGGACGAGTTCCGCAGCATCGTCCTGGAGGGCCGCCAAGCGATACGGCTCCTCGGCCGAGACGGGACCGTCCTGTTCGACAAGGCCGACGACGGCACGGGCGAAAGCCCCGAGGTACAGCGCGGCGAACTGCGACAAATCCTGCTCGACGCACTCCCCGCCGGCACCGTCCGATGGGGCCACAAGGCCACCGGCGTCCGCGCCCTCACCAAGGGCCGCCACGAGGTGACCTTCGCAGGTGGCACCGCCGTCGCCACGAGCCTGCTGGTCGGCGCGGACGGTGCATGGTCACGAGTGCGACCGCTGCTCTGCGACACCACGCCCGCATACGTCGGCCGGTCCTTCGTCGAGACCCACCTGCACGACGCCGACACCCGACACCCGGCCACCGCGAAAGCGGTCGGCGACGGAACGCTTGTAGCGCTCGACCCGGACGGGAACGGGAAGTGGTTCGTGGCGCACCGGGAGAAGGACGGGACCCTCCACGCCTACATCACGCTGGCCAAGCCACAAGACTGGTTCGCGACCATCGATTTCACCGATGCCGCCGCAGCCGCCGCGCGGATCGCGGAGGAGTACGACGGCTGGGCACCGGAACTCACCGCCCTGATCACCGCCGGCGAGACCGCGCCGGTCCTGCGCCCCCTGCACGCCCTGCCGGTCGGGCACCGCTGGGACCGGGTGCCGGGAGTGACCCTGCTCGGCGACGCCGCCCACCTCTCGACCCCCAACGGCGAGGGCGCCAGCCTGGCCATGCAAGACGGCGCCGAACTCGGCAAGGCCCTCGCCGCACACCCCGATGACATCGAAACCGCCCTCACCGAGTACGAACGAGGGCTGTTCCCCCGCAGCGCCGCGGCCGCCGCCGCAGTCGCCCACAACCCCACGTCCCAGGAGGTGATCAAGTTCTTCACCGAACGAGAACCAGCGGGAATCTGACAGTGCCGCAGAGGTGAGCGACTGCAAGCTCTCCTGCTGAACGACTTGCTACGTATACGGAGTTTGCCCATGTTTGCTGTGCAATACCACCGCTACGGCGGTTCCGAGGTCCTCTGCGTGGAGGAGGTCGAAGAGCCGCACGCCGGGCCCGGTCAGGTCCGCATCGCGGTGCGTGCCACCGGCGTCACTCCTGCTGACTGCTACCTGCGTTCAGGGTTGCTGCGGGACATCGCCACCCTGGACTTCCCCCACGTCCCCGGCATGGATGCCGCCGGAATGGTCGACGAGGTGGGAGAGGGGGTGACCGGCACCGCCGTGGGAGACGAGGTCTTCGGCCTCGTCCCCTTCGTAAATCAGGGAGGCGCTGCAGCCCAGTACGCCGTGTTGGAGGCATGGGCACCCAAGCCCCGGTCGTGGTCCTTCGAGGAAGCGGGCGGCGCCGCAGGCAACATCGACACGGCCACGCGGGTACTGGAGGCCCTGGAAGCCGCCGAGGGCATGACTTTGCTGATCGAGGGTGCCGCCGGAGGCGTCGGCACCATCACCGCACAACTCGCCCAGGCCCGCGGCCTCACCGTGATCGGCACCGCGAGCGAAGGCAACCACGGCTTCCTCGACCAGCTCGGCGTCGTACCGGTCACCTACGGGGCGGGGCTGGCCGATCGCCTTGCCCCACTGGCTCCGCGCGGCGTCGACGTGGTTCTGGACGCGGCCGGTAAGGGCTCTCTGGCCGAACTGGTGGCCATCGCCGGCGATCCGCATCGCGTGGTGACCATCGCGGACTTCGACGCCGACCGACACGGAGTGCGGTTCTCCCGCTCCGAAGCAGGGGAGTCGCCGGGCTGGGCAGGGCTGCCACTGGCGGCCGATCTCGCCGACCAAGACCGCCTCACCGTCCCGCTGCACGCCGTGTTCCCGCTGAAGGAGGCCGCCACCGCTCACGACGTCAGCGCCACCGGCCATGCGCGCGGCAAGATCGTCATCACCGTGCCCTGACAGCCGTGGGCCTGGTCGGGCTCGCCGCCTACCGCCCCTTTCCGTCAGCACCTGGAAGAGGAGCTCAGCGCCCCGGCGATCAAGCGGCGGCGGACCCGGTCGTCGCACTCGGCCAGCAGCAGCTCCGCGAGGAAACCCCGGTACGACATCTGCTCACGCGACGCGACCCCGGCGAGATCGGGAAACTGCCCTCGGACGGTGGGGAGCCGCAGCATCCGGCATGCCTGGTCAATGACGGTAGTCGCGGCTTCCTCGGACGGCCCGGGTAGGACCCGGCGGGGCGGGAGCACGGGCCTTCCCCCAAGGCCGGGTAGTTAGCGTTCTCGCAGGTCACGCAAGGGAGTTGATCGGCTCTTGCGTAGCGGCTGTGTAGATGCCGGGGCCGTGCTTTC
>NZ_JBICXE010000093.1:0-14092 GCF_043200155.1 Streptomyces sp. NPDC048473
ACCGCAGCCAACTCCTCACCCAGCACACCCGATCAACGACACGACCGATCAAGAAGACACGCCATCTCGGACCGCACATGACCAAGCCCTACTAGCTGGTGATTCATGTCGGCGTTCACCCGCGCTTCGGGTAACCCGTCTGCCTCGACCGCGCGCTGACCGCGCTGCGGGAGCAGGGGTGCTCGGTGCCGGAGGCGGACGTGGCGTGGTTGTCGCCGCTCATGCACCCACATCGGCATCGACGGGCACTACAGCTTCCACCTGCCCGACTTCGGGGGTGCGCACCGCCCGCTGCGCGACCCGGACGACGACGAGTGATGGCTCCTACCACTGATACGAGGCAGTGCGTGGACCGCGACCGCGGTGCGTGTATCGGAGACTGTGGCTCACGCTGGAACACCACAGTTGGTCGGCAGGAAAAGAGGCTGGGCGGGATGACGTGCGGCTGGTAGCGTGCGGGAGACCGTGACGTCGCGCGAGGAGGTGAGACCCATGAACGCTGTATCTGTGTGGGTGCTCCCCCTCTTCGTCACGGCCGGGCGATTGACGTAGGTGTCGCCGGGAGCGCCTCGACAACAAGGCACTCCCGAAAGGCAACAACCTATGCACTCTGTGCAGTTCACCGCCGAGTCGTCGTCGAACGGCATGGTCGAACGCGACTTCATCGCGGGCGAGATCCCCGGCGTCCTCTGGTCGCCGGCCTCCAGCGCAGCCGATCGCGCGCCCCTAGTGCTGATGGGGCACGGCGGCGGCACGCACAAGAAGGCACCGGCCATGGCGGGCCGCGCACAGCGCCTCGTGACCGGCTGCGGCTTCCACGTCGCCGTCATTGACGCGCCCGGTCACGGCGACCGGCCGCGCACGGCGCACGACGAGCAGGAGATCGCCGCGCTGTACCGGGCGAGGGCGGCGGGCGAGCCGGAAGGCCCGATCGTCGTCCGCTACAACGCGCACCTGGCGGAGCTCGCCGTGCCCGAGTGGCGGGCGACCCTGGATGCCCTCCAGGAACTTCCGGAGATCGGCGCCGATGGGCCGGTCGGCTACTTCGGCATCAACATGGGAACCGCAATCGGAGTGCCGCTGGTGGCGATCGAACCCAGGATCACCGCCGCGGTCTTCGGTCAGCACTGGCCCGATGTCCTGGCCGAGAAGGCGAAGCAGATCACCATCCCGATCGAGTTCGACATGCAGTGGGATGACGAGCACATCCCGCGCGAGGCCGGTCTTGCGCTGTTCGACGCCTTCGCCTCGAAGGAGAAGACGTTGCACGCCAACGCGGGCAAGCACAAGGAGCTGCCCAGGTTCGAGGCTGACAGCGCGGTCCGCTTCTTCGCCCGGCACTTCGGCCGAGCGGTCACCTCGCTGGCCTGACGTGCGCGGTTGCGGCGTCCGGCTTGCCAGCTGGGCGCCGCAACCGCGGCCCCGGGTTGAGGCTGCGTATCCAGATGGTGGATCCGCGTAGTTGGAGCCCCGCCATGTAGCTCGCGGGCGTCTTGTCGTAGCGCGTGGCCAGGCCCCGCCATGCCCGGATCTTGTTGATGCAGCGTTCCACCGTGTTGCGCTCCTTGTACTGCTCAGCGTCATGGGCCACCGGTCGACCACCGTCCCTGCCGCGCTTCTTGCGGTTCGCGGCCTGGTCGGCCTTTTCCGGGATCACCGCATTGATCCCGCGTCTGCGCAGGTGGGCGCGGTTGGCTCGCGAGGAGTACGCCAACCGGCAGGAACGGCTCGATCAACTGCCAATCTTCATCGGTGAGTTGCGCACGAGGCACACCTGCATTCCTGCCGGAGGACCACCCCGACCGGGGGCGAGAAACCTGATTCTGGTTATAGCCGAAGAGAGGGCTTAAAAGTCCCAGATGAGGCTGTTGTTCTCAACGCGCGCGTGAAGTCCGGCGAACGGTGTGCTGTCGGTGGTGCTGCCGTGTTCCGGGGCGCTACTCACGGAGGAGATGAAACGGGCGAGAGAGGGGGCGTACATCCTTGGGTAGTAGGTTTCGGTGTAGCGGAGGACGGGGCAGGCCGGGTGTCCGGTGTCGAGAAGAAATCCGTCGTGGCCTTCGGCCTCCTCGGCGAAGGGAATCCACGTCGGCATCCACCAGTCGGGGTCGTCGTTCTCGTGGGTGATGCTGACGTAGCGGGCATGCTGCTGGGTAATCATCTGGCAGTTCAGGAGCACCTTCCCGCCGGGTATGAGCCGGGAGCGCGGGTCGCACACCGGGCCGGGATGCCCTTTGAGGATCTGCACGGTGTCCTTGGCGGTGGAGCCGTTGTTCAGACGTAGCAGGCTTTCAGACCGTCCGGCACGCGATGGTCGAGAGTGTCAGCGAGGGCCTGGATGTCGGCATCGGTGGCCGGCGGGTTCAGGGTCTCGAAGCTGGCCGGGGCGTTGGTCTCAAGCCAGCGGATGATTCTGGCCCAGGCTGCTGCGACGTCGTGTATGTGGAGCATGGGGTGTTCCTTTCTTTTCGCGCTGGTCAAGAGGCCCCGCGCCGTGGCGCCAGCCTGTGCGGTCAGGTCCCGGGTAAGAACAGACGACCACGCCCGACCAGGACGAAGGCCTGATCCTGATTGCAACCGCAGGCAGGGCCTGGCTAGGGTCGGGCAGAGCCCTGGACGGCAACGGCAGCGTCGGCGGTTTCCGCACGGCCCATGGTCAGCCGCAACGTCACGGCAGCCGCGACTCCCGCCACCAGACCGAAGGTCAGGGCGGCAGGGACACCACCACCGAGGCCGGCGGACAGATATTGCAGCTCCCAGCGCAGGCCCGCCCCGTCCGTCGCCATCTGCAGCACCTGGCTCGCCAGCAGCCCGAGGACGGTCGCGCAGACCGCGCCGACCGCCATCGCCGGAACGGTGACTCGAGTGAGTAGTCCGGGCAGCCACCGCAGCGCCCACCACACCACGGCGAGCAGCAGCACGTCGGCGGCCCGGTGCAGCAGCCAGTCGCCGGGCGGCGCACCCGCCGGGCCCGTCCAGGCGCCGAGCAGCAGCCACTGGCGCAGGAGGTCTCCCGGCTCGGAGAACAGCCCACTGCCGGTGAAGGCCGTCTGGAGGGTGGCGGCGACCGGCTGGTACGAGAGGACGACCAAGGACAGTGCGATCACCGCGGTCCCGGCGGTGGCGGCCAGGCGGGCGGCGCGCGCCGGAACGGTCTCCCGCGACAGCGGGCCGGCGCCCTCGGCGGTGACCCGTGCGACGAGCACCGTCCCCGCCGCTGCGACGAGCGCGGCCACCACCAGGATCTGCCGCCCGGACGAGATCACGCTCGCCAGTTGGGGCAGGAGGCGGTAACTGCCGTGTCCCTGCGAGGCGATCAGCCACGGCGCGGAGACGGTCACCGCCAGGGTCCCGGCCACCAGGCCCCAGGCCCACACCGTGAGCAGCGCGGCCGGCATCCGGCCGTGCACCGGCGGCAGCCTGCGGACCAGGAGCAGCGCCCCGGGCACGAAGAGGGCGAAGAGCGCACCGAACCGGATCTGCAGCGCGGTGTGGTACAGCGCGAGGTAGCGGGTGCTGTCGGTCTCGGCCGTGTCCCCGACCCCGCCGGACACCCCGGCGCCGAACTGGAACGAGGCCGGAGGGTCGTACGACCAGGGGATGAGCCAGTGTTCGAGCTCGGCGGCGGCCCGGCCACCGATCACGCCGGTGGTGCCCGGCAGGTGCAGTGCCTGCGTACTCGCCCCCGCCCACCACAGAAGCGCCGTGAGCAGCAGCCCTCCGGCCAGTGCCGGTATCGCCGCGCGCCGGTATGTCATGTGTCCCCCGCCTTGACTGCTCATCCCATGAATCCCTGGTCATGGAGATTACGAGGCGCTGATCACATGCGGATCACGGTCGTACGGTGACTTGCCCGGACAACGGGGACGACGGCGCGAGTTCGACGTCGAGGACGAGACGACCGGACAGTCGGCGATCTCGCGTGGCTCCGGCCAGGGCCGAGTCCAGTGCCCTCCGCACTGTTCGCTACGTCACGCCGTGTTTGCGCTCAAGTTCCCGCATCAACATGCCGCCTCGGCGGTCACGCCGGATCGTGTCCCGGAGGCCGTTTTTCGGATCATCCGACACCGCCGATGAAGCGCACCTCCGGATACCGGGGCGACGGTCCTTCGAGGACCGGGGCGCGACGGCCGCGCAGGTGAAGGTCGAAGTAGGCGAGCAGGAAGCGCCGCTGGACGTCGATGCCGCGTGTCCCGTCGAGCGAGCCTATGAACTCGGCCAGCTGTTCGTCGGTCGCTCCGAGCCGCGCGGCGACCTGAGGCATGAACGTCTCGTAGTCCGTGAATGAGAAGTGCCGGGTACCGGTCAGTCGGAGATGGCGGCGCCAGCCTCGCAGCCGGGGCCAGACCTCGGGCCAGCTCGGTTTGTTGTCCGCGTCCTCGCCCATCAGGAGGAACGGCTTGCGCAGCCCCTTGGTCACCACCGGACCGAAGAGGCTGCCGTCGAGATTCGCGCCCGCCACGATCGGTGTCCCTGCCGCCATCGCCGAGGCCGTGGTCGCACCACCCAGGGAGTGGCCGAACATGGCGGTCCTGGACAGGTCGAGGATGTCGCCGAGTCCGTGCGGGAGGTTCCGGCGGCCCCGTACGCGCCGTGACAGCTCCTCCAGTACGAAACGGGTATCGGCCACCCGCACGTCGACCGCCTTGAGGATCACCGGGTCGTCGTCCTCCCCCGTGAGAGGTGGCATCGCGTACTTCTCGACCCGGCCACCGGGGAACTCGACCTGCCCGGCGTCATATGTGTGGTCGATGGTGACCACGATGTATCCGTGGCTGACGAGCTCCTCGACAAGCGCCGTGCTGGAGCTGCGGTGCTGACCGTGCCCGTGGGAGTAGAGGATCACCGGGCGTCGGCCCCCGCGCGTGTCCGCCGCTGTGCCGATACGGGCGTGCGTGTCCGGCAGCGTGGCGTACTCGGGGAGGAGATACCCCGTCTGCTGGAAGACCTTCGCGGCCTGTCCTGTCATCCATGGCGCCCTGGGCTGGCCGGCGGCTGCGCGTGCGGGGTACCAGAGCTGAACCATCAGCTCCCGCACCGGCCGCGTAGCGACCCAGGGGTCCCGGCGGCTGCGGTCGCTGAGATGCAGCGCCACGGTGCCGAGGGCATGGGGACCGCTCGGTCGCGGAAGGACGAGCCGTACGGGCGGCTGCACATCACCCGGCGCTCGGCGGGGCGACGCGGCGACGACGGGGGTGCCGGAGGCGGCGGTCACAGCGAGTCCCGCGGCGAGCGCGGTGCCCGTGGTCACCATCCTTCTCCTGCTGATTCCGTCGGTCCTGCTGGTCCTGAGGGTGCTGCTCGGTGAGGACGAGGCCGGATGCGGCATGGCGATCTCCTTCGCGGGTCGTACGCGCGGTGCGCAGGGAACGTGGGTGCCCTACCGAAAGGCTAGGAACCGCACTGTCGGCGAACTGCTGCGATTCCTCATCGCTTTCACTGACATTTGTCACTCAGCCGTCGTCGCACGGAGGAGGCCGGGCATGCGCGTGGCGGCGGACAAGCAGGATGGCCGATGCGAACGCCGGTGGTGGCCGACCGGAGCCGGTCAGGGACGTTCGGATGCCTCGAAGCCGATCCGGCTCAGCCGAACCGGTCGAAGAGGCTCCGGACGTACTCCTCCAGCCGCCCCTTGAGCACGTCGGCCGTCAGATCGGTCCGTCCCAGTTCCCGCCACGGGACCGCGACCTCCTCCGCGTCCGGCGCTTACGCCGGCGCGTCCAGCAAACGCCAGTAGAGATGGTCCGTCCCGCTCCGGGCCAACCGCCCGCCCGCGCCCGTGTACTCCTCGGCGAAGCTCATCCCGGCCGGGACACCGTGCAGCAGCGCCAGCGCGGTCGAGCAGTGGGCGACGTCCAGGTCTGCGGGGCCCAGGAGGTCTCGACCCAGTCGACGACCCCGCTGATGTGCTGAGCTGTGCGGCCGGATCGACGCGTTGGTGTACCCGGCCGGGCTGGGGGCGTATGTGTCGCCGTTGTTCAGCCCTGCGGCGGGGTGAGCGCCTTGAAGCTGGGGCGGATCGCTGCCGCGGCCGCGGCAGCGGCCGCACCTTCATCGCCGGCACCCTGGTCGCGCAGCACGGCCAGGTCCGTGATCGTCTCGCCGCCGTCGGCGAGCATGACCGCGAGATCAGCGGCGATGCGGCCCGGGTCATGACCGGTGCCACGCGGCCGCAGCGGGCCGAGCGCGGTGGAGTACGCGTGGGCCAGCCCGGTCACCTCGGCAAGATCCGCCAACAGCCGTGCCCCGGCATGCCGCACCAGCCCGAACCGTCAGCACTGACATAGATCTTGGGACGCGAACCGATAACCTGCACGCAGAAAGTGCCTTCCGCTTGGTACGACAGACCCCCTCGACAAGGTTCATCGTCCCAGCCCAGAAGGCACTTTCGCGTTCCGGGCGACCAGCTGTACCCGCCGCAACCGAAACGGCGAGGTCAGCCGACTCTGGAGCCAGAGGCTGATGGCGCCGGCCAGGGCAGTGCCGGTGCCACAGCAGACACCGCGGAGCAGTCGACCGGCTGCCACGCGACGCCGGATGAGAATCCAATGCGCTAATCGCGCTCCGGGTCCGGGAGGGACGGGCTGGCTGCGTTCGGGATCAGCGCTCACGAGTCGCTCCTTGAGAAGGGATGGCATGGTGAGGCAGCCCATGCCGGGTGTTGCGGCAGGGGTCGGGCTTGTGAGTGAAGGCCGACTCAGCCAGGGCTGGGGAGAGAACTGCCCGCTACCGATTTGGGACTAGGTGAAACGGGTACGCCTCAACTTCCACCCCGTCGGGCCTCATCCGCCCGAACCGGCCCTCACCGTCCCTGGCGGGCCTACGCTGAATCCGGCGGTCCCCATGCCGCCCGCGCCCCTGGGAGGCCCCGTGTCACAGCCCGTGGAAGCCGGCCCGAACCCGAACCCGCCTTCGTACCCGCCGAAGACCCCGCCACCACCGAAGAAGCCGCCGTCACCGCCCCGGCCGGACGTCCACGGCCCGGTGGTGCCGATGGCGCGTCGTGGGGTGGGCATGGTGAACCGCAGGGGTGCGAACTGGTGCCTGGAGTCAGCCCCGTGGGCGGCCGGGAAGGCCCGTGCCGCGGTGGTGGAGCAGCTGGTGAAGTGGAAGTACCGGCCGGTCCCGGAGACGGTTGCCGCGGTGGAGGCGGTCACGACGCTGCTCGTCGAGGCTGCGGTCGCCGACAGCGGCACGAAGGTGTCCGTGCACTTGTCGGATCAGGACGGGCAGGCGTGCATCCTCGCCCTCTCCCACCACACCACCCTGACGACGGGTCACGACGACGGCGGTGGCGACGTCCTGCACCGGATCACCGCACACCAGGCAGTCACAGGGTGCGGGACGGACACCGGGCCCGACGGGCGCCGCATCTGGGCCGTCATCACCCTCTGATACAGGCGCCTGCACGTGGATCGGCACACATGTTCCGCGGCCGTTCTTCCGGCATACTCGCTGCAGTTGGGGTCGGGACCATCGTCAACTACCCTGCGAATGCATCCATTTCGCCCGAAGAAACCCCCGGACGGACCATCGGACCACTCATCCGGCGGCCATGACGTAGAGTGCCGGACGCACAACACGTCAGACAACGCAAAGAGAGCCCTGCACCGGCTACTTGGTTGGTAGCCCTTGGCCGGTGGTGAGCTCTCTGCGTGTTGTCCTCAACCACCAGGAAGAAGGACGCCGAATGTCCACTCAAGAAGAGCAGTGCCCCCACAGGCTCGCCCAGGGAAACACCTGTGTCAAGCACGCCACGCAAGTACCAACGTCGACTAACCAGGTCGTGGCGCCTCAGCAGACGGCTCGCCGCCAGATTGCGGGCTCGTTCGGAGCAGGCGCGGCCTGGGCGTCGGGTAAGGCAGGTAATGGGTGGGCTGATCAAGCTCTACAACGCCTTGTAGCCCGTTCTGGTGGTGCGGGCACCGTCGACGCCCGCCACCACCACGAGCAGTGAAGGACTGTCACGCGGTGGCGTCGGTGTCCTCAAGGTCGTCTTCGTCGACGAAGTGCCCGCCCATGTGGGACAGCGGCCCGGTGGCTTCGCGGAGTGCGGCGTGGGCGACGGCAATGCTCTGATCAACGACCCGTCCGACGCGGCCGGTGAACGCCCCGTCGGGGACGCACTGCTGATTCTGCCCGACCGGGGCTGACCCAGCCCGATCCGAGAAGGCCCGAGCCAGCGACCACCCACCGCCAGGAGCCGCCATGACCGCCGTCCCGATCCGACGAGCCCGCCTCCTGCTCGTCCTTGCCGCGCTGCTGCTCACTCTGGCGTCGACCCCGCCGGCGCCGGCCACCGCGTCGACAGTGTCACCCGCCGCGGAAGCGGGCGGGCTCGGGCCCTCGTCCCGGGGTGCCGAGGTCGTCGCGGTCACCCAGGTCGCCGACCGGCAGGTCGACTTGTCGGTCCGTTCACCGGCCCTCGGCGGCCGGACGGTGAACGTGCGTCTGCTCACGCCCGATGGCTGGGACCCGGGCGACCCGAGCTGGCACTGGCCGACCCTCTGGCTGCTGCACGGCTGCTGCGGGGACTACACGTCGTGGACGAGTCAGACCGACGTCGCGCGGACCGACAGCCTGCGCGACGTCCTCGTGGTCATGCCGGAGGCCGGCTGGAACGGCTGGTACAGCGACTGGTGGAACTACGGCCAGGGCGGTGACCCGGCGTGGGAGACCTTCCACACCAAGGAGCTGCGCCTCCTTCTTGAGCACGACTGGGGGGCGAGCAGGAACCGCGTCGTGGCGGGACTTTCGATGGGTGGCCAGGGCGCCCTGCTGTATGCCGCCCGGCACCCCGGGATGTTCAAGGCGGCTGCGGCGCACTCCGGCTCCGTGCACCCGCTGCTCAACGACGAGTCGGTGAACCGCATCATGGGGTTCTTCGCCGGTACGGGCAACGACCCGCTGAGGGTCTGGGGCGACCCGGTTGCGCAACGTGATGTCTGGGCGGCCCACGACCCGTTCCACCTGGCCAAGCGCCTCAAGCCGATCCCCGTCTACCTGTCCTGCGGTGACGGCACCACCGGCCCCTTGGACCCGCCGGGCAGCACGAGCGCGCTCGAGGCGGACTTCAACAGGCAGAACCAGACCCTTGCGAGCGAGCTCGAACGCAGTGGCGCGAAGCACGTGACCACCCACTTCTACGGACCGGGGACCCATGGCTGGGCGTACTGGCAGCGTGAGTTGCACTCCTCGCTGCCGATGCTGCTCCACGCTTTGCGGGCCGGCCGCTGAACGGCCATGTGCCGAGATCATCCGCCCGGGCATCCCCGCCGCGCCGTGGCCGGCCGTGTCCGGGACGAGCCCCCGTCCGGGCAAGGGAGATCGTGGGACCGTCACCAGTTACGGTGATCTCGTCCGCATGCTGTGCCAGTTCGACCACCGGCTCGGTCCGGGTGTCCCGCCCCCGAAACCGCCCGTCGCCCCGCCTCCGCTGGAAAGATTCGGTCCATGAACGACAGCACCCCCGGCGAGAAGGCCCGCGAGCTGCTTACCCAGGCATCCCAGCACCCGGTTGCCAGTCCTCAGCGCGACGCTCTGGTGGCCGAAGCCGCTGTGTGGGCACGGCTGGAGCACGCAGCCGTCATGGAGCATCACACGGCCGCAGCGGTCGACATCGAGTCCGCCCTGGCCTCCTTCGCCGACCCCGTGCAGAAACTCGGCAGGGAGCTCGGCAACCTGACCGAGCACATCAAGCTCAGCCAGAAGTGAGCGAGCACGCGCAGGGAAGGCATCGCGGTGGTCACGTGCTGCGATGACGGTGAGGCGCTGGGGCAGGCCGCGCGGTGGGCTGCCCTTCGAAACCGTTGAACGCCGACTCGCGGAAGGCTCCGTCCTCGCGCTGTGCACCGACGGTCACCTCCAGGCACCGGACCCGGAAGTCGACGCCGGGCCCGACCAGCTGCCCGACACGACTGCTCGAGCAGCTCTGCGATGCCGTGGCGACCACTCTGCTGTCTGAGCCCGATCCGGTGACGCGCCCCTGCTCCTTGCCCGCCCCCACCTTCTGGAAGCAGGACGGGCCGTCCGCTGGGAGCTGCCGGTCGACCCCGCGCAGGTCGCCCGCGCCCGTACCCTCACCACCCGTCAGCTTGCCGCCCGGGGCCTGAAACCGCCCGTCCTCGCGCCCGAACTGATGGTTGGTGAGCTGGTCGTCGTCAACGCCATCCGGTACGCGCGCGGCCCGCTCTCCCTGCGCCTCATCCGCGCCGAAGTCCTCATCTGCGAGGCCTCCCACGGCAGTCTCAGGGCCTCGCACCTGCGCCGTGCGCACCAGCGACGAGGGCGCCCGCGGGGGTGACCCGGTCACCTCTCGTTGGGGCGCCCACTACGACCTCGACGGCAAGACCATCCGGGCCGAGCAACCTCTTGCTCCTGTCGGAGATCTTTTCGCAGTACCGGTCCCTGCGAGGTGAGGGCCGGAGCGATCGGGTTAGTCTCTCCGTCGTACCGGACACGGGGTGCCCCACCCGAGGGCTGAGGTCACACCCGTCGAACCTGAACCAGTTGTAGGCGGGCGCGCCGTGTGCCACGCCGGGGGCGTCCGACAGTGTCCGTGCTCACACCCTGTGCCGGGCATCCGGCAGCCCGGGGATCCGTCCGTCCGGGGCGGGTTGAGGCGTCGGCAGCTCGCTGAAGAACGACTCGGCTTCATCGCGACGGATACGCATGATCATGTCGATCAACGCGTGAGTATCGGTCTCCCCCTGCTCGGGGGAACGCGGCTCTCCTGCTGCACCGTGGCGCGCGAGCTTCCACTTCAGGTACGCATGGCTGATCGCTATCTCCGTATTACGCAGCAGAATCCACGACTGGTCGAAGCGGTAGAAGGAGCGCAGAGCCGTGACTGCGGAGATGGTCACGCCCACAAGGGACAGGAGCAGTTCCTTGTGGGCGAATTGAGAGGTGGCAAGTAGCGGAAGCAGCGCGCCGATGACGATCACAGCGATGCCGCTGATCCGATAGCCTCGTCTGTGCCAGCGTGCGCGGGCGTCGTAGAAGTGCCGCAGCCGTTGGACATACAGTTCTACTGCGGCATCTAACTCGCCATCAGCAACATTCAGAAACTCGTGCAGGGCTGGGGCTCGGAACCTTCGCACAGGTGTTTCCACGAGACCTCCCTCATATCGTAGGCCCCTGATGGGCCGTCGGCAGATACCCGTCGAAGTAGAAGTTTTCTGCCACGCGTGCCGCGCGCGCTTCAGTCTCTGCCGAGGTGACGGTCCAGGCAAGAAGCGGGATGCCACGCCGCTGCCAGAACGTGGTGTAGGGGGACGGCAGCATCTCAAGCTCGTATGCGATGAAGTCCGGAGATGTCACAAGGTTGGTGACCATCGTGCGGCCGATCAGTGCGGCCGCCCAGCCCGCAGAGCGCAATGTCCCGGAGATCTGCCCGACAGGTCTGTCATTGATCAGACGACGTAGCCGGTACACGGCTAGCGGGTCGAAGGACTGCAGAGCGACAGGACCACGGTAGTCCTGAATGCCAGCGGCTACTGCTCTCTCCAGACGCGGGCTCAACTCTGAACCCCAGCGTCGCACGTCGACGACGACAGGGATACGGCCGTCGATGACCTCCAGAGCCTGTTCGAGGGTGGGCACCGGTTCACCGGAGTCACCAAGGCGCAGCCGGCCCAAGTCCACGCGGCGAACCTGGGAGACATGCAGCGTGGTGCCTGTCATCCGCTCCAGCGTGGCATCGTGCACCACAACAAGCGTGCCGTCATGGGTCAACTGGACATCGAGCTCAACCGGGATGCCTCGCTCGACTGCGCGGCGGAAAGCCGGCAGGGAGTTCTCGGGAACGCCGAGCGCGGGGTCGAAAAGGCCACGGTGCGCGATCGGCGCGGAGAGAAGCCAGTCGAAGTCCCGCACGGGATCCCCCTACGGTAGGCACCACCACCTTCACAGATATCCCCTCAGGAAGTCCGGGGAACCTGACTCCGGGGAGCAGTACACGGTCGTCGACAAGAACCCCCTTGAAGCGCTCCGGGTCTGATGGAGGCTCAATTCCCTGAGAGGATCGAGCCTCCATCAGACCCGGAGCGCTTCAGGTTGCCGGACCGGGCTGCCTGGGGGTGGAGATACGGCTGTACCCCGGGCCAGAGCGCTTGTTCTAGAGCGTGTCCGAGGGGTCACGTGACTGTCCCGAGCGCCGCGACCAGCGGGCCCACCGCCCAGAACCGCGGCAGCAAAGGGGGGGCGACCCAACGGCTTTGACCCGGCACGGTACGCGCGCAGGAATGAAGTCGGGCGGATGATCAACAAGTTGAAGGCCCACCGGGGCGTGGCGATGCGCTTCGATGAGCGGGCTTTCATCTTCCACGGCGCGGTCGCCGCCGCGATCCGGCTCTGGATCCGCCCGTGACATTTCCAGCAGTCCCTCAGCCGGCTGTCGTTGCGATGACCGCCTGCGCGGACAGTTCGACAACGATCTCGTCCCCCTCGACGGCTGTCATCGGCTGGAACCCCAAAGAGGCCTACAGATGCCCCGCCGCAGCGTTGTCCGGGTGATACGACAGACGAAGCACCCGGCAGTCGTCACGGTCTGCCAGCCATCCCATGAGAGTGCGCGCCGCGGCCCGCCCCACCCCCTTGCCCTGCTCGGCACCATCGATCAGCGTGCCACCGATCCAGTGCGAGCCGTCCTCGTCTCGGCCCCACATGACGTGCCCCACCACCGTGTCGTCGGCGTAGACCGCAAACGAGTTCCATACGCCTTCACGCATCGACCCGGACCTGGAGTCCGGCCCGGCAGCGGAGGCGGGGACGGCTGAGCGGTTTGACACGGCGACCTTGTTCAGGACCTCTTCGTACCTGGTGTACGCGGTTCGTACGAGGTGGTGGGTGATCCGGTCGTCCACCACCTCCACGTGGCGTCGTCGACATCCTGCTGAACGTGGTCCCACTGAGTCGACCGGACGCCGCGGCCCTGGCGACGCTGGTGCGACCGGGCGGGCGGATCGTCTCGATCGCATCCCCGGTCGAGCCGCGTACTGACGCCGGAGTGACTGCGATGCACATGATCGCCCGCAGCGATGTAACGGATCTGGCGGCCCTGGTGGCACTCGTAGACGCGGGCGAGGTCACCATCGACATCAGGGAGTCACGGCCACTGTCCGAACTCGCCGACGTCTACCGACGCTGCGAGGCCGGCCGGACCCGAGGCAAGATCATCATCACTCCCTGAGCCTTGCAGACCGGTCCTTGGCATAACGCCATGCGCGAGGCAGTGGGCAGGGTCATCGGGTCTGTCGCTGATCTTGTATCGCAGACGGCCGGTTGATCGTTCCAGCAGTGTGTATTTCAGGGGGCTTACAGCAGGTGCTGCCGCACCTGTCGGCTGTGGTGACCGAGTCGGTGCAGCTGTCCATGCCGCAGCCACGGGCGAGATCTCTGAGCAGTGTTTGAAGATGCGGATCGCTTCGATTGAAGCATCCAGTGCCTCAACCAGTTCGCTCCCGGCTCTGCTGCGCACCAGGGCGAATCCCCGGAAAATCGAGGCGTAGCGAGTATTTGTGCCTGATCCCGGAATGCGTGAGCAAAGCGACCGCACCGAGGGGCTTCCTGCGTCATCCCGAGGCACGCTGCTGGTATGTGGGGGAGTGGGTGGCGGCCTGGCTACGCCGGCAACTGTCGGGCGACACCGTCGAACTGTGGACGCTGCGCGTCTCCGCTGAAGGCCCGTGCCAGGACATGGTTGTTCAGCAGAGCCCCTGCCGTCTGGCAGTGGTTGCTGTTCCATTCGGGTCAGCGAGCGGCCGTGCCGCATGCGGCAATGGCGGGAGCCGGGCAATGTGGTTGGCGGAGCCCGCCCGGGAGCCCTTCGCACGTCGACCGGGCGGGCCATGCCCTTGCCGTCCGGCGCTGCCCGGAGCGGTGCGTGGCATCTGAGCCGTGTCGGGCCCGCCACGATCCTTGGCGTGTGGTAGTGGCTTCGGGTGCTCTTGGCGTGTTCCTCCTGCTACGGAGCAGGTCCGGCAGCAGGATGGTGTGCTCAACTGACCGTCCCGGTATGGGCGTACCGGCCCGGGGTGATGCCCACGACCCGCTTGAAGTGCCGGGTGAGGTGGGACTGGTCGTAGAAGCC
>NZ_JBICXE010000094.1:0-13967 GCF_043200155.1 Streptomyces sp. NPDC048473
AACATCACCGCGGCCGCCAACTACGCCGCCCACCGCTACGGATCGATCGACAACGTCAACTCCGCCTACTGAGCCACAGACACAGCCCCCACCTCGCAAGCCAGGACCGGCACAGGAGACGCACCGTGCAGCGGCGCATCCAGGCGTTGATGGCCGACGCGCGTGCCACTACACGGATGCAACGGGAGTGGCAG
This sequence comes from Streptomyces sp. NPDC048473, assembly GCF_043200155.1. Classification (NCBI taxonomy): domain Bacteria; kingdom Bacillati; phylum Actinomycetota; class Actinomycetes; order Kitasatosporales; family Streptomycetaceae; genus Streptomyces; species Streptomyces sp. NPDC048473. The sequence goes on from NZ_JBICXE010000094.1 coordinate 195, forward strand.
ACCGCTTGACGTACGTCGGCGCACCGACGTCAAGGACATGGTTGCCGGCGGTCTCATGGCGTTCGTGACCTGTCAGGGGAGGATGGAGTCGACGTATCCACCGTCCGCGCGCAGGGCCCCGCCGGTCGTGGCGGATGCGAGGTCCGAGCTGAGATATACGGCCATGTTCGCAATCTCCTCCGGCTCGATCAGCCTCTGCAGGAGCGACTGAGGCCGGTGCTTGACCATGAACTCCCGCTGCGCTTCGTCCCAGGGGAGACCGGGGTCGACGAGTTCGTACACGAAATTCTCGACGCCGCCGGTGTGAGTCGGCCCGGCGATAATCGAGTTGACGGTGACTCCGGTACCGGCGGCGTCCTTGGCGAATCCCCGCGTGACAGCGAGCAGAGCGGTCTTCGACACACCGTAGTGGACCATCTCCACCGGGATGACCACCGCCGAATCGCTTGCGATGTTCAGGACTCGCCCCCAGGAGCGGTCCTTCATGGCCGGGAGGTAGGTGCGGATCATCCTGACGGCGGACAGGACATTCACGTCGAAGTACTGGCGCCACGCCTCGTCGCTGATCTCCAGGGCAGGGGTCGCCCCGAAGATGCCCAGATTGTTGACAAGGATGGCGACGTCCGGGGCCGCTTCGGTGACATGCCGGGCGCCGTCGTCGGTGGTGATGTCGCCGGGCGCAGCGATGAAGGCGTCACGGTCCGTCTCCTGCCGCAGTTTCTCGATGGCATCGTCCACGGACTGCCGGCGGCGTCCGTTGACGGCTACGCGAGCGCCGGCCCGGGCCAGCCCGGCGGCAATGGCAAAACCGATACCTTGCGTGGATCCGGTGACGAGTGCGGTCTTGCCGGTGAGATCGATGAGCACGGTTTCTCCTCGGTCAGGTGGTTGGTGCGGACGCGGCCCGTCGCCGCCGGTCGGCGCAACGGTGGTCGGATGCCGGGAGTCGGCGGGCGTGCGACGGGCGAACACATCCGCCTGGGCGCCGACGGCGGTGAGTTCGAAGTCGAAGACGTCGAGGTTCTCGCGAATGCGCCCGATCCCTGAGCAGGGCTCCCCGAGCGAGCGGGCTCCATGGCTCGGTGGCGATGTGGTGCTGGGCATGGAAGACGCGCAGCTCGCTCTGCTGGAGCCGAGGGTGCGATCCGAATCCGCGCTGCGGCATCACGACGCCGTTGTTGAGCGTGACGTCCGGGGTGGGAATGCTCATGGCACTGATCCTTCCGCGTCGAGGATCAGCAACGGCCGCATGGCGCGTACAGGGGATCGGGAAAAACCCTGACGGGTGACGGCAGATCTCCCGCACAGGACATCTCCGCGGACGACTCCCGCACATTGTTCGCGCACGTGGTGAGCCGCCCGGGACGGGGCTGGAGATTCAGCGGGGCGAAGCCGTCCCGGCTGAAGACGACCTCTAGCCGGAACGGTCGACAGCTCGTGCGGCACCAATGACGGCGACTTCGTGCTGTCCGACATCGGCCTGGACCTGCTCGGCGAGGTCGTGGACGGCGAGGAGAACGCGTACACGTACTCCTTCGGCGATGGCAGCTGCGGTTCGAACACCTCGCTGCTGACGAAGGCGACGCTCAGCTTCTTCTACTGGGCGGCCCGCAGGGCACCACCGGCCTCAAAGCCGACCTGGACACCACGAAGCTCGCCAACGGCCAGCACACCCTCACCGCGACGACCACCTCGGGCAAGACCGTCAAGAACACTGTGACGGTGAACAACGCTCCGGCGGGCGCTCCCGACTCGCCGACCGCCGCCCGACGCCGGTGGCCGGTGGCCGACTCGCCGACCGCCGCCCGACGCCGCCTGCTCGGTACGGACCCGGACATCGAAGTGATCGAGTCGCCGGAGGCACGCCCCCACCGGTCAAGCGGGCAGTCGCGGCACGCTTTCCACGAGGCGACGCGTGTACAGGTGCGCGGGAGCGCCCAGCACCTGTGCGGTCTCGCCCTGTTCAACAATGTGGCCGCTCTCCAGGACGGCGGTGCGTTCGCACAGCGAGGCGACCACCGACAAGTCGTGGGAGACCATGACGAGAGTCAGGCCCTGCTCCTGCTTCAACTCGTTGAGCAGGTCGACGACTTTGACGCGGGTCGTGACGTCGAGTGCGCTGACGGGTTCGTCGGCGAGCAGTACGCGCGGGTCGCACACGGTCGCGCGGGCTATCGCGATGCGCTGGCGCTGGCCGCCGGAGAACTCGTGCGGATAGCGCTCGGCGGCGTCGGCCGGGAGACCCACCCGCTCCAGGGCGTCGGCCACCTTGGGACCGGCCGTGCTCCGGCTGTCGATACCGAGGGAGCGCAGTGGTTCGGACACGATGCTGCCGACGCGCTGACGCGGGTCCAGCGACGAGTACGGGTCCTGGAAGACGCATTGGACACTGCGCCTGAAACGTCGCATCTGCTCGCGGTCGCGCGGCTTCAGCTCGTCGCCGTCGAAGCGGACAGTTCCGGACGTTGCCCGGGCGAGCCCGAGCAGCAGCCGCAGCAGAGTCGTCTTGCCCGCGCCCGATTCGCCGACGAGAGCGAGGCTCTGCCCGGTCTCGACGGTGAGGGAGATGTCCTCGACGACGGGCACGGCGTGTCCTCGGTAGCTGAAGGAGACTCCGTTCAGCTCCAGTACGGGCGTCATCGCGCGCTCCTCAGGTCCAGAGCTGATTCCAGCTGCCGCGCGCTTGCCACCAGCGCCTTGGTGTACTCCTCGCGCGGGGTCCGCACGATCTCGCGGACGTCGCCCTCCTCGACGGCGCGGCCGTCCTTCATCACCAGGACGCGATCGGTGACCTTCGAGACGACCGCGAGGTCGTGACTGACGAAGAGGACGGCCATGTCCCGTTCCCGTACGAGGGTGTCGAGCAGGTCGAGCATGTCGGACTGCACGGTGACGTCGAGGGCGGTGGTCGGCTCGTCCGCGATGAGCAGCTTCGGGTCGCAGGCCAGTGCCATGGCGAGCGCGACGCGTTGCCGCTGTCCGCCGGAGATCTCGTGCGGGAAGGCGCGGGCGATGCGGTCGGGCTCGGGCAGATGTACTTGCTCCAGCGCTGCCACGACGGCCCGCTTCAGCCCGGCGCCCCTCAGCTCCCGCCTTCGGCCCAGCGGTTCGGCGATCTGCTTGCCGACGCGCATCAGGGGGTCGAGTGCGGTGAGCGGCTCCTGGAAGACGATGGCGGCGTCCCGGCCGCGTACACCCGTGAGTTGTTTCTCGCTCGCGCCCACGATCTGGGTGCCGGCGAGTTCGGCGCTGCCGGTGACCGTCATGCCGTCGGGGAGCAGGCCGAGCACGGCGAGGGTGGTCAGCGACTTCCCGGAGCCCGACTCCCCGATGAGGCCGAGTCGTTCGCCGGGGGCGATGGTCAGCGAGAGGCCGTCGACGAGGATGCGCCCGTCGGCCGTGCGGATCGCGAGGTCGCGTACGTCGAGGATGTTCATGCGCTCCTCCTTCGGGCCGCCGGGTCGAGGGTGTCGCGCAGTCCGTCGGCGATGAGGTTCACGCCGATGACGAGCAGGACGAGCAGGATGCCGGGGGCCAGTGCGCCGGCCGGGGCGGTGGTGAAGGTGGCCTGTGCCTCCTGGAGCATACGGCCCCACGAGGCGTTGGGCGGCGGCGCTCCCAGGCCCAGGTAGGACAGGCCGGCCTCGGCCAGCACCGCGAGCCCGAACTGGAGGGCCAGGTTCACCACGAGCGTCGGCCAGATGTTGGGCAGCACATGCCCGGCCACGATCCGCGGCCACGACGTGCCGGACGTGCGCGCGGCCGTGATGTAGTCCTGTGCCAGGACCCGCTTGACCAGGACCCGCACGAGCCGTCCTACGACCGCGCTCTGCGCGAGGCCGATCGCCAGCACGGCGGACCCCAGTGTGGCCGAGTGCGCGGCGACGATGAGCATCGCCAGCAGCAGCGTCGGGAAGGCGATCAGGATGTCGAGGAACGCGGAGAGCGTGTCGTCGAGCCAGCCCTGGGCGAACGCGGCCAGCACACCCAGCGTGACGCCGACGGCGGCCGCGATGAGAACCGAACCCAGGCCCGCTTCGAAGGCGACCCGAGAACCGGTCATCAACTGGGTGAACAGATCGCGACCGAGCTTGTCGGTGCCCAGCAGGTGGCCCGCACCGGGGCCCGTGAGCCGCCCGCCGGACGTGTCATCGGCGGAGTACGGGGCCCAGAGGAGCGAGACCAGCGCAAGCAGCGCGATCAGGCCGGCCAACACGCATCCGAAGGTCAGCGTGTACGAGCGCTTCGTCGACCGCTTCATCGGACACCTCCGGAGAGCCTGCCGCGGAGCCGGGGATCGATGATCCGCTGTACGAAGTCGGCGGCGAAGCCGATGATCAGCACCGCGAGCGTGGAGACGAACAGCACGCCTTGGATCACCGGATAGTCGTGCTGGGCGATGCCGGTCGCGAGCAGGGAGCCGAGGCCGGGGAGCGCGTACACGGACTCCACGACCACCGCGCCCAGCAGCGTGGACGCCAGCTCGATGCCGAGGATCGAGATCACCGGCACCGAGGCGTTGCGCAGCCCGTGCCGCCACATGGCCCGCCCGAACGACGAGCCCAGGGCTCGCGCGGTGCGCAGATAGTCGCTGTCCAGTACGTCGAGCGTGGCCGACCTGACGTAGCGGATCAGCGAGGCGCTCATGACGAGCGCGATGGTGATGACGGGCAGGGCCAGTGAGCGGATCGCCTCGGCCGGCTGCGACCAGCCGTCCGGTGGGAAGCCGCCTGCGGGAAGCCAGCCGGCGTTCAGCGCGAAGACCGCTATCAGGATCATCCCGAGCCAGAACACGGGGACGGCGATGCCCAGTTGGGAGACCCCGCTGAGCAGCGCGCCGTACCAGGTCCTGCGCCGGTGCGCGGCGACGAAGCCGACCGGGACGGCGATGAGGACCGCCAGGACGAACGCCGTGAGCGTGAGCGGGATGGTGACGTTCAGCCGCGAGCCGACCTCGGGCGCGACCGGCAGCGAGCTGACGAACGACGTACCGAGGTCACCGCCGGCCAGCTGCCCGATCCAGTGGACGAACTGCTCGGGCAGCGGCTTGTCGGAGCCGATGGAGTGGCGCGCCGCCGCGATCTGCTCGGGGCTGGCACCCACTGCGGTCAGCGCGTTGGCGGGGTCGCCCGGCAGCATCCGCAGCAGCACGAACAGGACCACGCTCGCGAGCGCCAGCGACACCAGCAGGAAGGCGAGGCGGCGCAGGAGATACCCCGCCATCAGCCCTTCTCGATGTCGTACGCGAAGAACTGCGAGTTGAGGCCGTTGACCGGGTATCCCGACAGCTTGCTGCTCGCAACGACGATCTGCGGGTACAGGTACAGCCAGTCGCTGGCCGCGTCCTCGGCGGTTTGGCGATTGACCTTCTTCAGCAGTTCGGTCTGCTCAGCCGTGCCGGACGCCTGCTCGGCCTCTTCGACCCACTTCGTGACCTGCTTGTTGTCGTAGCCCCAGTAGAAGTCGGGGTTGCCGTACCAGACCAGGTCCCGGTCGTTGACGTGTTCCTGGAGCGTGGCGGTGAAGTCGTGGTTCTTGTAGACCTTCGTGTACCACTCGTCCGGCGTGATCGTGTTGATCTTGACGGTGATGCCGACCTTGGCGAGCTGCGACTTGATGAAGGTCGCCGCCGTCGGGTGCGGGTCGTAGTTCGGGGTGTCGAGGGTGAAGGTGAAGCCGTTCTTGTATCCGGCCTCGGCGAGCAGCTTCTTGGCTCGCGCGGTGTCGTAGGCGTTGACCTTGGTGAGGTCCTCGTACCACGGGTCGGTGGGCGGCACCATGGAGCCGATGAGCTTGCCGTAGCCGCCCCAGACCGACTCCAGCAGCTTCTTGTCGTCGATGGCGGAGGAGACGGCCTGGCGGACCTTGACGTCCGTGAACGGCTTGGCCTTGTCGTTGAAGGCGAGCAGCAGCTTGGTCGTCGAGTTGCCGTCGTTGACCTTGTAGTTCTGGTTGCTCTTGAACTGGTCGAGGGCGTCGGGCGACTGCTCGCTCGTGACGACGTCCACGGCGTTGGTCAGGAGCGCGTTGTTGAGAGCGGTCGCGTCCTTGTAGTAGTGGAAGACGACCTGCTTGTTGCTGGCCGCGTCACCCCAGTACCCGGCGAACCGGTCGAGGCCGAGAGCGGAACCGCGGGTCCACTTGTTCAGCTGGTACGGGCCGGTGCCGTCCTCGCTCGTCTTGAGGCTCTTCGCGTCGGAGTTGATGATCCACACGTAGGAGAGGTTGTAGACGAAGGAGATCGACTTCTTCGACAGCTGGACCTTCACCGTGCGCGCGTCCGGTGTCTCAAGGGACTTGATGACCTCGAGATTGCTCTTGCGCGCGGACTGCGAGTCCTTGGCTATCACCTTCTCCAGGCTGTACTTGACATCCTGGCTGGTGAGCTTCTTGCCGCTGTGGAACTTCACGCCGTCGCGCAGGGTGAAGGTGTACGTGAGTCCGTCGCCGCTGACCTTGTAGTCCTGGGCGAGCAGATTCTCGACCTTGCCGTCGTCGGTGAGCTTGAACAGCCCCTCGTACACATTGCCGTTGAGCGCCTCGGTGACGCCCTGGCCGCCACCTGCGGTGTTGTCGAGATTCTGCGGCTCGTAGAGCGAACCGATGTTGACCGTGGCGTTCTTGTCGGGCGCCCCTCCGGCGGCGCCGCCCGCGTTGGAACCCCCGCCACAGGCTGTGAGGGTCAGGGCGAGGGCGGCGGCGGTGGCTCCGCCGTACAGGGAAGTCTTCTTGATGCTCATGAGGAGTACGCGCTTTCGTGCTGCGAGGCGGGGAGTGCGGGGTTGATCAGTGCTGCGCGGGGAAGCCGTCGCGGAAGACGGGCCGCTTCTCTCCGGCCTCGACGGGCAGGTGGAATCGGTTCTGCCGCGGTGGCATCGGACAGTTGTACTGGTCGGAGAATCCGCAGGGCGGCACGAAGGCACGGTTGAAGTCGAGCAGGACGCGGCCCTCGCCGGTATGGGTGACGAAGAGGAAGCGCCCGGCACCGTAGGTGATGTCGCCGTTGGTCGGGTCGCCGAAGACGAGCAGCAGGATGCCGTCGTCGTCGAAGGCGCTCAGCGTGTAATCCCGGCCGTCCAGGGTGAGCTCGATGTCTCCTGGCACGACGAGGTCACGGGTGCCGCCGTTGTCCCGGATGTGCTCGAAGCCGACCCGCCTGGCACCTGGCACCGAGGTGTACGAGGCCTCCAGCACCCAGGCCGGGTCGTACGGGAAGACATCGGTGCGTTCGAAGTTCTGGATCGCGAGGGACTGCGCGTCCCAGAAGCGCAGACCGTACTCGGGCTCGCCGGTGACGAAGTCGGTGCGTTCGACTGTGGTGACGGTCACAGAATCCGACTGGCCGGCACAGGCCGCATCGAGGTCGGGGTGCTCACCCGCCGGGGCCCAGCGGGTCTCGACGAGGGCGAGATTCCCGGCGGCCGAGGTGACAGAGCGCCGCCGCTCGGCGCGCCATGCCTCCCAGTCCCCGGCGGGGTCGGTCGGCTGGTCAGGGACTACGGCGGCGTGGGACACGGCATTACTCATTCGCGTAGACGGTCGTCGGCTGCCACGCCTCGATTGTCACGCTGCGTGAACTTCAACCCAAAGGACCTTCTTTATCTTTCATAAGGCGAGCTAATGTCAAATTTGGCTGAATAGTGAGACCGGGGCGGAGCCGGTGGCCCGAGCCGGCCGCTGGTGGCCGGGCGGCAGCACCCATCCGAGCGCCGTGTGAAGTCGGGCCGCGGCCTGCGCCGGAGGGGTGGCAGAGGGAGCCTTGCCCAGCCCGGACCCGGATCCCGAGCGGGAGCCCACCCCCGCGGGGAGTCCGCAGTCGGCACCGGCCGTGTGCGCTTCTCCCCGGCCGGCTGGGCGCTCGCCCTCCTTCGTGTGCAGACGGAGCTCAGCCGGTGGAGCACAGAGCACACGCGAGCGACTTCTGAACCTTCTGACCGGGCTCAACACCCGTAGGCGTGGCGCGAGATCTCAGGACGACGAACCGGGCAGCCACGTCGGCGGCAATGACGCGAGGGGCAAGGCCGATCCCGGCGTCGTCGCGAAGGAACTGGAGCGCAGCTTGACCCGGTGCGCAAGAAGGCTCGCCTCGCGGAGGGTTGGACAGTCGGATACCGATGCCGTCGCGGCCCGTGGCAACACGAGGGTGATCTGCCGTCTACGGAGTTGAGAGCGTGAGCGCCTCCTCCAGTTTCGCAAGTGTTGCCGCGTGACCGAAGGGACCGGGCATACCGCCCGAGTGCAGGAAGACCGTGCGCTGCCCGGGTACCACGTCGCCTTCCTCGACCGCCGCGATCAGGCCGGCCATGTCAACTCGGCGACATAGGCGTCGACTTCCGCCTCCAGGACTGCGGAGTGCGTCCTTCGGGCGTCCTCGCGGACGATGCCGTCGGTCTGAAACGATCAGTAAGGCACAGGACCACCGCTTGGAGCTTTGACGCCGTCGAACTCGACGAGGAGGTGGCGGGGGCCGCGCAGGCCCGGATTCGGGCGGTAGGGCGGCGGATCGGCCACGAGTCGGGGGTTGTTCAGCCGACGCGCGAGCTCAGTGAGGGCGATCTGTGTCTCGGGACGCGCCAACGGGGCACCGAAGCAGTAGTGGATGCCACCGCCGAAACCCATGTGCTCGTTGTGCTCGCGGTCGGGATCGAAACGGTCGGGATCCGGGACGAAGTCGGGGTCGCGGCTGCCGGCGGCCAGCACGAGGGTGACCGGCGAGCCCTTGGGGATGGTGGTGCCGGCGATCTCGATGTCATCGAGCGCGTTCCGGTTGGGCAGGAACTGCACCGGTGGTTCGTAGCGCAGGAGTTCCTCGACCACCCGGGCGGCCAGACCGGGTTCGTCGCCGCGGCGCAGCCGGTCGAGTACCTCGGGGTGCCGCAGGAGGGTGAGCATGCCGTTCGTGATGAGGTTGACGGTCGTCTCGTGGCCGGCGACGAGGAGCAGGGCCGCGTTGCTCAGTATCTCTTCGGGCGGCATCGGGGCCTCGTCGCCGTCGCCGCCGAGAAGTCCGGAGAGCAGGTCGTCGCCCCGTTGGCCGTGGCGGGCGTCGAGGAGCTCGGCGAAATACTGACCGAGGGCGGCGATGGCCTCGGCGCGTCGGCGCCGCCGCTCCGCGATCCCTCCGGTGGTCGGGTCGGCGACCTTGACGACCGCGTCGGACAACGCCTGGAATCGCGGTTCGTCCTCGCGGGGCACTCCCAGCAGTTGGCAGATCACCGTGACCGGGAACGGATAAGCGAAGTCGTCGACGATGTCGACCCGGCCCGTGCCCGACTGGTCCTCTCCTGCGAAGTCGTCGATTTCGCGCGTCACGATCTCGAACATGTAGGGAATCATGCTGTCGACGAGACCTGGGCGGTGAGGCGGCCCGAAGTTCCGCATCAGCAGGCGCCGGATTCGGTCGTGCTCGGGCGGGTCGATCTCGATGACGTTGGGCGGGAGCTTGGGAGGGCCCTCTTCGGAGGTCTGCGCCGACACGTCGGCGCCCAGCCCGGGGAGGTTGCGCGAGTCCGAGCTGAGCCGTGGGTCGTGGAGCAGGGCGACGATCTCCCGGTAGGTGCTCACGACATAGCTTCCGTCCTCCACCCGTACCACGGGTGTCTTGCGCAACTCGGCGTAGAGCGGGTACGGATCGGCGCGGTGGGAATAGTCGAGGATCTGCTGCCAGATGCTGGTCTGCGACATGGTGGGCACCTCCCGCAACTCGGGGATCTGGACGTGTGGTGGCTCCGGGCAGGATCACAGGTACGTTCTGCGGACCAAGGTGGCCCGCCGCTCGCCGGGCCCGTGACCGGTCACCACGACGGTGGCGTGATGAGTGGGCCGGTCCGGGACCTCGGCCGCGACTGGGCTCCCGTCAGCGGGCTGGTCGACAGTGCGGAAGGAGGGCGGGAACGACGCCGCCTGGTTGATCAACTCCTCGTAGAACTTCAGCCACTTGGACTGGTTGAAGGCGACGTTGCGGAAGCTGCCGGGCGCGGCAACTGCCACATCGACGTCCAAGGTGCTGCCGTCGGACAGCCACGCTCGCCGCAGCCACCCGCTCCCATCGCTTCCACCTGCACGCCGCACCGCAGGTCGACCCGTGGTCGCGCTGCATCCGCGCCGCGACGTCCCTGTCACGGGCACATCCAGCTCGCGGCACGCGGAGGCGACCTCACAGCCGATGAACCCACCGATGACCAGCACCCGGCCGGGGGCGGCAGCCAGCCGTTGGCGCAGCCCGTCCGCGTCGTCAGGGGTACGCAGCGAGAACAACCCCTCGAGCCCGGCCTCTGCCTCGTTCGGCCACGGGCGGGCCCGCACCCCGGTGGCGATGAGCAACCGGTCGAACCCCACGCCTTCTCGCCGTCGGCCAGGAGCACCTGCTTCCTGTTCAGCTCAAGCCCCGTGGCCGTGACTTCCAGCCACCAGTGCGCGTCGAAATCGTCACGGCGGGGCAGTGAGGTCCGACCCGCCGGAACCTGGCCCATGAGGACCTGTTTGGACAGCGGCGGCCGGTCGTAAGGGGGGTGGAGTTCATCCCCGATCACCGTCAGCGAGCCGGTGAAGCCATCCCGGCGCAGCACCGGACCGGCCCGCAGCCCAGCCAGGGACGCCCCGACAACGACGATCCGCCCGGTGCGCCTGAACGCCTCCTCAGGGCCTGGCGCGCTCACCTGCGCCGGGCGTACGTCGTCACGGTCGAGGTGCATGGCCTGGACCGGGCAGGCCGCCGTAGCCCGCGCGACCTTCTCCCGCTGCGCGTCATCCGGATCGGGGTCGTACAGCAGTGCCTCGTCCCCCCCGCACGGCGAACACATCCGGCGCGGCGAAGGCGCACTGTGCGTATCCCTGGCACCGCGTGAGATCCACGACGACCTTCATGAGGGCTCCCTTTCCGCCCCTGAGGATGACCTCGTTCGTTCCACGGCGGTGCTCGGCAGTCATCACGCCCGCTCTTTCAGTGGACCACGGCACGGCGGGGGCCGCACTCCGCGTGCCGGTTACGCGGCCGCGTTCACCTGAAGTGGGTGAGGACGTCAGGACCGCCGCGTCCCACCCCGCTGCGAAGCGTTCCACCGGCTGGCGGTTCCCGGTCTTGCAACCGCCCTCACTGCTATGAGCGATTCACCCAACTCACCACGTAGGACACGGTCTGGCTAGAGCACCTCGAAGTAGCCGTCGTCATTCATGATGTGCCGGGGCCAGTCCTGGTTCTGCGCCATCAGCGTCCTCATCTTCTCGATGAACGCCGGGTCCTGGTTGTCACCCCGATAGGCGGTGAAGTCGTCGGCCAGCCAGGCGGGGACAGCCGCGAAACGGTGCGTCGTCTGCGCCTCCAAGTACCACGTGAAATGGCAGATCGCCCCGCTCTCCTCGTACCACGCCGTGGTCTCGATTCCCGGAGCGACCCGCTGGTAGTAGGTGTGCTGGATGGCGTGCCGTCCGGCATGTGGGCCCTCTTTCAGGGTGTACTCGATGATGTCGGGCCCGACGATGACAGGGTCGAACACCCACCCGTCGGCCAGGTGCCAGCGCAGGCGCGCGCCGAGGATGCTGGTGAGCATGCTGATCAACCTCCTGGAAGGCGACAACGGGTTCAAAGCCCCTCACAACGACCAAGTGTGCTCCCTCTGAGGTACGCCGCAGATCAAGCGGACCGAACGCGGGTGCTTACGCGGGACAGGTGCGCCGGCCTGCGTCATGAGAGGATCCCTTCCCGTCGCCCTGCGGCGGGCTCAGGCATGTGCGCTTCACCGGCCCCGGTCATCGGCCGTTCCAGGTAGCTGGCGGAAGCCGCACCGAGTTCGTTGTCGGCGGCGGGTCCGGCCACAGTGGTGACACCGTCAGCAGGGTCACGCCATGCTCCGGTGAACATCTTGCCGGACCATTTCTGCGGATCCAGGGATCAGGCCGACTCCTTGGCGATGCCGTCAGAGTGTTCTGGAATGACGGACAGCAGCGCATCGGCGACCGCGTTCGGCCGGGTCTGCATGGCCTGGTGGCTGCCGTCGCACTCCGTCACCAGCGGGTTGTTCAGTCGCGCCGCGGCCATCTCGTAGTGTTCCTTCGGCGCGGACAGGTCCTGACGCAGGAAGATGTAACTCGCGGGCAGTTGCAGATCGAAGAACCGCGGCAGATCGATTCGCTGGTCGAACCATCCGAACGGGCTGGGTACGAGTCGGGCGGTGGCGGTTGCGAGCCGTTCCGGAGTGGCGTCCTGCATGAACCTCGATGCCCAGGTATCGGGGTCCATCGGTACCGTGCAGTCCCCGCTCCTCTCGGCCTGGGCGCGTGCTTCTTCGACCGACTGCGCCGGCCTGACGTCGTTGATGGATTCGCCGTCCCTGAGCACCCAGGCGCTGATGAAGACGGTTCGGCGCACCCGTTCGGGGAGCCGGTCGGCGATGTACTGGGCGACTGGCCCGCCACCGCTGTGGCCGACCAGGACGAAATCGCGCAGGTCCCGTTCTTCGATGTCGCGCACGAGTCCGTTTGCCATGTCGGTAAGGGCCAGCCCGGCCCGGTCGGCATTGTGTTCTTCAAGCCCTCGTAGTGTCGGTGCGAAGACTTCATGGCCGCGGGAGCCGAGCACGGACGACAGCTCGTCCCAAGTCCAGCCGCCCTGCCAGCCACCGTGGACCAGAACGAATTTCATCCCCTCACCTCGCGTCCTTATGGTCTCGGTGTCAAGAACATACCGACACATGATTTCGCCGGCCGTTCCGGCCGGCTGGTGCTGATCCGAAATCAGTGCCGGGCCTGCAGGTGAGGACAGTCCTGTCACCTACGCTGAACGGCGGCCCCGCCGCGAGGACGTGCCGTTCTCGGACCGGGCCGGGCAGTTCACGGCCGCCGGCCCTCACCAGCGGTATGCCCTCGCGTTGCTCGGCGGCTTGCAGCCAGGCGACCTTCCGAGCCGAAGCGCGGGCCGCCCGCAGACGTGCGAGTACGGTCCCGTCGACGGCGGCCGGCGGTCGCCGGGCCGCGGGCGTGGACGCCACCGGGCCGAACACCTCGCCCTGGTCCCGCAGTACGGCCAGGTCCGCGAGAGAGTCTCGCCGCCATCGGCAAGCATCACCGCGAGATCGCCGGCGATCCGACCCGGGTCATGACCGGTCCCGCGTGGCCGAAGCGACCGAGGGCCGGCCGAGTACGCCGCCCGCAGCCCGGTTGCCTCGGCGAGATCCGCCGGCAGCCGCGCTCTGGCATGCCCGATCCCCCGAGCTGTCGGCGATGACATGAACCCGGGGACGCGAACCGATACCCCGCACGCAGAAAGTGCCTTCCACTTGGACTGGTCGAACCCCTCAGTAAGGTTCATCGTCCCAGGTCAGGAAGGTATTTTCGTGTTTCTGTCCAAGAGTCAGCCGTCCCGAAGCGAAACGGCGGGGCCAGGGTATTTCTCCGTCCATGAGCCTGCGAGACTCCGTGGCCCTGAGTGGGGCACCACCAGATGTCCTGGTGACGGTGATCACGGACAGCCTCCGAGGGGCGTTGCGTAGGCTGGCATCGTCGTCGCAGCAGGGGAGTGGTTGGGTCGGCGAGCCTGTCCGACAAGGACTGACGATGCGTCAGAGAAGTCGGCAAGTGGTCAGCACGAGTCCTGAAAAACCTGGGGAATGCTGCCCGGACATGCGACTCGTTGTAGGGTGGGAAAACAGCACTTGACCTGCAAAAATGCAGGCAGGGAGCCTAGTGCCGCATCAGACGCCTCACGGTCCCAAGCCGTCAAGTGGGCGGCCGCAGTGCCTGTGTAGCTTTGCTGACTGTTCGATTAGCAGCGCAGGG
>NZ_JBICXE010000095.1:0-13603 GCF_043200155.1 Streptomyces sp. NPDC048473
GCTGGCTGCTGCGGGAGAAGAACGGACGGTTCATGCCCGCGCCCGGGGCAGTCGGTCGGGACGCTTCTCCGGCCAGCGCGGGGCGTCTCCGGCCAAGCGCCGGGACAGCCTGATCATGGCGGCCCACCACACCATCTGGGTGTGGTGATCGGCCCGGCGTTCGTGGTCGCGGTTGAGGCGGCGTGATCGCGAGAGCCAGCTCAGCGTTCTTTCCACCACCCACCTGCGGGCCAGTACGACAAATCCGCGTTGTCCGTCGGATCGGCGCACGACCTCGATCCGGACCCCGTGGCGGGCGAACGCCTTCGCCAGGGCCGGGCCCTGGTAGGCGCTGTCGACCCACACCATTTTCAGCAGCCGACCCGGATCGGTCATGAACGTCTCCAGCAGCGCGGGGGCGGCCTTTGAGTCGTGAACATCGGCCGTGGTCACGGTCACCTCAAGGAGCAGGCCCTCGGTGTCGGTCAGGATGTGGCGCTTACGCCCGTCACGTGATTTCCCGCCGTCGTATCCGCGACTGTCCTCGCTGACGGTTTCGGAGGCGTCCACCGACTGACTGTCGATGATCCCGGCACTGGGCTCGGTGTTTCGGCCCTTGCGTTCCCTGGCCGTGCGACGCAGGCGTTCGTGCAGCTCACGCACGTAGTCGTAGGTCCGCCAGCGGCGGAAGAAGTCGTAGACGGCCCGCCAGTACGGAAAGTCGACCGGTAGGGCCATCCACTTGACGCCGTTGTCGACGAGGTAGCGCACCGCGTCGAGCATCTCGCGGTGGCAGTACGCCTCGGGGCGCCCACCCTGCCTGAGGAGCCAGGCCGGCACCGGCATCGCGGAGCGGACCTCGGCCCACTCCGCATCCGTCATGTCACTCGGATAGCACCGCGCCCACCGCCCCGGAACGATCGAACCGAACCGGTGCACGTAGCAGTCACACCCAGGGGTGACCGCGGTGGACGCGGCCACAGAGATACTGCTCAACTGGTCGGACAACGGGCTTCCTTGGTCGTGCTGGGTGTCGTAACCGCGTCACTACCAAGGGGCCCGTTCTTTCATGCCCGCGGCCGCACCCGTAACTCTGTCCAGATAGCCATCCGCGCCGCACACCTCGAACGAGATCCGGTTTGCCACAACGCACTAAGGGCTTTTCCCAAAGCGTCCGGTGAAATGGCATGTGTCGATTTCGAACCTCAGGCTCCAGCGGGTGGCCACACCAGGTGCAGGGAGAGGTCTTCGCCGGAGTGGGGCGGCGACGGGCAGGGAATCCTGGCCCCGGGCAGGGCCGGGGGAAGCGCGGGTCGGCGGCGGATGGACGCGGCGAGAACTATGGACAGCGGCGCCGCGATCCCGGCGGTGAGCCGCAACGTCATCGGAACGGTTCGGACATCAGGCGGCCCCGGCGTGCACGTAGGCCCGGCCGAGCTGTTCCTGCGCGGCGTACAGCAGCAACTCACGCGTGGCCGCGGGTGTGGTGAGATCCCACGCGCCGGACACGAGGACGGACAGACGCCCGTCCTGCGGCAGGTAGACGACACCGTCGTGCTCCGGCCGGGCGAAGGCCGATCCGGCAGCCATCCTCAGCTCGACCAGATGGCCTTCTGGCGCTGCGATCCGGCCGGGCACCACACGCACCTCACCACCCTCCAGGTCGAGGAGGTACCGCAGCTGCTGCGCCATCACCTCGGGGGCGACGTGCTGCGTGTGGAGGATGCGCTCGGCCAGGACATAGACCGTGTGGCCCGGGGAGGGCAGGGGCGCGCCAGGAAGGGCGAACGACGGGCATCCGATCGCGCTGGCGTACGCGGAGGTCTGCAATGGCGGTGGAATCAGGGTGGTCGAGAGCCACCGCACCTCTCGCGCCTGGCGGGCGCATCCGGCCAGCCGGCGGTGATGCCCGGCGGCCGCATCCCGGACCGCCCCCGCCGCGACCGCGTCGTGCCGGATATCTGCCGCCGGTGCGATGAGCGTGTGAGCCAGTTTGCGCAGCGCCTGCGCGTCCTCGGGGCAGCGGTAGAGGTGAGACAGGCGGGATATGTCCTCGGACGTGATGCCGGTGCGGCCCGCCTCCATGGCCAGGACCGTCTCCTCGCTCACGGCCAGAAGGGCAGCGGCCTGCTCGGGCAGGACGTAGCGGCGCTCGCGCGCGTCGCGGAGGTACCCGCCCGCCACACGTACCGCAGGGTGTGTCATAGCCATGGATGCGTCGTCTCTGCCGGATCGGGGGTCCGGACCTGTGGTGTAGGGGCGGTGCCGGCTCACCGGGAGCCTCCGGCAGGCCGGTTCGGACTCTGGGCACGGTGCGAGGCGGGTTCACGGGGCGGAGGGATCGGGGGTGCTTGGTGGGGCACAGGCCGGGGGCGCCGGGGATTTCGGGCGGTGCGCGACGTAGACGCCCCGCCCGTGGGGTCCCTGGTCGTCGTGGTGGACGAGGCCCTCGTCGATGAGCTGGCGGCATGCACGGTAGATGACCTGATGGGCAGTCAGTCTATCTTGGTGTGCGAGGAGTCCGACCGGCAGGGCCTCTCCGGGCCGGTAGACCATGTTCCGGATCCGCTCCCGAATGGTGGCGATCACTTCCGTGTCGTGCGGGTGAGGCTGGCCCGGGGACAGGACACGCCTGCCGTCCCGCTCCCGGGCCTGGTAGCAGATGATGCCCAGATCATTGAGTTGATGCAGCGCCGTCTTCACCTCGCCGTCGCTCAGGCCGGTGCCGTGGGCCAGGGATCGGGCGCTGGGGAGAGTCGCTCCCGGCCTCAGGGACCGGGCGATGTGGTCGCGCACAAGGAGCGTGGCCGGCCCGGGCGTGACGGGCTTGGTCATGAGGGGATCTCCCCTTCGCGGGCGAGGGTGTCTTGGAGATCGGTGATGGCGGTGCACAGCACGGCCAGACGCCACAGCCGCTGGCTGAGCGGCGTCGGCTGCGCAATGGTTGCGCAGGCCAGGGCATAGGCGATCAGCGCCTGGACGTCCCGCTGCTCCTCCAGCGGCCGGGACTGGATGTGGTGGCCGGCGAGGAGGGCGTAGTGACGCACCACCCCCGCTTGACGTTCGCTCACGGCCTCCAGCTGGCCACGTGGCCAGTCGATCACCCGCGCCCAGTGATGGCGGGCCCGGTCCCGCGCTTCGTAGCACTCCTGCTGGAGCCGGGCGCCGACCGGACCGGTGTGCTGAGGCAGCGTGCTGACGCCGGGGCTGCCCGGAGCGGGATAGGGGTACTGGCGCAGCCCGGTCGCCGCCAGGGCGACGACCGGGCGCCGGAAGTTGTTGTGCATCAGGCCGGCCGTGCCGAGTTCTTCCAGCGCCGCTGACACGGTGGAGCGGCTGACGGCCAGCCTGCGTGCGAGCTCGGTGCGCGTCGGCAGCTGAGATCCGATTGGGAAAGCACCCTCGGTGATCAGCGCACGCAGGAATCCTGCGACCATGCCCGCCGAGTGGTCAAGGTCCTCGGAAAGCCCGCGTGCGATGCGCCAGTTCTTTCCGACTCGCTGTGTCGTGCCCTCCACCGCCAGGTCGGTCAGCGCCATCGTCACATCTCCGAGCGGGTACCCGCCCGCCTCGGCGAGACGCTGCGCGGACAACAGGGCGTACGGGGGGTACGACTGGGCCAGCAGCTGGCGGCGCAGCGCTGAGGCGATCTGGGGAACGGGGATCCGCGGCGGCAGGGTCACCCGCAGAGCCTTCAGTAACTGTCGGGATTCTCGGGCGAGTTCTGTGGCGGCGGCCGAGTTCCCGGCGGCGGCTGCACGGGCTACGGGGCCCTGGAGGGTGGACAGCAGATCGGCCCACCGGGCGCTGTCGGAGGGAGATCCGGCTGCCTCGGTGGCCCTTTCACGGGCGAGCGGTATCCACGGCTCCACGATGGCGAGGATTCGTGCGGACTCGGCGCTCACCTCGGCCGGTGAACGGAGCGTGGCTGAGCGGCGTGACCCGGTCAGGTCACCTAGGGCCGCGGACAGGCCCTCGTGCAGCAGAGGGCCCGCCTCGGTGGGTGCGGGTGCGGGTGCGGGCTGGTGAGGTGTGGTCATGAGATCGAGTGGGGTCGGGGCTGTCCCAGCAGAGGGGGACGCCAGGTAGACGAGGTGGGCGGTGGTGCGGCCGCCCAGGAGTTCGCGGAGCTCGGCGAGCAGGCGAGCGACCCGGCGGTACGGTCGGCCCAGCTCCGCCGCGATCTGGGCGGCATTCACGCCCAGGCCGTGCAGTGCAGCACGGTCCACTGCTCCAGCCCGAAGTCCGCCGCGCTCGGCGTTGCGGACGTGTCCGACCCCGGCGAGCAGCGCGCCCGTGACATACCCCTGGGCCCGCATCCACTTGGCCGCAACGTAACTTGAGCATCATGGAAATGACCACCGCCTGTTCATCATTCGAGACGCCGCGTCCATTGTCATAACGGCGCCCGCGCGAACGATTGACGCTATGACTTGGCCGCAGGAGCCGAGGGCACCCATCACCCCGATCACGCCGTATCCGGCATCCCGGAGCTTCGCGCAGAGCCGGTTGGGACGGGCAGTGGTGATTTCGAGGAACGGTCCGGCTCCGCGGCGGAGGTACTCGCGCCGCTGCCTTTCTCGTCGGTCAGCGCGAGGAAAGCAAGCTGTGGGCCTTTTGTTGCCCGGAGAATCGGCCGGTTCCACTCTCCGGTGCGTGCCGGGCGCCGGTCTCTCCACCCGTACGGGGGCCTTCTGCAGCGCCCTCTCCAGGCGGGGTACGCGGGCGACAAGCAGGCTGACCCCGGCCAGCGGCCAGCAACGCGCTGTGGAGACGGAAACGTCGTTGCCGTCGAGACATGGCAAAGCCGCTGGTCGTGACCGAAAACAGGAAGGAAGATCGGCGCGTCCCCACCCCGTCGTCGTCGTTGCGCGCCGGTCCCGCGTGAGGGAAGTGGTGGCCGCGCGAAGGCACCCCGTAGGATCCCGCGGAGTTCAGGGTGGTGCCCGGTGTCAGCGGCCTTGCCGTGGCCGTGAGTTGCTTGGGCCCGGGCCGGCGCAGGTGGACAGGCTGCTCCTGTGGACGGAGGGCACCGCTCATCGGAGTCAGTGCCACGGCGCGTTCTCCAACCTCTGGATGAAGGCCCTCAAAGCCCACGATGCGGGCCTGGCGGTGGTGCGTGTGATGGGTACCGATGAGTTCCATGTCATCGGTGACTGGCATTGTGTCTTTCCCGAAGGCCGTGGTGTCACCGAGGTCAAGGTCAAGGACGCCTACACCGTCGGCGGCGACACCGGCGACACGATCGGGGAGGGGGAGTAGATGCCGGAGAGGAACGTCGATTTCGGGAGGTTCGGCGCCCGCGGTATCAAGGGCAGTGACGCCGTTGCGCGCAAGCTCGATGAACTCGCGGGTGGCATCGCCACCCCGGTCACTGCGAAGCGCGGTCTGATGGCACGCCTGCACTACCTGACGAAGACGGACCACAGCCGTACCGCGGCCAGGGAAGCCGGCCTGACGGTGACCGACCGCACGCTCAAGGCGTGGCTGGAGGGCAAGCGCCGGCCGTCGAAGGGCAGCCTGGAACGCATCGACGCCGCGTACCGGGCAGTGCGCCGCCGCAATGTCGCCCGTCATCTCCTGGGCCGCCTCAACCGTGACGGGCGCGGTACGCGGGTGGAGATCCACCCTCTCAACCAGTCGCAGGTGGCCAGGCCGTTGCAGCGGGTGGTGGAGTACCGGACGGTGAACGTACGCCGCTGGGACAGGATCGTCGGCGCCTGGGCGGCCGGCGACCACCAGGGCCTGGACGAGACGTGGACCACCGATGTGCTCCCGGACCTGGGCAGTCAGTGGGGGGCCTACGAGTACTGCACCAGCGTCGGCTTCGCCGCATAGAAGCCCCTCGGCAGGAGGTGGTGCCGAGTGCGCTCTGTGATGGCGTACGGTGGGGATCACCGACGCGGGGTGGAGCAGCTCGGTAGCTCGCTGGGCTCATAACCCAGAGGTCGCAGGTTCAAATCCTGTCCCCGCTACTGCTGAAGAAGGGCCCGGATCCACAGCGGATCCGGGCCCTGCCGCGTGAAACGTCCTTGGAAGAGGCATGAGCGGGAAGCGGTCGCGGCGGGGGCGAGGTCATCTGCGGTGCCCGACGCGGTCGGATAGCTCGTTCAAGGTGGGGTACAGAGAGCTGCGAGCCGCACCACGGCCGGAGAACTGCGGCAGGAGGCCCTGACCCTCATCAGTGGCGGGTACCGGGGCACCGAGGAGGAGTACCGGTTCTGACCCGCCAGCAGACCGCGCGGCGGAGGGCGGCACCCGCACCGGGTGCCGCCCTCCGCCGTGTTCCGGCCGGTGAGGGGTGCAGTTGCTCAAGACTTGCGGCCGCCGCCCTCGTTGGACATGCGGCCGCCGCCCCCGTACCTGCCGGCCGGCCGGTGCCGGGCGGGTACCCGGGGTGCCGGCATTTTCGACAGCAGCGACCGGACGCGCAGTTCTTCGGCCGGCCGAACGCGGGCCAGTACTTGCAGCCAGCGCCGGACCTCGCCGGGACCCACAGCGCAGGAGTGCAGGATGGCGAGCAGGATGTCGGCGGTCACGGGACGGTCGCCGCGCAGCACGGTCCCGTAGGTGTGGTGGGAGAAGCCGACGCTGTGACGTGCCATGTCCCGCAGGCTCAGGCCTCGGAAGTGGCGCACCTGGTCCAGGATCTCGGCCGGTTCGGCCTCGTCCATCGGCCACTGCGGTGGGGTGATCCGCCGCAGGCTGGCCCAGTTCCTCATGATGGAGGCGTGGTTGCTGCGAGCATGGGCGGTGCGCTGGGCGAGCTGGAGTTTTTGCCACTTGGCCTGCCAGTTGGCGCTGTCCGCGCCGCAGGCGCGGACGTAGCCCTCCACGGTGCGCCAGGTGGGCGGTTTGTGGCCGCCGTGTGCGCCCGAGAGCAAGGCGATACAGACTCCGGAGCGTTGCGACATCGTGGCCAGGGACGGGTTGCCGGCCTTCTCGCGCAGATAACGCAGACCATGGGCGAAGTCCACCAGCTTGCGGTCTCGCAGGCCAGTGTCGGGCAGGGGGTTCATGGGGCGGGCCATCTCATCTCCTTCCGAGAGCCCGCGGCCCGGGGCGCTGTGGCCCCGGGCCGGGAGGCAGTCAGGAAGTGATGCGGCGGCGCAGCTCGGCGCTGATGAGTCCGGCGACACCCACGATGGTGATGGATTCCTGCAGCCCTACCCCGCATGCGAGGAGGGCGACCAGCGAGCCCAGGACGACCGTCAGCAGGGTCAGATCGGGCCAGGACAGACGGGAAGCCGGGCGCGAGGGCTCGGGCTGGTTGCCCGGCTGCGACGGCTCGGGCTGGGCAGAGATGTTCTCAGGAAGGATCAGGGACAAGCGAAAACTCCCGGGTTCGACGACAGTTGCTGTGGACAGCGCCCCAGGTCCGGTTGCAGCCGGAAAGTAGGGCGGGTCAGAACGTTACTGACGTGAACGGGCAAAGAAGTGGCCCGGTTCCCGCGTAAGAGCACATCTGTCAAGGGCCTGACGGGGCGAAACACCGCACACGCTGCGCGGATAACAGGATTGCGCTAATTCGCCGGGAAAATCTAGGTTCTGGCGCGGAGATACGAGAGTTTCCGCAGGTCAGATGCCCCAGCCTGAAGGTGTCGGAGGATTCCCGAACTTGCCGACAGCGCACAAATAACTGACCGGGCTCCGCTTCTTTCAGTTATTCATAAAATGTCGCGCAGATGTCGCGAATAACCCGCGAACCTGACGACGTGCAGAGAGGCGTTTCCGCAGGTCAGCGATCCAGCGCACCTTCGGTGCGCGCCGGGGGCGTGGTAAATCCCGTGGCGCGCGCCGAAGGTACTTCTGTCTGCCCTTACGAGGGCTGATTGCCGTCCGGGACGCTGGAGGAGTTCGTTCCGGCCGAAACCGATGCCTCTGTGATGCCAGTGAGCTCGCAGGTCAGCGTGGTGCTGGGGGCCATCCACGGGAACCGTGGAGTGTTGCTGCGAAGCACGTGCGTCAGAATTCCTGATTCACCCTGGCCCTCCCGGAACGGCATACGACGGTCAGTCCGGGAGGACCAGGGAGGGAGCAAGGCCGTGGACGTACTGCACGAACGCTGCGCCGGCCTCGACATCAGCAAGAAGGACGCCAAGGTGTGTGTCCGAACCCCGAATACGAAGCGGCGGGGTTCCTTCACGACCGAGACCACAACGTGGGGATCGACCACGAACGCGGTCCTCGACCTGCGGGACCACCTGCTCTCCGCCGAGGTCACCCTGGTGGTGATCGAGGCGACCTCGGACTACTGGAAGCCCTTCTACTACGTGCTGGCCGAGGGCCTGAACGTGATCCTGGTCAACGCGCGGCAGGTCAAGAATCTACCCGGCCGCAAGACGGACGTCTCGGACGCGGCCTGGCTGGCCCAGCTCGGAGCCCACGGCCTGGTCAGGCCCTCCTTCGTGCCGCCCGAGCCGGTGCGCGAACTGCGGGACCTGACCCGCGCCCGAACCACCGCCACCCGTGAACGCGGCCGTGTGGTCCAGCGGGTGGAGAAGTTGCTTGAGGACACCGGCATCAAACTCTCCGCGGTCGCCTCCGACATCATGGGCGTCTCTGGACGGGCCATGCTCGAAGCCCTCATCCGCGGCGAAGCCGACCCGCACATCCTCGCGGACCTGGCCAAACGCAAGCTCCGCAACAAGATCCCCGAACTTACCGAGGCCCTGACCGGACGCTTCCGCGAACACCATGCGTTCCTGACCCGCCTTCACCTGGACCAGTACGACCAGCTCACAACGATGATCGACCAGCTCACCGGTCGGATCGAAGAGGCGATGGCACCCTTTCGTGACGCCCTCGACCTGCTCGACACCATCCCCGGCATCAACCAGGCCACAGCCGAAGTGATCATCGCGGAGACCGGCGGGGACATGACGCGGTTCGCCACCGCCAAGCACCTCGCGTCCTGGGGCCGGGGTCTGCCCCGGCCACCACGAGTCCGCCGGCCGCACCAAGAACACCAAGGTCCGGCCCGGCAACCCCTACCTCAAAGGCGCCCTCGGAATCGCGGCATTCGGCGCGGCCAGAACCAAGGACACTTACCTCGCCGCCCGCTACAAGCGGCTCGCCGCACGCCGCGGCCCGCTCAGAGCACTCGTCGCCATCGAGCACTCGATCATCACCGCGATCTGGCACATGCTCACTGACAACGTCGCCTACCAGGAACTCGGCGGCACCTACTTCACCCAACGCGACCCCGAACGCGCCACCCGCCGGGCCATCACCCAACTCAACCAGCTCGGCTACACCGTCACCCTCAACCCGAGGGAGGACGCCGTCTGATCGACAACCCCGGACACCCGGCGGCCTCCGCGACCACCGGGCACCCAGCCATGCCCACACCCACCCTGACCTGCTGCTATTTACGCGTCAGAGTGGAGAGTTTTTCACCCGGCGTAATCGGTTGCAAGCCATAGTTGCGCGAAGAGGTCGCAGCCCGGCACACTCGTACCCGTTGACCAGCACGGCCTGCGCCGCGCTTGGCACCCGGGCGACGACCCATCAATTGCTGTGGACGCACCAGGGACAACCAGGGGTACCTTCCGTTGCAGCGGAACCCCCACCAACTTCTCGCCCACAGACGACTGCGGAGCAGAGGACGACGAACGTGTGGCCCGGCCGAACGGCCGGGCCGCACGTGTGTCCACCCTCAACTCGGTACAGCGGCACCGTCAGCGCGGACCGCCCCACCACCGCCTCCGCGGCTGTTCCTCACCCGCCGGCACCGACGACACCGTGCCGGGAGTCCCCTGCGCCGGAACGGTCGGCCCCGCCGACTCCGTCCGCTCCGGGGCGGGCATCAAAGGGGCCACCGTCCGTCGCAGGTCCTCGATGTACGCGCCACGCTCTGACAGCCGCGCCTTCAACTGCGCCGCCTCCGCCAGCTCCCGCCCGTACCGCTCATCCGCCAGCGCCAGGGCGTACGTACCGCGCACGCACTCCAGCTCGGCGCGCAGCGCGGCGATGTCCTCGTGCTCCTGGCCGTCCTCGACGTCCCCGGCCGGTGTGGCCGGGGCGTCCGGAGGAGCCGGTGCGTGCAGCAGTAGACCGGCGACGAGGAGGTCGTCGACCGGGATCAGCCGCCCGCGCTGCGGATCCTGGACCGCGCTGGGCAGATCGCCGGCCTCCCGGCGGCGGCCTCCCGCTGGGTCAGCATCGGACGCGCGTGCACCAACCAGTTGAACGTCGTCACCTCCACGCCGTGAGCGTCCTCCAGAATCCAGCCGACCATCCGCCGCAACCGGCTCAACTGTCCGTCGCTACGGGCGTGCTCAGCGGTGCGCCGCATCTGCTGGAAGAACCGGGTCCGGTCGGTTGACGGGATCTCCGGCCCGGGGGGTGCAGGGCCGCGACGGGGACGGGGAGGTTGGGGGAGCTCGCGCACGGGCTGGGGCGCTGCGCCGTTGAGGGGCCAGGCCAGCACCTCGACGAGGTCGCGTTGCATCACCCATGCGCCGAGCGGGCTCTCCTCGACGGGGACCTCTTCGTCTCGCTCCCACGATGCAGTAGGCCCCTCCTCGTTCAGCGAGACGGGACCACCGGCGATCAGCGGTCAGCTTTGCTTCTCGCCCAGCGCGGTGCGCAGCCAGTCCAGAGATCCGCTTTCCAGGACTGCGTCGGCGAGCTCGTTCGCGGTTTTCGTGGTGAGGCGCCCGCGGCTGTTGTCGATCCATCGCTGGGCGCTCTCGTAGCCCTGCGCCTTGTACTCGATCCCTTGGATCATGCATTCCAGTTTGTCGGCGTCCCGGGCGCAGACCGCCTCTGGGGATTCCTTCGCCTCGTACTCGGCGATGACCTCCCGGACGGCGGACGCCAGTACCTCGGGCATGCCGGCGACCTGGTCGGCCGTGACCGCTTCAGGGTCGGCGCTCTGGGCGTACTTCTTGCCCAGGTAGTTCACGTCACCGGTGCGTGTCTCCTGCGAGTCGTGCCACACCGCGAGGAGCGCGGCCTTGGCCGGGTCGGCCCCTTCGAGCTTCGCGATGACCGACGCGATGAGGGCGGTGCGCCAGGAGTGCTCTGCGACCGACTCGGGGTCGCGAACGCCAGCCATCCACCACCCGGTGCGCTTGGTCTGCTTCAGTGTCCCGGCCTCGTACAGGAATCTCGCCACCGCGGATAGGTCGTCTGCCACCTCGGACTCCTCTCACGCCTCGGCGAGGCGGATCGCGTACTGGATGCTCTCCAGCTCCCGGCGAGCGCGCGCCGAAAGCTCCCGGCTATCCAACATCACGGCGAGGCGGTCGCGTAGGGCGCGGGCTGCCGCACCGGACCGCAGCAGGTTGGGACGGATCTGAAGGAGAGACCACATGGTGTGGATGTTCAAGTCGACGTAGCCATGATGAAGCGCGAGCCCCAGAGACAGATGTGTGAGGAGCTTCTCGCCGGACCATGGCCCGGGCGTGCGGACTGCAATGAACTCATCGGACAGCTCGAGGTGCGGTGTCTCACCGAGCCAGTAGGCCCAGTAATTGAGGTTCGCGGCCTCGCCTGCATCATCACCTGTGAGGTCCCTGTCGATGAAGTAGCTCATGCGGTCGCGGTCGCCCTGCCTGGCGGCAACGGCCGCCACGGACCGGCCGTTGAGCCAGCGAGTGAGCCAGTCCTGGGGCCTCTCGGTGCGTTGCTGATAGGCGAGCCACTCCGACGTGTCGGCCTGGTCGTCGTACCCGGAGAGGTAGAGGGCCTGCCGACGAAGGAGGAACTGTCCGTCGCTACGGGCGTGCTCAGCGGTGCGCCGCATCTGCTGGAAGAACCGGGTCCGGTCGGTTGACGGGAGCTCCGGCCCGGGGGGTGCAGGGCCGCGACGGGGACGGGGAGGTTGGGGGAGCTCGCGCACGGGCTGGGGCGCTGCGCCGTTGAGGGGCCAGGCCAGCACCTCGACGAGGTCGCGTTGCATCACCCATGCGCCGAGCGGGCTCTCCTCGACGGGGACCTCTTCGTCCAAGGCGCTCGCGAGGAGGACGTCAGCCTCAAGCGCGCGTTCGAGGGCCTGAAGGAGAGTGGGCGCGGTCCCCATCTGCATCAGCCGGTTCCGGTGCACGAGCATCTGTCCGGTAGGCACGGCGGTGAGAGGGCGTCGCCCGGTCTCCCATCCGGCGATCGTGTCCGAGGACACCTTGAGAAGCTCGGCCGCCTCCTCCTGGGTGCGCCCCTGCTGCTCTCGTATCACGCGGAAGACGTAGCCCGAGATGACGCCCATGCGAGGGCGTCTGGATGAAACCTGACCACCGGTCAGGGTTTGTGGCGGGCTCGACTGCATGGCTGCCCCATTCCCCATCGCTGACGGCAACCCACCTGTACTCGCGGTCACTTCATGCGCCGAGCACGGCTTTCTACCGTGGTAGTCATCACCAGACGAGCCTAGTGGGGAGGCTCTCAGCAATGGGCACCGTTGCAGATCCCGAGGGCGCTAAGCCGGTTGACCATGTGTCAATCACGCGCGCTGCGCCGCTCACCGCATCAGTGGAGTTGGCGTTCCACGAGGGCCCGGAGGTCCTGGTACACACCCGCCGTGAGCGGGAGCTGGCGGTCAGTCACTGGCTCCTTGCGGCCGCCCCGGACATGAAGGCGGCCCGCAGGGAGTGGGAGGGGACCGGGATCGCGCTCCTGCGATGCGGAGGCATCTTCTCCGCGATCCGCGTTCCGGCCGAAGAGGTGCACGCTGCCGCCGGCACGGAAGACCTGCACCAGGTCGACGCCTATCTCTCCGAGGCGTTGATGGGCGGCCCGGTGTTCGTGGACGTCACGTCGAGGCGGTACTACGTCCTCGTACCTGCGAGCGCCGCACTACAAGACGTGTGGGAATCCAGGCTGGTGCCGGACGCGGAGTGTCTTGGGTCCGGCTGCTTCCTCGGTGTGCTGACACCGAAGGCGACCGACCCGTATGAGGCCGCTCGTACTGGTGCGTGCCGATGGACAGTCCCGGCGAGCTCTGCGTCCCGCAGGCGGTCTCTCGGCTGTTGACGACCGGCCGGCATCGTCGGGCGGCGGAAGAGCGGGAAGCCGATGGGTGAGGCCCCCGTCGATGTCGAAGTCATCCGCCGCTGGAAGGAGCCGATGTGTCACTGAAGGAAGCCAGGCGTTCCCAGCGCGGGGATGAGGCCTACCTCGTTCTCATCGGCCATACCTTCGCATGTGCATCGTGCCGAGTGAAGGCGTCCTGTCCCACGGCGGTCCGGCTCACGCGGGCATGGCGGGAGGCCCGCTGATGAAGGACGAGTCGAGCTGCATCGTCACGCACTGCTGCTGGGACATGGACCTCGAGACTAACGCGCGCTGCACGCTGGAGCCCGATCACGAGGAAGAGCGGGACCACTACACGCCATACGTGCGCTCCTCGTGGGACCGGCCGGGCAGGTCCTGGCCCGCCAAATGACTCCCGCTCGCAGCTGTTGATCGCGTCGACCAGCTGCGAGCGGGGCACGCCCGTACCCGAGGCCGGCGGTGGCCGGGGTGCAGGTCTGACCGTCACCGACCGCACCATCCAGGCGTGGCTGGGTGGGAAGCGCCGGCCGTCGAAGCCTCGATCCGCCGATGTGATGGCTGTGGGGACTCTTCGTGAAACGAGGAAGTGCCTTGTGACCTGCGATAATGGGAGTTCTTCAGGCTTCCA
>NZ_JBICXE010000096.1:0-13353 GCF_043200155.1 Streptomyces sp. NPDC048473
TTCTGCTGGGACACCTGGTTCACTCAGCCTCCGGACCCGGAACCCATCGTCGCCCCAGCGGCCCCGCCGGCTGCCACACCGGCCGAACCGGCTGAGAGGGGGCCCATGCAAACCCCACCAGCCCCAGCCAGCAAGCTGGCCGCAGGCGATTCGCGCCGTCCGGGCCTGGCTCGACCCCTGGACCACCCTCCAACGCTGCTGGCGAGCCTGGAGCAACGCACCCCGCCACCCGAACTTCAAGCCCTGATCAACGCCGTGCCCTTGGTGCTGATCGCGGACACCGCGTTCACCCAGAACTGGTTGCCCGTGCGCCGCACGATCGGGGTGCGCCCCTTCTCGCCCCAGGTCCGGCCGGTGACCTGGTCGGAACGGACGCCGACCTGGTCGGCGAAGAGGACCTCGCCGCCCTCGGCCCTCGCCTTCGTCCGGATCGCCGGCCAGGTCTCCTCATGCCAGCGCCGCACCGCTTCGGGGTCCTGTTCCACGGCCCGCTTGTCGGGACGCTGGAAGGAAAGCCCCCACCGCTTCAGGTACTTACCCACCCCCGGTTCGGTCAGCCGCACCCGGTACAGCTTCGCGATCAGGTCACCGATCAGCCTCCGCGTCCACAACTGCCCCACCAGGCCCACATCACACGGTCGATGGCCCGTACCGCCATCACCGCGGCCTGCCGATCGGTCAGGTCCTCGGCGAACTGCAACACCGTCACCAGCGACAACACCCCAGGTGACAGGCCCGGAGCCCCACGCACCCCGAACGGCTCATCGACGAAGACCTCCGCAAGCCGGTCACGCACCCGTATCGCCAGACTCCCCTTCGGGAACGCCGCCCGAGCCACCACCACCGTCTGCTCCGGGATCTCCGGCAGCCCCACCGGCCTCATCGACATCCGTACCGCCTCCACGGCCGCACGACAGGAAAGCGACCCACCGACGATCACCGCTGACCTGACCTCACCCCCGCAACGAATTGCGCAGCAGAGTCGATCGTCAGGTGCTCGGCGTGCCGGTCGAGCTCGCCCAGCAGCGCGGTCAGTTCCGCGATCTTGGCGCGGGCGGTCCCGGCCTGCGCGGCGATCTGCACCTGGCGCTCCTCCAGCCTCGCCAGCAGCGCTCCGAGGGTCTGTCCGCCGTTCATGCGCCGCGCCAGGTGGGGGTGGAGGTGCCGGTCAGACGACGGGCCATCACATCGCTCATCGCCCAGTACACCCGGGAGACGGAAGAAGCCGGGCGGTGTTCGTTGTCGCGGACCAGGCGCCGGTACAGCATCAAGATCCCGTTCGTCTGCTCCACGACCCACCACTTGGCCTGCGGGACGAACCCGGTATCGGCCGGATTGCGCTCCACGATCTCCACATCGATGCCCACCTGCTTGCCGTGGTCCACGACCGACTTAAGTCGACGGCGTACGACCACTCGTCCAGGGTGGGACGTACCTCGCGCAGGAAGGCGTGGGAGTGCCGCACGAGTGCCTGGAGTACCTGGCGTGCTCGTGGTTCGGGGGTGTGCTCGAAAAAGCCGAGGACCTCCTCCAGTAGACGGTCGCAGGCCGCGACGGGAGCGTCCGGTGTAACGAGTGAGGTCGTCCGAGCAGTCATGTCTCAGATCTCCTCACCGTCGAAGTGGATCACTCCCGGCTCCAAAAGTGCGCGATGGCGTCCGCGAGTCGTGCTGCCTGCGGTGTCGTGGGAAAGACCTCCAGATGATCGGCGATGCTGTCCCAGCCGACCTTCAGGAAGAAGACGCCGGGCCGGTCGATGCTTCGCCGGAAGGAGACCTCACAGCATCCCGGGGCGCTCAGAAGTGCCTCGCGGCCCGCCGGAATGGCCTTCTCGAACTTCTCGGCATTCGAGGGGTCGATGGTGATTCGTGCGTGTTCGTAGATCATGTCTCTCCCGCATACTTGCTGCTCGCCGCACCGCACCCGAACCGCAGGAAGTTGCCGCGGTAGATGACAAGGGGCAGATCGGCGTTCTGGAGCTGCATGGATTCGACCAGGCCCACCACCTGAATGTGGTCGCCGAGGATCTCGATCTTGTACCGGCTGCAGTCGAGGGCGGCGATTGCTTTGCCGAGCACGGGATTGCCGGATGGGGACGGTTCCCAGTCGACACCCTCGAAACGGTCCGCTCCGCGGCGGGAGAAGGACTGGCACAGGTGGGCGTGGTCCATGCCGAGGACGTTCACGGTGAAAGTGCTCGACTCGTTCAGCTTGGGCCAAGTCGTCGACGACCGGTCGATGAAGAAGTTCACCAGGGGCGGGGCGAGCGAGACGGAGCTGAAGGATCCCACGGTGACGCCGACGGGCAGCCCGCGGGACAGGGCGGTGACGATGGTGACGCTGGTGGGTACGTGGCTGAGCACGTGGCGCAGCTGGGCGGCATCGGTGGGGTTCGCGAGCGTGGTCCCGTTCATGGTGTTCGCGTTCATGTCACAGGTCCATCGTGGGTTCGTCGTCGCCGAGCAGGAGCTTGCCGTAGGCCTCCTTGCCGGCTTCCGGGCTGACGTAGGCGTGGCGTCCTGCGATCTCGGCGTCCTGCCAGATGCGGCTGAGTGCGTTGGCATCGGCGAAGGAGCCGGCGCCGTTTGCGGTCATCAGCAGGTCGATGCCGTCCTTGACGAGTTCGGCGATGATGCCCGTGTCGTTGCGGAGCCGGCCGCGCACTTCCATCGCCGGTAGGGTGCGTGCGGCGGCGGCGGCGTCGATGTCCAGGCAGGCCTGCCGCATCAGCAGCTCGGCCTGGTGGAACTTGGTTGCCGCGGTGGCGACTCCGAGCTGGTGGGTCGGTGACGTCCGGGCGGTCCGGTAGGTGGTGTAGGTGAGCGGCTTGTCGGGAAGCTTGGCGCGAGTCCGCTCCAAGGCGTGGCGGGCCAGGCCAAGCTGTGGGGCGACGAGGATGAGCGCAGCGACGGCGATGAACGCCATGTGGGAGTTCTGGTCGTCCGTGTGAGGGGTGAGGTAGCGGGCTTCCCGCATGTCGAGGAAGCGTTGGATGCGGTGGTCGGGGACGAAGTGGTCCTCCACCACGATGGTGTCGCTGCCGGAGCCCTTCATGCCGGCCACGAACCAGGTCGGTTCGATCGTCCAGGCCTCGGCCGGGATCAGCGCGAGAGCCCGCGGGTCCTCGCCCTCCGGGATGTCGAGGGCGACGCCGAGGGTGCCCCAGTCGGCCGCGAAGGATCCGGAGGCATACGGCCAGCGGCCGCTCACGAGGTAGCCGCCGTCGACGCGTTCGGCTTTGCTGCCGGGGGTGAAGATGCCGCAGACCTTCGCGTCGGTATTGGCCCCGAACACATCGTCTTGCGCCGCTTGGGAGAAGGTAGTGGCGAACCATGTGCACACGTTCAGCAGCGACACGGCCCACGCGGTGGAGCCGTCACCGCGGGCGATCTCGGCGATCGTCTGAACGGTCGTGGTCATGTTCGCCTGGTGACCGTCGTACCGCTTGGGCACGAACAGCTTGAAGAGCCCGGCCTCCTCCAGGGCCTTCACCACATCCGGGACGACACGGCGAGCCTGTGACGTCTGCTCGGCTCGCTCCCGGATGAGCGGCACCAGCTCGGACGCCCGGCGCACCAGATCGGAGTCGATCGCGACGGGGGGGTTGTGCTGGGCGGCTACGGATCCCACGCTGACGGGGG
Source organism: Streptomyces sp. NPDC048473 (assembly GCF_043200155.1). NCBI lineage: Bacteria > Bacillati > Actinomycetota > Actinomycetes > Kitasatosporales > Streptomycetaceae > Streptomyces > Streptomyces sp. NPDC048473. The sequence continues at coordinate 3,642 of NZ_JBICXE010000096.1, forward strand.
AATTTGAAATATCGGTCACAGCGGCTCCCTGCTCAGTTCGGTTCAAGGTGGCTCGAACGTTAGGAGCCGATGCCCGATGCCGGGAGTCGATTCGCGCAGCGACCAGGACACTTGGCGCACTGATAGCGTGGGTTGTCGGACAGGTGGTGGAGCTACGGTCGCGACTCGCCGTGTGAGAGCCCGGCGAGAACGAGAGGAGTCGGTGATGGACTGGGATTCCGAATTCGCCGTCCAGACGCGCCTCGACTCGGTCGACCGACCGAGGCCCGCTCTCATCGGCAGCGCTCTGCACCACATGCCAAACGAGATCACTGACCCGGACTTCGGACTCTTCCGTGACGTCCTCAACAGTCACTACTATCCGGCCCGGGTCGAGCCCCTGGAACATGCCCCCTGCCTACGCGCTCCCCGGTTGGCCGTGGTCCGCCTTTCCTACGTCACCATCGGATACGTGCGTTTCGGGGCGTCGGCCAGCGTCGATCCGGGCGACCTGACCGGCTATCACGTCAACGTGCCGCTTCAGGGCCGCGTCGCCTCGCAGTGCGGGACCCAGAGCGCGACAGCCACCCCGTCGACGGCCGTGGTCTTCTCCCCCCACCGGCATACGTACCTGCCTTGCTGGGAGGCCGACGCCGCACAGCTGTGCATCAAGTTCGACCGGCATCAGGTGGAGAGGGAGCTGGCGAGTCTACTCGGCCACCCCGTACCGCGGCCCATCGACTTCCGTCTGGGCTTACCCTTGAACAAGGGCGCGGGCAGCGGCTGGGTTTCCCTCCTCTCCGGCCTCCTCACCTTCATCGACAGCGGCTGTGCCCGTACACCGGCGGCGGCCAGGCACATCGAGACCCTGGAGCGCAGCCTCATCTCGGGGTTACTGCTGGCCCAGAGGCACTCCTACAGCGACGCGCTCTGGGCTGATCCCACGGAAAGCGTTCTGCCACGGGCCCTGAACAGCGTCATAGACGTCATCGAGGCCTCACCGGAGCGGGAATTCACGCTCTCCGACCTCGCCGAACAGGCCGGCCTCAGCCTCCGTGGACTGCAGTACGCCTTCCAGAAAAACCTTCAAATGAGCCCGATGCAGTATCTGCGCGGTGTCCGCCTCGATCGGGCGCACGAGGATCTGCAGGCCGGAGTCGGCACGGTGTCCGACATCGCGTATGAGTGGGGCTTCACGAATCTCGGCAGGTTCGCCCGTTCCTATCGCGAGCGGTTCGGCGCGCTGCCCTCCGACACCCTCAGAGGTCGTTTCACTTGGTGAGTCGGCGGTGGCAGATGAGGGTTGCGGCTATGCCGACGAAGGCTAGGAAGTGCTCGGGCTTGCGTTCATATCGACGGTGCAGGCGTCGGCAGCCGGTGAGCCAGGACACCGTTCGCTCGACGGCCCAGCGGTGGCGGCCGAGCCGGGTGGAGGACTCGATGCCCTTGCGGGCGATCCGGTGGCGGATGTCGCGTTTGCGGAGCCATCGACGCAGGTGGTCGTAGTCGTAGCCCTTGTCCGCGTGCAGCTTGGCCGGTCGCCTGCGGCGGGGTCCGCGGCGGGACCGGATGGGCGGGATCCCGCGCACGAGCGGTTCCAGGCCCTGACTGTCGTGCATGTTGGCACCGGAGATGCCCAGCGACAGCGGCAGTCCGTTCCGGTCGGTGACCAGGTGGATCTTCGATCCCAACTTGCCACGGTCGGTCGGATTCGGTCCCGTCAGCAACCCCCTTTTGCCGCCCGGACGCTGACAGAGTCGATCGCGCACCGCGACCAGTCCAGCTCGCCCCGGGCACCGAGTTCGTCCAGGACCACGCGGTGGAGCCGGGCCCAGACCCGGTCCCGGCTCCACTGAGCGAACCTCCGGTAGACGGTCTGCCAGGCCGGGCCGAAAACCGGCGGGAGCTGCCGCCACGTACAACCCGAGGTGGCCACGAAGATGACCGCAGCCAGAACCTCACGGTCACCGGCCCGACGTCGGCCCCCGCCCTGCGGACGCTTCACTTCAGTGGGCGGCACCACTCGCCGGAACAGAACCCACAACTCACCCGGCGCCAACCGCTCAACCAGATCCTTCATGCACGGTTCAACGAGCAACAACCCCATAAGAAACGACGTCTTAGCTTAGCCTGGCTTTGGCGACGTCCTGGGGTTCTGGTGCTGGCTTTGTGGAGGGTGACGCTATGTACACGATGTGCTGTTCGTTCGTCGAGCTGACCAAACCGAGCTACGCATAGTCATACCGGACAGGGAGATCAGCTGCCCAAGGGCGCCGACCCGGGTCTGTGCCCACTGGGTCCGGGCCACAGGATCATGTCGGGAAAGCGGATGACTCCTCGGTGGCGAGCCAGTGGTCGTGGGGAAGGCCGGAACTGCGGTCCTGTCGGATCAGGGTGATTACACGGCCGTTGTCGGGGCCGATGGTGTACAGGAAGCCTTCGGGGGTGATCACGTTGATGCGGAGGCCGTAGATCCAGGCGGCCGCCAGAGGGGCGATGTCGCCGGACGCGTCGTCGTAGACACCGGATGTTTCCAGGGAAGCGATGATCCTGTTGCGGTCCGTGTTGGACCAGCTTGCGGTGACCCCGGTCAGGATGTCGTTCCGGTCGGCGGGGCCCTCGCCCAGCAGGGCCCGGTAGACGTCGTTTTCCTGGGGGGTCATACCGTTGGTGAGGGAGGGGAACTGGTCCGCGGCGGTCCCACTCTGCCCCTGGGCGTCCAGCTGCGGCCACAGCACCTGCGGCGACCGTTCCAGGTCAGCGCTGAGTTCCCTGGCCAGAACGCTGCGGACATCCCCGGCGGTGACGCCATCACGGAGGACCCCGGACCGCAGCAGCGCGTGGAAGAAGCAGTCACCGTCATGGGGGACATCGACCGCACGGAGGCCGCGCTCCTGCAGTGTCTGGGCCTGCGGGTCGGTGAGCGTACCGGCCGCGTCCCACGCCAGAATCCAGTCCAGGAGCTCCGGTGGCACCTCAGTCAGGCCCAGGCCACCACCGGTCAGGTCCAGGCCCGGAAACCCGCCGGAATCCGAGGAGCCACCGGCCGGATCCAGGCCCGGAAACCCACCGAAGTCCCAGGAGCCCCCGGCTAGGTCCGGACCACCGGCCATACCCTGGTCACTGTCCAGGTTCGGAAACCAGGAGCCGCCGGCCCAGTCGGGAATCCCGGCCAGGTCCAGCTCCGGAATCCCGGTCGGATCCAGATCACCGGTCAGGTCCGGTCCCCCGGCCGGGTCCGGATTCTCACCCGGCAACGAGACATTGGTCGGCGACTGAGTGGGAGGTAGCACCGCGTCGGCCTCCCCACGCACCGCGTCGGGCTGCCCACGCACCGCGTCGGGCTCCCCACGCCGCGGCCTTTTCCTCGGCTTGCTGGGTTTGGCAGTCGGCGGCTGATCTGGCGGTGGCACCACGTCGGGCTGCCCACCCCGCGGCCTTTTCCTCGGCCGGACAGAATCTCCGGCCCCCACCGCCGCACTCTTGCCACCCTCCCGCTCCACCCTCACCTTTGCATTTTGCAGTTTTCCGATGCCTTCTTTTTTTAGCACGTCCAGGATTTCCAACGAAACCCCCCGGCCACCGTGCCGGATGTCGTACAGGAGCCGGCCGATCGGAACTTTTCTTCCGTTGAATGGTATTTTTATGGTCCTGGCGAGTTCCGGGGCTATCCATCCATTTTCCTTGTGCTGGAGGAGGGCGGCCAGGAATTCTTCGTTCTTCCATGATTCCCTGGTTTTTTTCGCCGCACTCTTGCTACCCCCCCGCTTCACCTTCTCCAGGTTGATGCCTGCGCTCTCCAGCTGTTCTCGGATGTTAGGCGGCAATTTCCGACGACCGCGCCCGATTTCGTACAGGATCTGGCCGATCGAAAAAACTCTGTCCTTGAACGATATTTCCATTTCCGGTGAAACTTTCTCGCCGGCCCATCCAGTTTCTTTCTGGTGCTGAAGGAGGGCGGCCAGGATATCTTCGTTCTCCCACGCAATTTTCCGCGGCCGGCCAGAGCCTTTTTCATTTTCTTTCTTGTGCTGGAGGAGGGCGGCCAGGAGTTCTCCGTCCTTCCATGATTCTGCGGTGGTTTTTTTAGTTTTTGCGTTATCCAGTTCTCCGATGCCTTCGTCTTTTATTTGTTTCAGGAAGTCAGGCGAAACTGTCCGATGGCCGCTCCGAATGTTGGACAGGATTTTGCCGATAGGAAAATCTTCGCCCCTGAACGTTCCTTTCCTTTTCTGGCCGAGTTCCGTTTTCCAATTTTCATTTTCTTTCTTGTACTGGCGGAGGGCGGCCAGGAAATCTTCATCCTTCCACTTTCTTCCTGAGCTGGCTCCTTGTTCTTCGAGGCGGGCGATGAGGTGGTGGAGGTTTTTTCCGGTGGTTTTCCCTTCGCGGATTTTGGTGATGAGTTCTCCGAGGGGCAGGGGCCGGGCGTGTCCATTGAGGGGCCAGGTGAGATCCGCTGAGGGGTGGGGGGGATTTCCGTCGGATGCGTTCCGGTACTGGGTGTAGGCGGTAAGGATGTCGTCGTAGGACCATCCGCTGATCGCGCCGTGGAGCTGGTGCCACTGGATGTACTCATGGTGGAGGCGGTGGAGCGCGGCGGGGGTGAGGGAGAGGTGTGTGGTGGCGGTGATGTGCTGGTGGACGGCGCCCAGGGGTGGGGGGGTTTCCAGGCCGGCCAGTTGGGTGAAGAGGAGGGTGCGCTGGGCGGGTGAGAGGGTGGGGCCTTCGTGGGCGGCGGCCCAGGGCGGTGCGTCTCCGGCCTGTTCTGTGTCGCCCCAGGGGACCGGGCCCTGGGCGGGTGGCAGTTGTGGCCATGGTCCGGCGCGGTAGGTGTCTACCGATGCGCGGAATGCCGCTGTGCCGTCCGGGCCGACGACGGGTCCTGCTCCGGCCGTGGCACGGGTGGGCAGCGCGAGGCTGTGGGCGGACGGGCCGGGCGATTCCTCATCTCTGCCGAAGAGAGAGCTGTCGCTGTCGCTTTCTTCCCGTGGGCTTTGCTCGGGCCGGTGGGAGGGTGCTGGGGTGCCCCCGGGCAGGCCCGGGATCCGGCCGTAGGTAAGGAGTTCCGCGATCCGCGGGGCCAGCTGCGCGGGCCGCGACAGGTCCTGGTCCCGGGGCGGCAGCTGCGCGTAGGCCGCCGCCAGGGTGTCCGGCCGGACCTCGGCCACCGTGTCCGTGCGGTGCGGGAGACCCCGCAGAGCGGTGTCCAGGAACGCCCGGAAATGCTGGTCCTGTTCAAGCGTCCGCCCCGCCCGCGCGGCAATGTCACCATCCGGTCGGATTGCTGGCACGGGCCGGACCTGGGCCGCCTGGGAGGCCGTGTGCGCCTCCGCCCGCGCGGGGGCGAACTCCCCGGCTCGCCGGTCCCCTTCGACGAGGGCGGGACGCCGATCCCCCGGCTCGCCCGCCGGGCGCGGTCCAAGACCGGTCATGTCCCGGGCCTCGCGGGGCACGTCGTCGCCGACACGAACGGACCCGCCGCTACCGGCCGGACGTGCCGGGTCCGCTTCCGGGCCGCCGCGCGCGACCGGCGTTCCCGCTCTATTCCCCGTCCCCGCGTTGCCCGGACGATCGGCAAAACCACTCCCGCTCTCCGCTCCGAGGCCCGAGGCGGACGTGGGCAGCGGGCGCGGCGCCACCCGATTTGGCCCCTGCCGCTGTCCCAGCGACTGCTCCTGCCGCTGGTCCTGCGGCTGGTCCTGCTGCTGTTCGCGCGGCTGTTCCTCCCCTACGTCGAGCCGCCCGTCACCAGCCGCGCTCTCCTTCTCGGCGGCGGCGAGCGCGGCCGGGGCGTTCGTGTCACCGGGCGTCCAGATAACCTGCCGCGTGTCCGCGTCCCACACGCCCGTCCGGTCTCCGAACTTGAAGTAAACCCGAACAATCGCCCGCGGACTGATACCGCCGGTGAAGGCAACCTCTTGCTCCTGGGGGTACGGGACGTCCAGTTGCCGCCTGTCGAGGGTGGCGATGACGTCGACGCCGGTCGGGTCGGGATTCCGTGCTGCCTTGATCTCGTAGCGGTATGGAATCCGCAACCAGAGGTCACGGTTGCGGGTCGTGGCGACGTACGGAGAATCTGGATTGTCCCGAGCCCAATGGTGCACGGTCACGCGATTCGAGGTGTTAGTCGCACGGAATCCCTCGGCGAAGATCTTCTCCGGAGCCGTCCCCGAGAAGCGCCACAGGGTTTCATCGGGGTCGCTCTCCACGAGGAAGTCGGCGTCGTCCGGGTGGACCATGGCGTAGTCGACGGCGGGCGAGCTGTCGACGGTGGTCTCCTCCTCCGCCCAGTCGTAGCGGCCACCGGGACGCCAGGCGACGGTCTCGGTCTCCTGATCCCAGATACCGGTGCGGTCCAGATTCCTGTCGTAGACACTGATGACGGCCTCACGGTCCACGACCCGGGTGAAGGCCACCTCCTTCTCGTTTTCGCGCGCGAGGACGCCCCGTGCCTTGAGAGTCGCGTTGATGTCCGCACCGGTCGGATCGCCGTTGCGGGCCGCGTCTATCCGGTAGCGGAAACGCCGACCGAACCCAAGCTCGGCATCCCTGGTGGTGGAGACGAACTGGGCAACAGGGTTATCGAGGGACCACGTCTCAAGATCCGCGATCTGGCTGACGTCATCCGCACGGAAACCTTGCGCGAAGACGGTCTCCGGCGCCTGGTTCGAGAAACGCCAGAGAGTTTCCCCCGGACGGCTCTCGACGAGGTACTCGATGTCAGCCGGGTGAATCAGGAGGTATTGGACCGGGGGTTCCGTTTCCGCCCGCAGCTCTCCAGCGGTATCCCGGTCCTGGGGCACCGCTTGGTCCCGTGTCGGGCCGGCTTCGATCTGCCCGCCCGCGTGGACATACGGCGCGAGAACGTCGGTAATCTGCTGGAGATGATCGGGGGTGAGAACGAAGCGCGGTGGGCCCGAACGGTCCTCGAAGGGGCCCATCAAACTCGACTCGCCCTCGGCCAACGCCTGCTCGCCCCGCCCGCCGGGGGTCAGGAGCATACGCGGATCGGCCCGGTCGTCCCGGACCCCGAGGCCATGGACGATCTCGTGCACATACGCCGCCGCATGCACGCCCGTGAACCACAAGCCCTGGACCATGGCACGTCCCGGCCCCGGCAGGCCCGCGCTCACCCGCACCGTCGTATGTGCCGTGTCGGGCACCTCGACGAACTCCAGCTCCACCCGCAGCAGCGGACCGGGCAGCTTGGGGCCGAACACCTGCACCTGGTCGGGCTGGAATGCCGGCAACCGGTAGCGCGGCCTGTTGATCACCTCCTCCAGTGCTTCCGCGAGATTGCCGCGCAGGGCCGAGAGCTCGGCCGGGCCGACCTCCGCCGCTGACAGATGCACCCGCCGTGTCAGCAGCACGACGTCATCGACCGGCGAGCCACCCCGCTGCCAGACCCATCCGTAACCGACCTCGGTTCGCTCACCCGAACCGGCGGGCCGCCGTACACCGGTCGGCTTACCGTCCGCGGACACCGAGAACTCGAACGCCCCGACGCCGACCCGCTCACCGGTCCGGGAACCGAAGGGAATCCACCGGTCGGTCCGCACTTCGCCAGAGCCCCGCAGCTGAGCATGTGCGAGCGTGCCGTCGCCGGCCTCTTCCCGCGCACCGGCCACAGCGTCGTTCCGCACGGCATCCAAACCGTCCAGGCCCTTCGGCACATCGGCGGACTCGGTCACGACATGCGCACCGGGCGGTGTCAGATGCGGGGGAACCAGCCCGGGGACCCTGTAGAGCTGGGTGATACCGGCGTTCAGCGCCGCATCCTCCTCCGGCGACGTCGTGTCGGCGAAGTAGGAGCCACGCAGGATCTCGAACAGCGAGTGGTCCTGGCCCGGCAGCATCCACCCCATCAGGGCCTTGCGGAAGTCGGCGACCTCGGTTTCCGGCAGGCCGAGCCACTGGAAGGCGCGCAGCATGCGCAGCGCGGTTCCGGAGATACCCGCGACCGCGGGCATGCCTCTGGTGTCATGCCACTCCCGGTACCACGGGGAAGTCTCGTCCAGGTCGAAGTACGTCGTCCCTTCGACCCATTGCAGGGGGTGCTGCGGGCCCTGCTCTCCTTCGGAGGGGTGATTGGAGGCGCGCAGGTTCCGCGCGGTCACCGGGGCCCGGACGATGGCGAGAACCCTGTCGACCGGCCCTGCGGCATTCGCAGAGATCTGTCCGCCTGCCTCCCGTCCGTGCTGTGGGGAGGCCGCATCGCCAAGTACGGGCCGGCGCCGCACCTCGACCGTCAACACGCCGGGGCGTCGCAGTATCCCCGCGACCACCGGTTCTCCGGTCTCCGGGTCGAACTCCAGGCTGTCGAGCGGTACTTCCTCGACGGCGAACCCGACGAGCGACAGGGGACGGTCCGCCCGGGCGAGGAAGGTCCGTTCGCGCTCACTGAGGGGCGTTCCCAGGTAGGTGTAGTCGCGCGACGCCTTCTTCCTGGGACCCGAGCTGCGGAGGTCCTCCGACTGCGCGATACGCGACAGCTGGCTGTGGACCAGCTCCATCGGGTCCTTGAGGGTGTCCCTCGTGCGGTGGGCGGCCAGGTTGCCCAAGGCGAAGGGATCGTCAGAGGTGAAGAGGTACGCCTGCGTCCTTGTCCGGGGGTCCTGCCTGGTGCGCTCACCGAGCGCCGCGCGGTCGCCGCCGTGCAGGAACGCCGCATAGGTCTCCAGCGCGGGCCCGTTGAGACCGAGCTGTGCGACCCGGTCCAGGCTCGCCGCGGACAGCGGACCGGTGTCCGCCGCCCGCGGCGGTACCAGGACAGACTTCAGCACTCCGGTCAGCGACGGTACGTCGGCGTCCTGCTCGTACAGCGCCCTCTTGCCCATGCCGCTGAAGAAGGCCGTCATGAGACCGCGCACCGGACCGTGGTCGATCAGCTCGTCCAGCCATGCGGTGGCGGACGTGTCCCTGGGGAGACCGATCTGTCCCGCGCTCGTCGGGTCCTCCGTGAAGAAAGCCGCGTCCAGCACCTCCTCGGTCCGCTCGGGATACGCCGCGCGCAGCACCTCGCGCAGCCGGACCACGGCCGCCCGGGCGGCCGTGTGCGCTGCCGGGTCGGCGTGATAGTGCACCCCGAGCATCTGTTCGAAAATAGCCCGTTCGCGGTCGAGGTCCTGCTCGGCGCCCTCCATCGGGAGAGGCTCGCTGGTCGTAAAGAGGTCCGGCTCCCGGACGGTGTGCTCGTCGCGGCCACCTGGACGCCAGTTGACCGACCACGTCTCGTCGTTCCATGTGCCGGTACGGTCGAGCTCCCGGTCGTAGACGCTGACGACGGCATCGGGCCCGATGGCCTCGGTGAAGTCGACCCCGGTCCAGTCATGGTTCAGGCCCAGGTCGATCCGGAAGCGGTAACGCCTGCTCCGATACGAGAGTTCCGAGTCCCTGGTGGTGGATACGTACTGCGCCTCGCGGTTGTCACGGACCCCTTCGGTGATCTCAGCGAGGTGCTCTGGATCGTCGGCCCGGAATCCTTCGAGGAACACCGTCCCGGGATCGTCGTCCGAAAACCGCCAGAGAACCTCCTGCGGCCTGCTCTCGACGATACCCACGACATCATCGGGGTGGACCAGGGAGTAGTCGACGGCGGGTTCCGTGTCGCTGCGGGGCTGCCACTCTGAGAGCGTCCCGGAATCGACCGCGGGATACCGCGGAGCGGGCCTCATGTGCACCTGCGGGCCGAGCGCGCCGGCCAGGCTGGAAGTCTCCTGCCCCTTGTAGT
>NZ_JBICXE010000097.1:0-12822 GCF_043200155.1 Streptomyces sp. NPDC048473
CCCTCCGCCACACCGGCCGCGACTACCACCGGCCCCTACGAGCCCTCGGTCTCACGTGACGAACCCAGACAGATCTCGATCATGCAATGACCCTGCTCCGGGGATGCCTCGAACCCGGCACTGAGCATATTCAGATACAGATCGCTTTCTCGCCCGGTGATGTGGCGCACCAGGAGCCTGTCCGTATCCGGTTCCTCGGCGTCCTGCGGTCCCAATGGCTTCATCATCAGAGGCCATGTATACCGCTGGGTCAGTTCGTGACGAGCGGCGATCCGAATAGGAGCGGGTCGACGCCCCTGACGCCGTCGTTGAGCATCGTCCGGCCGCGTGCGGCGGATGCGAGAACTCTCTGGCAAAGGATGCCGAGCCGGTCGGGTTCTCCTGGTCTCAGGTCTTCGACGTCTGACCTGGTACACCGCTCATGCCAAGCGCGGCAGGGCCGGCATGGGCCAGGCCGGAGTACTGCCCTACTTCACCGGCACCACCGTCACCGACGCCTGGAGCTCCTACCTCGGATACGGTACCGCCGGCGCGCTGTGCAACGCGCATATCCTGCGCGACCTGGGCGGCGTCCAGCACGCCGCCCGGGAACCACGCCGCGCACGCCGCCCGCGAGGCCGGACGAACTGCCCTGGCCGACGATGAAATCGCCTCCCTGGAGGCATCCTTCGACCACGTAGTCCGGGCCGGACGGTCCGCCAAACCGATCCGCCGCGCAAGACGAAGGAGACCTTCGCCCGACAACTCGTCCTGATGCGCCGCCGCGAGGACATCCCGCGCTTCCTGCACGACCCAACGGTGCCCTTCACCAACAACCGGGCCGAGCAGGACATCCGCATGGCCAAAATCCAGATGAAGATCTCCGGCGCCCGGCGCACCCTCGACGGCGCGAACCGCCGGCTCCTCGTGCGCTCCTGCCTGTCCACCCGCAAGCACGGCCTCAACACCCATGACCGTCCTCCGCGAACTCCTCGCCGGAAACCTGGCTGTCGCCCACTCACGCGTAATCAAGCATTTGAGTAGTCAACCGGGAAGTATTGGCAGCTCGTCTGTTCTATGTGAGGGTCGCGGTGAAGAGCCATAGCTGGAGCGGGTCCGGTCGATGAGAATCGAAGAGCCAAGGTAGCGGGCGGCCCAGCTCTTCCACTTCCTCAACGAAGTCTCGCTGTTGGCCCAGCCATCCGTGACGCTCAAGCCATGCCTCGGGATCCTCGGTGGGGCCTCCGCGGTCAGCGGCAGCGAACACTTGGGCGACTGCATGATCGTTTGTGTCGGACACTGGTGAGTCCGTCACTCGGTATCGCCGGTTAAGGAACTCGCCCGCCAGACTGCTTTTCGGCGCCGACATCACGGAGATGGTGGAAAGAAGCCCGTCGGCTTCTGTGGGCGTGAAGTACATGATCAAGCCTTCGGCCAGCCAAGCCGTTGGCTGACCGGGGGCAAAACCCGCGGCTCGCAGGGAGGCGCTCCAGTCGTCGCGCAGGTCGGCCCGGACCGGCACCCGTGTGCCCGCACATACGAAGCCGTGACGGCTGAGTGTGGCTTCCTTGAAGTCCAGAACCGGAGCTGTATCGATTTCATAGATTTTAACGTCGGCCGGGAGAGCGAGACGGAATGCGCGTGTATCCAGCCCCGCTCCCAGGATGACGATCTGTCGATACCCGGCTGCCACCCTCTCGGTGAGGTAGCGGTCATAGAAAGGCGTTCTATTGGCGAAGTAACCGTGGATGTCTTCCCACAAGGCTGATGTGCCGTCATCACGTGCCGGGCCAAGCCGGGGGAGGTTCTCCCCTTCTTTGACGTGAGTTTGTGTAGCTTCGGCGATGAAAAATTCAGCTGCTGGATCGACAAAGAGTGGTTCCTCGGACCGGGACTCCTGGGCGCGTGCGTATGTCGTGACCAATGCTGTCACTCCGACACCTTCCGGCAGCACTGGTTTCGTCATCGTGCCACCGTGCCCGGGCGTGTTGCGCAGGATGCCTGTATAAGGGCCACATTTCCCGTAGGGCTGGCGTCGCAGGTAAATTGCATTCGCCTTTTCGTTGCGTTGCGACCAATCATTTACACTTACCCATCCGTGAAATAACGTGGATCTCGTTCACCACTTCATGTGACTGGTGGTGCGACGGGCAGCGGTATTCAGGTTGATCTGGCGGCGTCCGGTGGTCGTCGAACCGGTTGATGACACCTGCCGCCGCCAGATGAACCGCAGCTTGCCAGCGGACGCATTTCCCTCAGAGCGACTGCGGCTACCTATGGCCCGTCTTGCGGGTCGCGCGCAGCCATTCCTTGTTCATCGCGGTGATGGACGGCAGCGGGATTCCCTTGGGGCAGGCGGTGGCGCACTCCCCGGTGAGCGTGCAGCCGCCGAAGCCCTCCTCGTCCATCGTCGCCACCATGTCGAGAACCCGGGTCTCACGCTCCGGCGCGCCCTGTGGGAGGGCGTTGAGGTGGTTGACCTTGGCCGAGGTGAAGAGCATCGCCGAGCCGTTGGGGCAGGCGGCGACGCAGGCGCCGCAGCCGATGCACTCGGCGTGCTCGAAGGCGAAGTCGGCGTCAGGCTTGGGGACCGGGGTGGCGTGTGCCTCGGGGGCGGCGCCGGTGGGGGCGGTGATGTAGCCGCCGGCCCCGATGATCCGGTCGAAGGCTGACCGGTCCACCACGAGGTCCTTGACCACCGGGAAGGCCCCGGCACGCCAGGGCTCGACGTCGATGGTGTCGCCGTCTTTGAAGTGCCGCATGTGGAGCTGGCAGGTGGTGGTGCGTTCGGGGCCGTGGGCGTCGCCGTTGATGACGACGCCGCAGGCGCCGCAGATGCCTTCGCGGCAGTCGTGGTCGAAGGCGACCGGCTCGGCACCCTTGAGGATCAGTTCCTCGTTGAGGGAGTCGAGCATCTCCAGGAACGACATGTCCTCGGAGACCTCGTCGATGTCGTAGGTGACCATGGCACCGGGTGTGTCGGCGTTCTTCTGGCGCCAGACGCGCAGGGTGAGCCTCATGCGTAGCTCCGCTGGGTGGGGTGGACGTACTCGAAGACGAGGTCTTCCTTGTGCAGGACGGGCGCGGTGGCGGTTCCTGTGAACTCCCAGGCGGCCGCGTACGAGAACTCCTCGTCCTGGCGGGCGGCTTCGCCGCCCTCGGTCTGTGACTCCTCGCGGAAGTGGCCTCCGCAGGATTCGGACCGGTGCAGTGCGTCGAGGCACATGAGCTCGGCGAGCTCCAGGTAGTCGACGATGCGATTGGCCTTCTCCAGCGACTGGTTGAGCTCCTCGCCGGTGCCGGGCACCTTGATCCGACGCCAGAACTCCTCGCGGATCTGGGAGATCCGGTCGAGTGCCTTGCGCAGGCCCTCCTCGGTTCGGGCCATTCCGCAGTGTTCCCAGAGCAGTTCGCCGACCTCCTTGTGGAAGGAGTCGGGGGTACGGTCCCCGTCGACGGCGAGCAGTTGCCGCAGCCGGTCGTGGGTGTCGGTGACGGCCTCTTGGACGGCGGGATGGGTGTCGTCGACCGTGTCGAGGTGCGGATGGCGGGCGAGGTAGTCGGCGATGGTGGCCGGCAGGACGAAGTAGCCGTCGGCCAGGCCCTGCATCAGGGCGGAGGCGCCGAGGCGGTTGGCGCCGTGGTCGGAGAAGTTGGCCTCGCCGATCGCGAACAGGCCGGGGACGGTGGTCTGCAGGTCGTAGTCGACCCATAGTCCGCCCATCGTGTAGTGGATCGCCGGGTAGATACGCATCGGCACCTGGTACGGGTCCTCGGCGGTGATCAGCTGGTACATCTCGAAGAGGTTGCCGTACTTCGCCTCGACGGCCTTGCGGCCGAGCCGGGCGATGGCGTCGGCGAAGTCGAGGTAGACGCCCTGTCCGCCGGGGCCGACCCCGCGTCCTTCGTCGCAGACGTTCTTCGCGGCGCGCGAGGCGATGTCACGCGGGACGAGATTGCCGAAGGAGGGGTAGATCCGCTCCAGGTAGTAGTCGCGCTCGTCCTCGGGGATTTCTGCCGGTGAACGGTCGTCGCCGTGCGCCTTCGGCACCCAGATACGGCCGTCGTTGCGCAGGGACTCGCTCATCAGCGTCAGCTTGGACTGGTGTTCGCCCGAGCGCGGGATGCAGGTGGGGTGGATCTGGGTGAAGCATGGGTTGGCGAAGTAGGCACCGCGCCGGTGCGCACGCCAGACGGCGGTGGCGTTGCTGTTCTTGGCGTTGGTGGAGAGGTAGAAGACGTTGCCGTAGCCGCCGGAGGCGAGGACGACGGCGTCAGCGAAGTACGTGGAGACCTTGCCGGTGATCAGGTCGCGGGCGACGATGCCGCGGGCCCGTCCGTCGACGACGATCAGGTCGAGCATCTCGGTGCGAGGGTGCATCTCCACGGTGCCGGCCGCGATCTGCCGCGACAGCGACTGGTAGGCGCCGAGGAGCAGCTGCTGGCCCGTCTGGCCGCGTGCGTAGAAGGTACGGGAGACCTGGACGCCACCGAAGGAGCGGGTGTCGAGGAGTCCGCCGTACTCGCGGGCGAAGGGAACACCCTGCGCGACACACTGGTCGATGATCTCTACGGAGACCTCGGCGAGCCGGTGGACGTTGGACTCCCTGGCCCGGAAGTCGCCGCCCTTGACGGTGTCGTAGAAGAGCCGCTGGATGGAGTCGCCGTCGTTGCGGTAGTTTTTCGCGGCGTTGATGCCGCCCTGCGCAGCGATGGAGTGAGCGCGGCGCGGGGAGTCCTGGTAGCAGAACTGGACGACGTGGTAGCCCTGTTCGGCGAGGGTCGCGCCCGCGGCGCCGCCCGCGAGGCCGGTACCGACGACGATCACGGTGTGCTTGCGGCGGTTGGCGGGATTGACCAGCTTGGCCTCGAAGCGGCGCCGGTTCCAGCGCTCGGCAACGGGCCCGTCGGGGGCCCTCGTGTCGGCTACCGGCTTCCCGGTTGTGTATTGGGCAAAAGATGTCATTGTCAGCTCACCAACCCAGTCATGACAGAAATCGGAAGAGAGAGAAAGCCCGCGGTCAGTCCGATCGCCAGCACGTTGCCGGTGGCCTTGAGGACACCATTGCGAGTGGCACTGCCGACGCCCAGGGTCTGGGCCATGCTCCAGAAGCCGTGCTGGACGTGCAGTCCCATTGACAGGATCGCGGCCATGTAGATGATGTTGTTCCACCAGTGGGAGAAGGTGCCCACGAGGTTCTCGTACGGGTGGCCCTCCTGGAACCGGCCGGTGTGCACCGTGCCGGTCGTCAGGTCGAGAATGTGCCAGATGATGTACAGGCCGAGGATGACCCCGCCCCAGCGCATCGTGCGGGTGGCGTAGCTCGCTCGCTGCTTCTTGTGCACGTACTTTTCCGGGCGGGCTGCGATATCACGACGACTGAGCTGATAAGCGGAAACCCCATGCCCGACGACAGCGAAAACCAGCACTACACGCAGAATCCACAGCGCCCACCCGTAGTGCAGGACGGGTTCTCCCAGAGTGCGCAGCCAGTGGGCATATCCGTTGAATTCCCTCAGCCCGAAGAAAATTTTAAGATTTCCCAGTAGATGGCCAACGAGGAATCCAAGCATGATCAGGCCCGTCACGGCCATCACCGCTTTCTTGCCAATTGTGGAATCCCATGCCGCGTGCAACCTGGATTTCTGGTCGCTCGCGCCGACCGAAAGAGTCACGAGTTCGCTCCTTTCTTTGCAGCGCGAGGACGCTGATGTCCCCGCCGCTGTCGTCCTCTGTTCTGGGATTGGCATGCACGGCTGAGTCGCTTCGCCGGGCGGCAAGAAGCCGGGACGGATCATCCAGCTCGGAATGCCAGGGCCGGGCCACCACAGAAGCGGACAGCCCTGAACTGCCGGCGGCGGTGTCGCGGCGTCACCTAAGGGCCGGCGTTGTTGTGTAGTGCGCCTGCTCAAGGAGCTTCGCGGCGTCGTCGCCAGGCGGGACGATCGCTATCGTGTTGATGGCCTGCTTGATGTTCTTCGCGTCCTGCCGCGTGAACTGGACCTCACGGTCCCACCCAGCGGTGACAACCGCACCGGCCGGACCGAGATCGAGACACATTCCATAGGGGTTCGGCGCGAAGGGCACCTGGTCGAGACCGAGCAGGTCTGCCGCCACATTGAAGCCGGCATACCTGCCCAATGGCATGCCGTACTGGCAGCTCTGCACCACCACATGCTCCTCCTCGACGGTCGCAGCAGCGGTGTCACCGGCGGCGTAGACCTCCGGCACCCCGGCCACCCGCAGGAACTCATCGACCGCCAGGCGTCCCAGGCGATCCCGTGTGCCCGGGATCTGCGCGGTCAACGGACTGGCCAGCATTCCCGCCGTCCACACCGTGGTAGCCGCCTCGACCTCGGTTCCGTCGGAGAGCCGGACGCCGTCAGGCGTTACCGCCTCCAGGGTTACGCCGAGCCGCTGCTCGATCCCGAGCTCGTCGAGCACTTCGAGGATCTGCGGTCGCGGTCCGGCTCCGAGCTCCGGACCTACGACGTCCGCACGCTCCACCAGCACGACCCGGACGGGCTCGTCAGCCCCCGCGATGGCCCGCAAGCGCCCGGTCAGCTCCGTTGCGATCTCCAAACCGGTGAATCCCGCACCAACTACGACAGCGGTGAACCGACCGGACTTTGCAGCCCTCTCGGACAACCGGTGCAGATGCGCGTCAAGCCTTGCCGCGCCGGCCATCGTGTCGATATCGAACAGGTGCTCAGCGCCGGGCAGGTCGGGCCGGACCACCTGGCTGCCGCTCGCGAGCACCAGACGGTCGTAGGAGAGCACTTCAGTGCTTCCGTCCCGGCGTACCGCTGTGACTTCCCGATTCTCGGTATCGACCCCTGTGACGGTCGCGGTCACCCGGCGTACACCGATCGGCCCGAGGATCCGGTCCAGCGACACGCGCATCTTCTCAGGGTCGGCCTCGTAGAGCCTCGGGCGGATAACCAGGTCATCGCCTGCGGCCACGAGGGTCACCCGCAGTTCCGACTCGGGTACACCGGCGTCCCGCCGCTGCCGAACCACCGCTGCTGCCGACCACACACCGGCGAACCCACCGCCCACTACCAGCACATCCGACATCGGAAGCTCTCTTCGTTGGATGAATGTTGCGTCGAGAAACAGACGAGGCAGGCCCCGACGGTGTGACGTGATCCCCGACACACATGCGGTGACGGAACGACGGGGCAGGCGTGCGCCCCACAGCGGACCGACGCCTGTCCGAATTCCCCACCCGGCCTCGAAACCGCGCGGATCACACGCCGATGAGCCCCTCGCGCCCGCGCCACAGGTCGGGCCCGAAGAGTTCGTAACGGACGTGTGAGGAAGGGATACACCGCATGCCCGCAACTGCGTCCATACGGCCCGGATGAACGGGAGAAGGCCGCAGAGGTAGGCGTGCACTCCTCGGGCAAGGAAATCCGGGAGACGTCGACCGGGCCCGTGATGTCTTCCGGGCCCGCGGTCCGAGCAGCGCGTCGGGCTGCTCGGACCGGATCGTGAACCAGCATGCGGGCGAAGGCCGCAAACGCGCCGGCCAGTGCCTGCTGCTGGGAGCCCACTGCCTGGTTGCCGCGATTGAACAGAAGCTGTGTGTACCGCTTGTAGTGGGGAGGGGCGCTGCCAGGCCGAGGGAGGGCGGGTAGCTGCGGGGAGGCGTTCGTATGTGTGAGGGCCCTGCTGTGGCGGTGCGGGGCTCTCGAAGGAGGCGGCTCTCGATCCAGAAGGGATTGCCTCAGGGCGGCGTCACGTTTGGCACGGCTACGTCGTCATACCGGGTGTGACGGACCAGGAGAGCGATTTCGGGAAGCATGCTCTTGCTGTGGGTGCAGGCCATGCCGGTCTGCGTGCGGCGTTGCGGCTCGATCCGCAGGTGCGGAAGCTTGCCGCCCTGATCAATGAACGGGTCGGTCGCACAACCGTGGGGACGAACCCCATGGACGTACACCACCCACGAGCCGCCTGTCTCATTCCCGGCGCGAACTGATGGGAGCTCAGGCGACCCAACACCGATTCCTCTCCACGAGTGGCGTTGCCTTGGGCAAACACACAGACCAGCCCGCGGGAATTCTTGAGCAGTCCCTTACACCACCCAGCCGGACGACTTCCCGGATACCGCAAACAGCCGACTCGCCGTCGGCCCGGAACTCAGCGAAGGACAAACGATGAGAGACATACACACCCCCACGTCGGGCATCGCCAGGCGAAGCGTGCTCGGGGCAGCCACGGCCGCTCTGGGGCTGGGAGCGACAGCCGCGCTGTTGCCCGGCAGCGCCTCCGCCGGAGGGGTGGCCGATGCCAGCAGGATCGAGCCCCGTACCCCTGCCATCGACACCAGTCACGCCACTCCGGAGCTGGCGCGCCTGATTTCTCAGGTTTTCGGGGCCAAGACCAGCCGTGACGTGGAGGCGACCCTCTCGTGCTTCTACCCCAAGTCGACAACGTACATCGACGCCTCCCTGGGTTGGCCGGTCTACTCGTGGCAGGAACTGCACAAGCTTTTCTCCGAGTTGATGCCGACCTGGCCCGACACGGCCCGGTCCTATCCCACCAAGATCCTCGGTGACACCACCAGCGCGTTGGTCTTCTTCACCGACTCTCCCGAGCTCTTCGGACATGAGATCCGCCCGCTGGGTGTCATCAACTTCAAGGAAGGGAAGATTGCCCGCTGGATCGACTACTGGGACGGCCGGGAATTCACCCTCACGGACATGAAGGCTCAGCGGACACCCGAGGAAAAGTTCCCCACGGATTTCAAGGAATCCGTAGTAGGAGAGACAGCGAAGCCTTCCATCAAGCGCGTGGCACACAAAATCTCGGACGCCCTCAGCGGCGGTGCGGGGAAGGAGGCGGCATCTCTCTTCTCGGAGGATGCCGTGCTGGAGGACCAGGCCGTGCGCACCGTGGTGACGGGAAGACTCAACATCGGGGCCTACCTTGAGCGGGCCGCCGCGCACCTTCCCTACGGGCCCGGCGCCGAAGTGCGCCATGTGGTGGGCGGACATCTCGGTGGCGGCTACGAGTGGACTCGGCGGTCCGGCCCGGTCAAGCGCGGTGTCACGGCGCTCGAACTGGACGGAGACGGCCGGATCAGCCGGTTCACCTCGGTCTGGGACGGCTCCCTGCTGAGCGACGACCAACTCAGCCGGATGCAGGCGCTGACAATCGAGCACTGACGACGGAACACCCGAAGCCTGTCCAGGGTTCCGGCGGAAGTTGCCACCTGACCATCTGCAGAGCCTGGGGTGGAGAAAGGAAGTAAGCCGAACGGGGCGCTTCCGGGAGAGCCTTGGCAGCTTCGGGGGGCCTGTAACGCGGTGAAAGACAGTGGTAGCCGGGACGAGGGCTGGACCAGGTGGGAACCGGGCTCCGGTTCCCCGTGGCTGATGTCGGCCGGCGGCGGTCACGTGGTGCTGTCCACGGGGGAGGAGTTCGACTCCGTCCTCATCGTGCCGACGGCCGGCACGGGACCGACGCAGGGTCAGTCTGCGCGCGACCCCGATTGCTGTGATGGTCTCGGTCAGGCAGTGCGCCGGTCTGTCCGACCGTCCCGGGCGTGCTCGTGTCGATCTTCATGCGGGCGCGCGAACCAGTGGCCTTCGTCAGCTGGAAGCTGCTCATCGAGTTGGCACCCCATGGCTTTTGGCGAGCGCTATTTTCGCGCTCCAGGTGCACCGCTGAGTTCAACCGCACGACCCTCGTCCACCGCATCGGTATCGCAGAGATCACTGAAAGTCCGCTGCAGGTTTCTGCGAATCACCTCGCGGCCCGTACTGGTACTCGCGACGACGGCGGACCTTGCGGGCCGCCGGGTGGCTCAGCGGCCGCCAGGGGCGCCGGGGCGTCCACCACAGCGGCAGATGACGGCCGCGGGGCCCCGCACTGCTTCCTGGTAGAGCCGCGACTGGACGAGCGCGTCCGGAGAGGCGGGCAGAGGCTGAACCTTCCTTCGTCCTTGCTGCCCGGCGAGCTGCTGCCCGGGACAGGCGTCGATCTGTCGGCTGGTGAGTAGCTCGGACAGGGCGAGGCGGGAATGTGACCTACATCATTCTCACATTTATGGGGTCTACGTCGTCAATGGTGTGCAGTCCGTCCGAACCGTAGAACCGGCCGGAGCAGTACTGAGGGAAAGAGTTGAACGTGATGGTTAATCGTGCTAGCGCGAAGCAACCTTCATCAAAGGGAGAACGGATTGCCGACTGGGCCGACGGGCGGGTTGGCATTTATGGGCTGGCGAAAGCCAACATGCGAAAAATCTTCCCGGATCACTGGTCGTTCATGCTGGGTGAGATCTGTCTATACAGTTTCGTAGCCCTTGTTCTGACCGGGGTCTATCTCACCCTCTTCTTCCATCCCTCGATGAATGAGGTCACGTATCACGGTAGCTATGATCCACTCAATGGAATTGTCATGTCCGAAGCGTATGCATCCACGCTTCATATTTCCTTTGATGTCCGAGGTGGTTTGCTGATTCGACAAATACATCACTGGTCCGCATTGATTTTTCTTGCGGGCATGTTTGTCCACATGATAAGGCACTTCTTCACAGGGTCTTTCCGAAAGCCGAGGGAACTGAACTGGCTTTTCGGGTGGATCATGCTGGTACTGGGAATGTTTGAAGGCTTCACAGGGTACTCTCTTCCCGATGACCTCCTTTCCGGTACGGGTCTGCGCTTCGTAGAAGGTGCCGTACTGTCATTTCCTGTTGTGGGTACCTATATTTCCATGTTTCTCTTCGGTGGAGAGATTCCCGGACATGACATAATTCCTCGATTCTACAGTGTTCATATTCTCCTGCTGCCGGGAATATTTGCCGCTCTGATCGTGGCGCATCTTATTCTTGTGGTGTATCACAAGCACACGCAGTGGCCGGCGCCGGGTCGCACAAATAAGAACGTGGTCGGAATGCCTCTGTTTCCTGTCTACGTTGCCAAGGCTGGCGGTTTCTTCTTCCTCGTGACCGGGGTTATTACAGTCCTCGCTGCCATTGCATCCATCAATCCCATTTGGTCCTACGGGCCCTACCGTTCAGATCAAGTGACAAACGGAGCGCAGCCGGACTGGTACATGGGGTTCGCCGAGGGGCTGATCCGTGTCATGCCCGGATGGGAGATTAATTTCTTGGGGCACACCCTCGCGCTTGGTGTTCTCATTCCACTGCTGGTATTTCCGGTCGTTTTGCTTCTCATTGGTCTCTATCCATTTTTTGAAGCATGGGTCACCGGTGACAAGCGTGAGCATCACCTGTTGGACCGGCCTAGGAATCGTCCAGTGCGCACGGCTCTCGGCGTCGCGTGGATAAGTCTCTACTCCTGTTTCATGATCGGAGGCAGTAACGATATTATCGCCTCTAAGTTCCACCTCTCCATCAATTTGATTACCTGGGTCATCCGTGTTTCCGTATTTGCGGTACCGGTCATCGCCTTCGTCATCACCAAGCGTGTTTGTTTGGGCCTGCAGCAACGTGACAGGGATAAAATCCTCCACGGTTTGGAGACAGGCGTCATCCAGCGTCTGCCGCATGGCGAGTTCATCGAAGGACACAAGCCCCTCACTGCGGCACAACGGCACGTTCTGGGATCGCACGAGCAGTACAGGGCCCTGGAGGCCGGTCCTGGCGTGGACGAGAACGGCGCAGTGCGAAAGCGGTCTCGAGTCGAGAAGCTTCGCTATCGGCTCTCGCGCGGCTTTTACGGTCCCGGAGCGCAGATTCCGAAACCGACGGCCGACGAGGTCCGTAGCAGTATTGATCACTGATCCAGGTATTGGGTCACTGAATCACTGAGTCCATATCCGTGGGGGCATCAAATCCAGATGCGAAGTCAAGAGGAACGAGCGCCCTGGCGCTCTGGAATCTCTCGCACCGTTGGCCGCAGACTTAATACGGGCATGCAAGAGCGACCTGGAGAACCTCAGTGGCAACGCCTCAGCCGCAGGGCCCGGCATAGGTGAGGTGGGATTCAGGGGCCCATCAGGCTCTACCACCGTCAGTCCCCCCTTGATCCAGAAGGGCAGGGCATGAGTGCAGATAGGACTCGGCAAGGGCCGAGGAGGAGTGTGAAGTCATGCGCACAGCAATCCCCCCACGCGTCGTCGTCGGACTGAGCGGTTCGCTGAACAGCCTGACCGCCCTGCATCGAGCGGCCACGGAAGCCCGTCTGACCGGACGAACGCTGCTGGCGGTAATGGCGTACGGCCCACGCACCGGCGCTCAACACCCCTATCTCTCTGCGCCGATAACCGAACAGTCCAGGCACAGCGCGGTACAACAACTGATCAGGGCCCTGGAGGGCGCGCTCGGCGCTAGCAGAGACGACCTACCAGTGGAGGGATTTGTCGTCCGAGGTAGGCCAGGGCCAACCCTCGTCGGCGTCGCCCGCCGCGCTGACGACATCCTGGTGGTGGGGACCGGACATCGCAGCCGGCTGAGCCGAGCGTTCTTGCCCTCGGTTGCACGGTACTGCCTGGCGCACGCCTCATGTCCGGTGCTCGCAGTGCCGCCGTCCCCGTTGCAGCACGATCTCGAAGCGATGAGGAGGCTCAACCGACGCATGGTCCCCTGGGGGTTGGGCGCCACGGACATCCAAGATTTCATCTTCTAGCCTCGCCGTTTCGGTTGGGCTGAGGCGGCTGCGTTGATCACCAACTGGTGGGTGGTCGAGGCGATTTTGTTGCCTGGGCATGGTGGAGTCCCGGTGCAATGGTCGGGTTCTCCGGGTCCTTCGGATTGTGGGTGGGCGGGGGTCTGCAGAGCAGTCAACCGGTCGGGGCAGTGCGGCAAGGCGGTGGAAAGCCGTGGCCAGCTCGTGTCTCCAGGGCCAGGTCGCCGAGATCCGCAGGCGGAGGCG
>NZ_JBICXE010000098.1:0-12739 GCF_043200155.1 Streptomyces sp. NPDC048473
AGAGCCACACCGATGATGGACGTGTCCATGATGACCGCGAACTGGGCCAGGGCTATGAGGACGAGCGCCGTCCAGCGGCGTGGACTTGGAGGGGCGGTTGGGGTTGACATAACTATCTCCTATACCGGAGGGGGGTATATCTTCTCGGGTCAGCAATATACCCCCCTCCGGTATTAGGAAATGTCCCGATCCTCGAATCGCCAGCGGCTCTTCCCCGTCTGGGAGCGACAGGTCGAGGTCAACGTCACGGTCGTAGGCGACCACCACCCAGCGACATCACGGCGGCGACCTCGCCGCCGTCCTGCAGCAACCAGGGCGACCACGTCACGAAGAACCGTTCCGCCCATGGACTCGCGGAGTACCGTCGGTACGCGCTCACCGCCGCAGGTCTTATCCCGAGGCAGTCGCTTTGACGCCGCTGATCGCCTCGCCCCACTGGCCGCACCTGGCCGTTGGCGGCGCCACCGGGCAGTGCTGTTTCTTCGCCGAGGTGGGCAAGCGCGTTCTCCTCCGAGAGGGAAGGTCGTGAGAAGGCGCAGAACTCCCAGACGGAGCAGCGTGGTTGCGGCACCAGCGCCCGAAAGGCAAGATCGAACCGCACGGGCCAGACCGCCTCCGACCGCGGCAGTCCTTCATCGCCCAGCTAACGTTCCGCGCGCGCATACAGCAATGGGGGAGAAAGGGTCGAGATCCCGGAGGCTGGACATCTCACATGGCAATGGGCGCCATTCGGCGGCTACCGTGCTCTGCACGTTCATCGGCTCTGTCGCTGATCTTGTGACGTTTGAGCTGTTCGATCGTTTCGTGTGGGTGTGCGGTTCAGAGAGTCTGCGGGAGGTGGGCTTGATCCGCTTTGACGGACATTCGAGATCAGGGGTTCAGCCCCGGGAGGATGTCCATCATGGAGAGCATGGGGAAGAAGAAGCCTCGGCGCCTTCGCCGTTCGTTCACGCCGGAGTTCAAGGCCGAGATCGTCGGTTTGTGCCAACGGGGTGACCGTTCGGTCGGTCAGGTCGCCAAGGACTTTGAGCTCACCGAGACCGCGGTGCGGGACTGGGTGAAGCAGGCCGAGGTCGATGCGGGCGAGCGCAACGGGCTGACCAGCAGTGAGCGCGAGGAGTTGGCCGCGTTGCGGCGGGGGAACCGCCGGCTTCGCGAGGATGTCGACGTCCTCAAGCGGACCACAGCTTTCTTCGCGAAGGAGACCCGGTGACGGTGCACACCCGTTCATCGAGGCGGAGAAGCAGGCAGGTCACAGCGTCAAACGGGCGTGTGAGCTGATGAAGGTCTCCCGGACCGCCTTCTATGCCCGTCGCTCCGGCCTGCCCGGACCCCGTGCGGTGCGGGATGCCGAACTGACCGAGCAGATCGCCGAGGTCCATGCGAGATCGCGCGGAACCTACGGGGCCCCGCGCGTGCATGCTGTCCTCAAGCGCGAGGGTTCCGGGTGCGGCCGCCGTCGTGTCGCACGACTGATGCAGGCCGCCGGGCCGTCACCGCAGACGACGGCACGTGACCCACTCGGATGGAAGACCCCGACCGAGGCACTCAACGAACACCTACACTCGGCCCAGAAAACCGGTGTTGCGACGACCGGTTGAATCCGCCCAATACACCAGCCAGCAATTCGCCGCTCTCGCAGCCGAGTTCGGGATCCGGCTGTCGGTCGGCCGTGCCGGCCAGTGCTGGGACAACGCGCTCGCAGAGTCGTTCTTCTCGACCATCAAACGCGAACTGCTCGGCACCGCCGCCTGGCCCAGCCGGGCCGCCGCCCGCACCGCGATCTTCGATTTCATCGAGGGCTGGTACAACTTGCACCGACTGCACAGCAGCCTCGGCTACCTCAGCCCCGCCGAGTACGAGACCGCACGCGCAGCCTGACCACCACACCAATGGTGTCCGTCAAAGCGCAACAAGCTCACCCTGGCTCTTAGTGGTCGGCTCTCGAAGTCCTTCGGGGGTTGACTCCGGGCTGGTTGTGGGTGCGTCCGCTGTCAGGTGTCGAGGGCGACGAGATGGAGGATCGTCGCACGGAGGCGGAGCGTCCGGTCACGCGCTGTGGATAGCCCCGATCTCAGGCAGCTCCACGAACTCGACCCCCCTCGGCCTGAACCGCTTCGCACCTTCGGTGAATCTCTCCGAGCAGAAGGCAACACCCAGGAGCGAGATGCAGTCGAGGAAGAACAGATCGCGCTCCGGTGATTTCCTGAATCGGAGCTCCCAGACCTTCTTGATCTGCCCGTCGCGGCGGTAGTCGATTTTCGACCTCTCGAGGTCGACCACGTCCTCGACCTTCAGCAGCTCGGCCCGGGGGAACTTTACAAAGAAGTAGTCCTTCACCGAGATCCGTTTGCCCTTGGTGGACACCGCATGCAGCCTCGCGGCCTGCCAGCTGCCAGTGTCGGTGGACTGCATCAGGGACAGGAAGTCGCCGCTGACAACGTGCCCGTCGAACGACGTATGGAAGTCGAAGTCGTATGCCCGGTCCTTGGCGATCAGCCACAGCTCGGGCGGAAGGTCGGCCAGCGGGGCGTGGCCCATGGCGTAGTGCCAGGTGTACTGCATCGACCTGTCGTAGCCATTGTCCGAGAACGCCTCGTGGATCATTCCGTTGAGGAAGACGGGGCAGCGGGCCTCTTTTTTGTATGCCAACGCGAAGTACAAAGCGTCCATCACCGTTCGCCAGCCTGACGCGGAGTCGGCCTCCGCCACCGCCAGCTTAGTGGTCAACGTCGCAAGTCCTCCGGGGGTTGACGGAGAGGTAGAGCCCGTGGGAGGTGCAGGCCAGAGATCGAGGGTGGCGCGGTAGGGACCCGCAGACGCCATCTTCAGCCATGCACCGTCAGCAACGGCCCGTCGAGCGGTGTGCAAAGATTCCCTGAAGCGCGCGGACTGAGTGTGGATGATGGGAGTTCCCTCGATGGAATTCAACGCTTACCGGGAAGCTCTGGCAGAAATCTACTTGGCGTCCGAAGGATGGCTCGAGCTTTCTTCGTCGGCGTCTATAGCCGAACTTCGGGATATTGAGAACGATCTTGGATTCTCTCTGGATCCGGGATTGCGAGCGGCATGGTTGGAGGCAGATGGGGGGCCAGCTTGGATGCCAGTGTTCGCCAGACCGGGATATCTGAGCGGTTACGACTTTCTCTCTATTGAGGCAGCGGCTGAGCGGCGACACTCCATGAAGCGCAACGCCCCACGCTATGCCGGCTATCTCGATCCACAGCCACGGGATCCTCGGATCCGGGCAGGCTGGTTCAATGACGGTTGGCTGCCGTTCGCCGCGCTCGGCGGAGGTGTAGGGATTCTGATACAGGATTATTGCCCTACGCAGGAGGGTGCTCCTGGTCAAATCATTGCATACACACATGATCCGGACGAGATGAGCTATGTCGCTCCGAGCTTTGAAGACCTGCTCGAAGAATCCATCGCTGAAATCTCTGCCTATCCGGAAGAATATATTCCCGAGCCTGAGGAATTCGACTAGATCGCCCCTCCCGGAAGTTCTTAAGAGATCAGCTTCAGGGCGAAGGATTCTGCAGGCGGGCTGTCACGGCAGCTGTAGTTCGTGACTCGTGAGATTCCTGTCATGCGGTGGCTACTGCTGTGACGTTGTTCCAGCGACGGTGGCAGTCGGCTGCGCGATGCTGGTGTCGGCGCCGCCAGTGTGACCAGCGGAGCGCGTGCGCGGGATCGGTGTCCTGGCGGGGCCGGGCAGGACGAAGGCCCGGAGCAGGGCGAGGAGTTCGCGTGGGCTGACGGGCACCATGGCCATGTCGTCGGCGGGGTCGTCGGGGTTGGCGCGTTGCCGTTCGCGGAGGGCGCCGACGGCGAGGAGGGCGTAGACAAGCACGCTCATCAGGCTCCAGCGGTGCCAGGAGGTCCAGGAGGTGACCTGGCCGGTATCGAGGTGGGCCAGTCCCTTGGCTCCCTGAAAGTCCTCCTCGACGCGCCACCGGCGGCAGACCGCGCTGACCAGCACCGATATCGGTTGCGGGTCGGGGTGCCAGGTGCGGTAGAAGGAAAGGGTGCCGGTGCGGCGGTGGCGCCGGATGAGGACCTGGCTGTGCCCGTCGGCCTGACCGGGCGGGGTGTCGTCGGCAGTCACGTCGATCACCGCCCAGTCGTAGAGCCGCTCGCCTTTGGTGCCGTTGCCGGTCTTCAGCCGCATCCAGGCCCGCTTCGGCACACGCTCCAGCAGCGCGGTGACCTGTTTCTTCCCACTCGGCGTGGTGACGCGGTGGCTGGTGGGCACGGCGATCGCATAGCCGTAGCCCAGTACGCGGATACGGCAGCGCAACTCGCGGCCGCCGTATACCTCGTCGGCCGCCACCCACGCGGTGCGGATGCCCGCGGCGTGCGCGCTGGCGAGCATGTCGCCGGCTAGCTGTGGCTTGGTGGCGAACACCGTCTCGTCGGGCACCCCGGCCAGTTCACGGCGTTCATCGTCACCGGCCCATGCCTCGCCCAGGTACAGGCGTCGGTCGATCAGCGCGTGCCTCTCCGCGCTCACATAGGACAGATACACCGCGACCTGGCACAGCCCGATCCCGCCCAGCGCCCCGGAGTACTGCCGGGCAGCGCCGACCGCGTCGAGGGACGATTTCTCATCGCCCGTCTCGTCCACCACCAACATCACATCCCGGTCGCCCAGTTGCTCTACCGTCCACGCCGAGGCCGAGCGGCGTATCGCCTCGTCGTCGAAGCGGGCCCGGGACAGGAAGTGCTGCAGCACGTGCGGGCCGGTGTGGCCGATCGCCTCGGCCAGCGACCAGCAGTTCGCGGAGTCCTTGACCATCAACAGGCCCTCGATCATGTTCCGGCAGGTCAGCCGTGTCTCCCGGCGCGGGAAACGCCCCGCCACCCGGCCCATCAGACCCTCGAAGGACTCGCCCCACAGACCGTGCGCTACCGTGGCCTGCGCGGCCACCGCCTCTTGATTCGTCGTCACAAACGATCACGATGCAGGTGGCCGTACCTCTGCTCGCAGGCACCCCACCCACCATGCTGACCCTCAGCGTTGCCCTACGCCTCACGAACTACAGCTGCCGTGTCAGACCGGCGTCCGAGCAGCCATCCGACATCGCGAACGCGGCAATGTAGTGGCGGATCCCCGGTTACCGAAACCGGGGATCCGCCGAATACTTGTAGCTCCACCGCCACTTCCTGACCGCCCGCCGAGAGGCAGCACAGCAACGATCCCTGGCTTCACCACCACACAGCATGCAATGCCGGCCCCTGCTCCATCACCCCGCGGCGTAGCTGAGCCGGAACAGGTTCTGGGCGCGCTCCAGGTTCCGTTCCGTGCGCAGCTGAACCTCCAGGTCTCCCGTGCCATGGTGGCCTAGTAGGGCTTAGTTAGGTGGTGTCGTAGGGCTGCCATGGGGTGAGTTGTCGGCAGGTGGGGCAGGTTCCGGTCCAGGTGGCCAGCAGGTGTTGGAGGAGGTTCAGGGCCTGGTAGAGGGTCAGGCCCTGGCAGGGGCTTTTGGGCAGGTCCGCTGTTCGGTGAGGGCGCACGCCGCGTATCAGACGGCATCTTTGAAAAAGGCCGAGATCGAACTCATCGCATCCAAAGGTGTAGTGGATGCTGCTCAAGCGGTGTTGCTCAGCGCTAGCGAATATTCGAGCGCTGCTCGGAGTAGCGGACCAACCACGTACGCCGAGCTGACTCTACTCCGCCTCAACTTCGCTGGAGACGAGGAGACATCCCGTGCTGCCAGCGCGGCCCATAGCGCCCTTAATGCAGGGAGCGGGATGTCCTATTCAGCCCGCCTGGAACTTCTTCTGGCTGTCCCTGGCTTTTCGGAGGGACAGGCCCATCGGCTCGCACGTGACGCAAATGTTCCCGGTCGGCGGGACGAGACGAGGGAAAATCTCACTCGTGATCTTGATGGGAAGCTGACTGCTTTTGTCGACGCCGCCCGCACCATGCTGAAGTCCGAGGACGACATTGCCCCGGCGGTGCCACCGCAGCGCGGCCGATGGTGGCGAGCAGCGTGAGCCGCTACCTGGCAGACGTCCATGGCGCCTTACATTTCCTTCTGATCATCGAGTCGTTGATTACGTGTCAGGCCTGATGCCAGAGAAAGGCCGCCAGCCCGCCCCACGGAGCAATAGTCAAGACTTGTGGATGCGTTGACTTGCGGCAGAGCGCGGGCTCGACTGCTTGAGGTTGATTCTGGCCGTGTTGCGAATCCGCTTGGAGCGACCGTGCTCGGCGAGGACCTCAACGGCCTCGGTGTTCGGACCGGCGGCAGTTTTGAGTTGGAGCCAGTCGGAGGACTCGAGCAAGGCGTCACGGCGCCAGTGCTGCCCGAGCGTGATGGCGCGGAAGAGAGACCATTCCTGCAGGCGACGGGCCAGGACCGGATGGCGGACGGTGACCTGGGTCATCCACTCGGCCCATGGCTCGTAGGCAGGGCCGGGGTGGATGTCGGTGGCCCGGCGATCCAGGTGCCGCAGGACGGCGGACTGGGCCATCGTCTGGTCCGGATCAGCGAGGACTTCGCTGACCAGGTCGGCCTCGTCGGCGTCAGAGACCTGCTCCAGCTCGCTCAGGTAGGCCGCGAAGCGGAGGTGCTCGGCCGGTTCCTCCTGCGGAGCGTTGTGGTGGTTCATGCGGCCTGCTCCTGTCGCTCGACCAGGACGCCGTTTTCGAACCTGGCGCCCCCCCGGACCAGGGCGACGAGGTGGGCTCCGGTGACCGCGCGCCAGCGGGCTTGGGCGGACTCGACGAGCTTGAACACCATGGCGAGTGCGGCTGCTGGGCTGCCGGCGCCGCGGGTGACCTTGGTGCGGAGTTTGACGGTGGAGAAGGTCGACTCGATGGGGTTCGTGGTCCGCAGGTGGATCCAGTGCTCGGCCGGGAAGTCGTAGAACGCCAGCAGTTCCTCCTGGTCGTCGGTGATCTTCGCGACGGCCTTGGGCCACTTCGTGCCGTAGGTCTTCGCGAACGCCTCGATCGCCTTCTCGGCGTGCGAACGGTCCTCGGCGTTGCAGATCTCCTGCAATGCCTTCGTCGCGCCCGGCTGTGCGGACTTCGGCAGGGCGTTCGTGACATTCCGGGCCTTGTGGACCCAGCACCGCTGATGGCGGGCAGCCGGGAACACCTCAGCCAGCGCCTTCCACAGCCCCATCGCGCCGTCACCGACGACCAGCTCGGGATTGCGCATGCCCCGCCGACGGCAGTCGCGAAGCAGGTCGGCCCAGGACTCGGTCGAGTCCCGCAGCCCCTCGGCCAGCGCGATCAGTTCCTTGGTGCCGTCCAGGCGCACTCCCATGAGCACCAGGACACAGGAGCGCGCCTGTCCGAGCCGGACCTTGGGGTGCACCCCGTCCGCCCACACGTACACGTAGTCGCCGCTCGCGAGGTCGCGCTGCTGGAAGGCGGCATGGTCGTCACTCCACTGCTTCGTCAGCCGGGTCACGGTGGCCGGCGACAGCCCCGCCGCCGAGCCCAGGAACTGCCCCAGCGCGGGCACGAAGTCCCCCGAAGACAGCCCGTGCAGGTAGAGCAGCGGCAGCACCTCGCTGACCTTGGGCGACTTGCGGCACCACGGCGGCAGGATCTTCGAGGAGAACCGCATCCGCTCGCCGGTGGCCGCGTCCACCCGCTTGTCATTCACGCGCGGGGCCGTGACCTCGACAGGACCCGCGGCGGTGGTCACGGTGCGAGGCCGGTGGTGGCCGTTGCGGACCACCAGGCGGCGCCCGGCCTCGTCCGTCTCGGCGGCCAACTCGGCTATGTACTGGTTGACTTCGGCCTCCAGTGCGGCGGCGAGCATCCGCCGGGCGCCCTCACGGACGATCTCGTCGATCAGGGAGCCGGACTCGGTGGAGCCGTCGGCGTTCACTACGCTGAGCAGTCGGGTAGCTCCAGGGAGGTCAAACGCCTGCGTCAACGGCTGTTCTCCGCCGCCGCCCAACTCGTCACCACCGGCCGGCGTCGAATCCTCCGACTCGCGGGGCCACTGGCCCTGGACCGACGTCATCATCCACGCTCTCAACCAGCTCCAAGCCCTTCCCAACCCCGGCTGACCAGCAGCTTCCCCGTCCCAAAGAGCAGCACCACCCACCGGAACCGTGGAACCCGGCGCCCACCCGACGCGACAACCGGGCCACCAACCTGCCCACCCACAGAAACCACCACCCCGAACAAGCCGAAAGGGTACGTCAGCAAGCTGACGAACCCTCACGCAAGATCGAGGCTAACGACAATACCAGTGACTTAAGGGATAGCGTCCCAGCTT
The DNA here is from genome assembly GCF_043200155.1 of Streptomyces sp. NPDC048473. Lineage (NCBI taxonomy): Bacteria > Bacillati > Actinomycetota > Actinomycetes > Kitasatosporales > Streptomycetaceae > Streptomyces > Streptomyces sp. NPDC048473. Next base: position 8,250 of record NZ_JBICXE010000098.1, read on the forward strand.
CGTGGGACCTTCGTCGGTGGGTTGATTGAGGCTGTGCGCCAGTGCGGGGCGATGGCGACGGCCTCGGCCGGGCTCTGGTCGGGTTGCGGAGGGTGTCGATGTTCGTCGCGTTTGACGCCGAAGCCGGACATCTTGCGTTTGATGACGCGGGGGGTTGAAGCGTCTGCGGCGGGCGGGCAGCAGGTGCCGGGTTATCTCCCGCAGACCTTCGGCGAGGGCTGTGGCCAGGTGGTCAGGGGGAAAAGGCCGCCTGCGCGGTGACCTGGCGGCGGGCGAGGCGGAGGCTGCGGGTGAAGGAGAGCCGGTCGGCGTCGAGTTGGGCGGCGTCCGCGGTGTCGTGCATCAGGCTGCGAATGGCGTAGTGGACCAGCAGGTGGCCCCAGACTTCCTGCTCGACACCGTCGGGCGAGCGGGAGCGCAGGACCTGGGCGGGACCGCGCTGGTGGGTCTTCAGCTCGTCCAGCGTGGTCTCGATCTCCCACCGCTCGTGATAGAGGGCGGCCAGGTCGGCGGCCGGGGCGGCCTCGGGGTCGAGGATCGTGGTGATCAGCCGGTAGGGGGCATCCTGTTCGGGAAAGCCTGTGCCGTGAAGTGTGTACTCGACGACCCGCACGGTCGTGGGGTCGGCGCGCTTACGGTCCTTCGCGACGACGATCTCCGACAGATAAGAGCCGTCGGGAAGTTCCTCGCACACCGGCAGGATCTGATGCGAGCGGATCCGCCACAGCAGGTCCGCGCCGCCGGCCGAGGCCGCCCGCCACAGCTCCACCCCGGTGAACCCACGGTCGGCCAGCAACAGATCCCCCTCGCCGAGATGACCGAACAGCCCACGAGCCAGGGCCGGTTCGGAGGACGACAGCGACCCCAGGGCGGCGGCGGTGATGGCGTGGGTGCCACACTCGGCCAGCGCCACCATCCGCACCTGCGGATACGCGCACCGCTCGGTGCGATGGGTCTTCGGCCGCCCGAAATGCGCGGCGTTCTGCTCGCTGTCCGGCACATCGAAGACCGTGCCGTCGATCGCCACCAGCCGCCACCGCCCATACCGGGCACCCCGAGTCTCCTCGGTCGCCAACGGCCGGGCAACCTCGGCGAACAGCGCCTTCAAAGGCTCCGGCCCCAGCTTCACCCGCGCCCGCGAGATCGCCGCCGTACTCGGCACCTGCCACGAGCCCGACCAACGCTTCGCCCAGGTCAGACCCTGCGTGAGCAGCCGCGCGACCTCCTCATAGCCCTGCCCCGAGAACAGGCACATCGCCAGCACGAAATAGACCACCACCCGCGGCGGCAGCAGCCGAGTGCGCAGGCCAGAACGGCCGCACTCGGCGACCACCCGGTCCACCAGCTCCGGCGGAAACGTACGTGTCAGCAGCCCGACCGCGATCCGGTCCGACAACCGCTCATCCGTCTCCGGCTTGACCTGCCCAGGTCGTGGCATCCAGGCACCTCCTGGATGCCACGCTACCAGCCGAGGCCCTTAAGTCACTGGTATTGAGGCTAACGAGCCCTCTGCCTCCCGGGAGACACGCCAAGGTCTCGGAATGACGCCTGGCGGTATCTCGAAAAGTCGCAAGCCAACCGAGAGGAAGGCTCCAAATTCGAGAAATCGATTCGGAACCCGTTGGTGCCGTTCAGGCACCCTCCATGTCGAGTCGCTCCGCTACGTCGAGCAAGTACCCGGGCAGCTTTGAACTGGCCGCCAGCACCTCGATACCAACGAGGCGCCCGTCCTCATCGAAGTCGAGGTTGATCATGCCCCCGACCTCGACCGGATCACAGGGATACATGCGCGCCACCTTCGGGCGCGCTTGCGGGTCGGCGAAGTAGATGTACGCCGCATTCGCCTTCTGATCGTATGTGACTCTGATGTCCGCCATGGTCAGCGCCGTCCCTGAAGGCGGTTGATGTAGGCCTGGTCCACATTGGTCATCACGGTGTTGATGTTCCCATCGATGGTCTTGGCGACAAACACCTTGGAATTTGGATCATAGTAGCCCATCTTCCACTGATCGTCATGCTTGTAAGAGAAGGGCTCTCTCCCAAGAACGGCCTGAGCATCCTCCGTCGAAACCCCACGCTGCCCCAGACGCTGCATAGCGTGAAGCGTGAATTCATCAGCCTTTCCGACGACGTTGGGACGCGGAACGACCGGCTCACCCCAATTGCAGTAGCAATCAGCTGCATGAGCAGGATCGCCGCATGAGTTGTGCACCAGTACCGGCGTATTTCCAGCGAGCACATAGTACGTGTGGAGCTCGTCGACGGTGAAGTTGTAGGTTTTGGTGCGCTTGGTGAAGGACTTGTTCCCGGTGATCTCGACTGTTTCACCGGTATCGGTCCGCAGCGTCATCCCTGGGGCGAGATCTCCTGTTTCCACCCAGGCCCGCTCGGACGGGGACCAGAAGGGGTGCTCGCGTGTGGCCGTGAGCTTTTCCGAACCGTCCGGCGTGAGAATAGTGAGCGTATTGAGTTGCTTCTCACCCTCGCTTCGGATGAGGCGCGTCACCCTTCTTGGGCCCTGCTTCCCCGTCTCCGGGTCGGTGGCCATGACCATGTCGCCGACTTCGATGTCTTCGATGTCTTTGGTATCGCCGTCGGCCATGAGGACGTCGGTGCCAGCCAGGAAGCACTTCGGCGCGTATTTGAATTTCCCTACGGGCAGCGCCGTCATCAGCGCCTCGAAGCCAATGTTCTGGCATATGGGGCACGTGTTGATGAGGGGGACGTCGTCGACGTGGGCCCAGTACTTGGGAAGCCCCTGGGAGTCCTCACCCTTGGTGTAGAAGTCGCGGATGGCGAAGCATGATTCGTCGAATGAGAAGCTGCAGCGTTCCCTGAAGTAGAGCTCTACGTTGAGTGCGTAGCTGAGTTCCGGCATGTAGGTGCCGAGGTTGCTCATCTGTGCGACGCCGGGGAGCTTCGACTGGTAGTCCCGGTAGACGTCCGGCGGTGGCAGCGCGGGGGCGCCGTGCCCCAGATTTGTTATGACCTTTCCGGCTCCGGGGCTGTTGCTGTAGCCAGCGGGCGCGGGTCGGGTACTGGGGAATCCGGGTGTGCCGCGGACGCTGCCGTCGGGGTTTTTGCCCCCGTTCTCATCGCCCCTGGTTCCACCGTCGGGGCGTGTCCAGCCCTTCCCGTCGTTGCAGCTGTCGCACCAGAGGCCGGAGGGGTCGGATGCGGTAACGGGGGTGTTGTTGGCGTAGCTGTATCCGTTGAGGGATTGGGGCTGGGCCGGGTCGAGGATGGGGTCGATGCTGATGAACTGACCGATGGTGGGGTCGTATTCGCGGGCGCCGATGTGGGTGAGTCCGGTGGTTTCCTCGGTTGTCTTGCCGAGGAAGCCCTTGTCGTCGGGCCATGCGGTGCCGGTGGGCTTGCCGCGTTCGGCGCCGAAGGGGGTCATGTAGCGCTTGCTGACCGTTTGGGTGCTGTCGGCGCTGATGGCGAGGCTCGAAGTGCCGTGGTGGTCGCCGGCGAGGTAGGTGAGCTTGTTGGTGCCGGACTCGTTGGAGCGCATGGCTACCGTTTGGCCACCGGCAGAGTAGTAGCGCTGGGCCCACGTGGTGCCGTCGGTGCGCAGGTGGAGTTCGGTGGCTCCGGTGTACAGGACCCGCTCGCCGCCCGCGGTGTTGCGGATCAGCAGCTCGCCTGCGGCGTCGTAGAGGTAGTCGGTTGCCTTGCCGTTCTCGGTCAGCTTGGCGAGCTTGCCTTCCTCGGACCACGCCAGGTCCTGGGTTGCTGAAGCTCCGGGCCGTTTGGTTGTGTTGCCGGTCGTGTCGGGTGTGTAGGTGCGTTCCCGGGCGGCGCAGTCGCCCTTGGTCGTGGTGCCGGTCAGGAAGTGCGGTTGATCGGTCTTGGTATAGCAGTAGGTGGTCTTGGTGTCGCCAGCGGTCTTGTGGGCGGTTTCCGTCGTGCGCTGGCCGGCTGTGTTGTAGGTGTAGCTGGTCCAGTACGGGGCCGGTCCGGACAGGCTGCTCGCACTGCGGGGGTCGGAGCACTTTTGTTGGCTGGGGGTCCAGGCTTCGGTGAGGCGGCGGTGGCCGTCGTAGGCGAAGCACTGGGTTTCGGCGCTACTGGTGCCGCCGAGTGTGGTGGAGTCGGTGATGGAGGTGACGTTCCCGACCTGGTCGAAGCTGTAGTTGAGGTCCTGCAGCATGTAGGGCTGGGCGTCGGCTTTGACGTTGCTGCGGGTGAGGCGGCCGGTGCCGTCTTCGAAGGTGTTCCTGATGGATACCTTTTTGTGATCGGCCGTGTTGGCTGTTCCCAGGAGTTGTTCCCAGGGCTGGCCGAGCGGTGAGTAGGTGGTGCCCAGGAGGTAGCCGGTGGAGCCGCCAACTGACGTGATCTGGCCCACGTTGTTGTAGCCGTGGTCGATAATCTCGGAGGGCAGGCCGCCTAGGGCGCGTATCGGGTTGTGATCAAGAGGTTGCCTGGGTGAGGTCTTTGATCCAGATCATCGAGGCGCGGAGGTGGAGCCCGGCGAGGTAGCT
>NZ_JBICXE010000099.1:0-12043 GCF_043200155.1 Streptomyces sp. NPDC048473
TTCCGCTCCAGCGGAGCGATCAGCCCCCGCATATAGGCCAGTGCCGACTCCCGCGGCTCCGTTCTGGCAAACCGGTGCACGAACCGCTCGTGCACCGCGCTCAGTTCGCCCGCCCACACCCACGCATCAGCCAGGTCCCCACCCATAACAACACCAACGAGCGACCTGCCCAACCGTCACGCAAAACACCGTTGCAGTACTAGTGGTGGGAGAGCGCAGCAGATCGTTTCGCTGTCGCCGACGGACCTGGCCAACCGCAGCGCGATCACACGCTGTCAGTCGTGGTCGGGGTGGAGTCGGCGGTTGGTGGAGCGGGAGTTCCTCACCCGCTGTCTGCGCGAATGGACCCTGCTGCGGTCAATCACCGTGGGCGCGCCGTAGGGCTCGGAGGAAGTCACCACCGGATCCGACTGGTTCCAGCGCAAGGCCGTCGAGACCCTGCCCTCACCCGCCGTCCTCGCCCTGCTCGCCGAGGCCGGAAGAACCCGACGCGTCCGCGCTACGCCAGGCGCCGACTGCGTCAGCGACACCACCGCAACTGACTTGATCCGCAGGCCTTGACCATTCCTCGGTCCGAACGGGGCCATGACGCTCAAACCCAGTTGCGTCGAGCTGCCGCGACACCAGCGCCGAACCGGTTGGTGGTCCCCAGCTCTGCGTAAAGGTCTTGGATCCGCCGCCGCAGCGTCCGTGTCGAAACCCCGAACTGGCGGGCAATGGCGTCGTCCTTTACCCCAGCAGCAAAGAGCGCAAGCAGGTTCCGCTCTTCGTCAGTGGGCTTCCACGTCTGGTCGCCTTGGGGGCACGGCCCCGGTGACGGCATCGCCTCGGAGTCGGGGCCACCACTCAGTGAGGGCGCAGTGGCCCAGTAATGCTCGAAGAGTTCGGTCAATGCCTTCAGCAAGGGGGGCGCTTCGGTGTAGAGGCACTCGTCGCTGTCGGCTGACAAGCTCAGCGACACCATCGCGGCCGACCGGTCCGCCATCGCCAATTTGATGGGCAGCGCCGGCACGACCCTGGCTTCTTCCCCACGCGACACGAGACTGCCCAGAGCCTGCCAGCCGCTTTCAGCATCGAAACTGGCAGCCGCGTAGACGACACGCACCCGCACCCCGCGCCGGACCGCCGCCTCGTCGAGTGGTCCATTCGGAGCCAGCAGGAACGGAGGGCGGTCCATGGCGCAGATCTCGGATCGGGCAGCCTGCTTCAAGCGGTAGTAGCAGTCACCGACCGCCTCCGGACCGCTGATCGTCCTGGTGGCGGGTTCGGCCGTACTGGACCGCCTGGCGTCGTCGAAGATCGCACCCAGCGGCCCCGCCGCGTCCCGCACGGCAGCCAGCTGACGCTCGCGTGACTCCACCAGTGTCCGCAGCGCGTGACGGGGATCCACCGTGAGAAACTCCCCTGAGGATCTACGGCTGACCAACCCGGAGTGGTGCAGACGCTCGAGCAACGCCAACGCGTGCTCGAAGTTCACTCCGAATGCCGCCACTGTGTTGTCGACAGTCCCGCCACCGCGCACCAGTAGATGGCGATAGACAGCCTCCGCCTCTGCATCGAGGCCAACCAACTCCAAGGGGGCGTCGTTTTCCATCATTGCTCTCCGCCTCTGGCCTTAGCCCGTGTGATATCGGTCAGGAAAATACAAGCCGTGGTGGCGGCCAGAGGAACAAGCCCCGGTCGTCGGTTGCCTCCAGTTGGGGTCCCTCGATCTGCTGTCGTCGCGCCCGTCGCAAAGGACGACATCTTCGATCGATTCGACGCACCACTCCAACTACCGGGACGAGCCCAGGGTCAGGACACCGGGCGCGGGCATGCGGGCTGAACATCCAGAGCATCACGCCTGCTCGCAGCGTCCAGCCGGGCTGTCGACGAAGGCAAGAAGACTGGTGTGACGACTCATCGAAGGGCAAGTGAACTGCGTGTTACGGCCGTTGCGGGTTTTGGCTCGGGCGTCACATATGGGTGAGGCATACCCGGCCGTACTGCTCAAGGCAGCGGCGGCCAGCTTGCGTGGTTGGGCTTCCTGGGGAATCCGACAACTCCTCGCGCCTTGCAGTATGTCCCGCTTGGAGATTATTGCGCCGACTTACACCATGTCCACTTGGTGACGTGGCACAGAAGTGCCAAAGCGCTGACTTTACAGTGATGCGAACGGATGGCTGACTGCCAAGGACTTCTGCCCATCTAGTTCATGAGGTTCCCTTGCGTATGCCTCCGTCCCTCAGGCGCGGGTTGACAGCCGCCGTCGCCGCCCTGGTGGTGCTGACGGCCACCGGTCCTGCCGCGTCGGCCGACGCCGCTCCGACGCCCCCATCCCCCACCGCAATCGCCGCCGCCGGTCCTACAATTGTGCGTACCGTCACGCTGATCACCGGTGACAAGGCCACGGTGACCGCCAATGGCAGCAGGCACTCGGTCACGTCGGTAACCGATCCTCAGGGCAGGACCGGTGGCGCTCACGTCATGTCGGTCGGCGACGACATCTATGTGTATCCCGACGCGGCACTGCCCTTCATCGCGTCCGGGGCGCTGGACGAGCACCTGTTCAACGTCACCGAGCTGCTCGCGGACGGCTACGACGACGCGCGCAGCGACCATCTGCCGTTGATCGTCACGTACACCGACGCGGCGGCCCGCTCCCGGGCCATGAAGACTCGGGAGGGCGCCAGCAGGCCCCTGGCCCTGAGCAGTATCCAGGGTGCGGCGATATCCGCGGAGCACGCGCGGGCGGCGAACTTCTGGGCTTCCCTCATCGGTGCCGGGGCGGCGTCCACGCGGGCGCGCTCGGCCGGGTCGGCGCCGGCGGTGCTGGCGGGCGGTATCGCGAAGGTGTGGCTGGACGGGAAGGTCAAGGCCACGCTGTCCGACACCACCGCGCAGATCGGGGCTCCCGAGGTCTGGGCGGGCGGGGACACCGGGCAGGGCGTGGACGTCGCGGTGCTGGACACCGGGATCGACGCCGCGCACCCGGACTTCGCCGGCCGCATCGTGGCCACGGAGAGTTTCGTGCCGGGGCAGGACGTCACCGACCGGCAGGGCCACGGGACCCATGTCGCCTCGACCGTCGCCGGTACGGGGGCTGCGTCCGGCGGCAAGGAGAAGGGCGTCGCCCCTGGCGCCGGGCTGCACATCGGCAAGGTGCTGGACAACGACGGCAGCGGTCAGGACTCCTGGATCCTGGCAGGCATGGAGTGGGCCGCACGCGACCAGCACGCCAAGGTCGTCAGCATGAGCCTGGGCGGCGGCCCTACCGACGGCACCGACCCGCTGAGCCAGGCGGTGAACCGGCTCAGCGAGGAGACCGGAACGCTGTTCGTCATCGCGGCGGGCAACTCCGGCCCGGGGCCGTACAGCGTGGGCGCGCCGGGAGCGGCGGACGCCGCGCTGACGGTCGGCGCGGTGCACGGCCCGGGAAAGGGCGTGGACCAGCTGGCGGAGTTCTCCAGCCGCGGCCCCCGCGTAGGCGACAATGCCATAAAGCCCGATCTGACCGCCCCGGGTGTGGACGTGCTGGCGGCCCGCTCGCAGTACGCGGCGGAGGGCGAGGGCGCCTATCAGACGATGAGCGGCACCTCCATGGCCACACCCCATGTCGCGGGCGCGGCGGCCCTGCTGGCCGCCAAGCACCCGGACTGGACGGGGCAGCAGCTCAAGGACGCCCTGGTCAGCACCACCGCGAGCACCGAGCGGTTCAGCCCCTTCCAGGCCGGCAGTGGCCGGCTCGACATCGCCGCCGCCGTGAAGGCCACGTTGTTCGCCTCCGGGTCCGCGTTCGCCCAGACCCACTACCCGTACACGCCGGGTCAGACCGTCCACAAGGCCGTCACCTACGCCAACACCGGCGGCGAACCGGTCACCGTGGACCTGTCCCTCAGCGGGCACCAGCTGCCCGAGGGCCTGTTCACCCTCACCGACTCCCGGGTGACCGTGCCCGCGCACGGCACCGCCACCGTCGGCGTGATCACCCACCTGGACGCGGCGGAGAACAATGCCGCCTACTCCAGTCGGCTCACCGCCACCGGCGCCGACGGCACGGTCCTCACCCGCACGCCGGTCGGCGTGAACAAGGAGGGCCGCCGCGTCACGCTGTCGGTCACGGCGAAGGACCGGCGCGGCGCCGCTCTGCCTGGCACCTTCGTCCTGAAGGACATCGAGCGCAACACCACGCCCAAGATGTACGAGATCGACGCCTCGGGCCGCATGACCCTGCGCCTGCCCCCGGGCACCTACTCGGCGTGGATGAACACCGCCGTGCCCGGCATCGACGGCACGCACACGCTGGGTTTCGCCATGTTCTCCGCGCCGCAGATCGACCTCGACGCCGACCGCACCGTCCGCTTCGACGCCGCGAACCTGCGCAAGGCGGCCGCCTACACCCCGCAGCCGACCGCCAACCAGTTCATGAGAGTGGACCAGTACCGCACGAACCGCGACCTGTTCCCGTTCATGGACAGCTACATGCCCGAGTACTGGCGCTACGACAGCCTCTGGGTGACCCCGACGCCGAAGGTGACGAAGGGCTCGTACATCTTCGCGACCCGCTGGCGGCAGATCCAGCCGCCGCTGTCCTTCTCCTCCGGTTCGCAGACCTACGACGACGTCGTCATCCAGAGCCTGTCCCCCGCGCTGCCTGAGGGCACGGGCAGCTACCGGGCCGTGTGGGCCGGTGATGGCTCCGACGCGGACTTCCGCAAGCTGAAGGTGCGCGGCCAGGTAGCGGTCGTACGCCGCAGCGACACCGTGTCCGCCCCGGACCAGGCCGAGGCCGCGGCGAAGGCCGGCGCCAGGCAGTTGCTGATTCTGAACGACGGCTACGGAAAGCTGGACCCCTGGGCGGACCTGCCGGACGCCGCTCCGCTGCCGACGGCCTCGCTCGGGACCGACGACGGCGCACGGCTGCTGAGCCGGATCCGCAAGCCCGGCACGGCGACGCTGAAGGTGGTCTCGCACCCGCATCCGCGTTACCTGTACGACCTGGTCCGCCACCACGACGGGGCGATCCCCCGGGAGCCGTCCTACCGGCCCGAGTCCGGCGAACTGGCCCGGATCGACGAGGAGTTCCGCGACACCAAGCAGGACGAGGCCGTGGAGTACCGGGAGGACGTGTCCGCCATCTTCGACAGCCCCATGCTCATCCAGCCGACCCCGGTCCCGGCCCAGGGCACGCTGACGTCGTGGGTCACGGCGGGCGCCGACATCCGTTGGATCTCCTCCGCGGGCATGCGCGACCTCGGCCAGATGGGCCTGACACGCTCGTACAAGCCGCGCAGCACCACCAGCGAGAGCTGGTTCTCACCCATCCAGCGCCCGCGGCTGCTGAACGACGGCATCGGCTGGCGGGCCCCCTTCCGGGTCGGGAACATCATCAGCACCTCTGCGGCGCCGGCCTGGGGAGACTCCGGCGGACACGCGGGCGTCGTCTGGGTCGACGGCGACTCCTCGAAGATCTCGCTGTACCAGGGCGACCAACTTCTCGGTGAGGACGTCAACGAGCGAATCGTCACCGTCGAGGGCCTGTCACCGGACGCGCTGCCCTACCGGATCGTGGTCGAGGGCAAGCGGAACCGGCCGGACCGGCCGTACTCGACCCGTACGCGCACCGAGTGGGGGTTCATCTCCAGCACCACGGACTACACGGTCATCACACCTCTGCCGCTGGTACAGCTCGACTACGCGGTGGCCACTGACCTGTCCGGCAAGGCGCGCCGGCGGACCGGGCTGACGGTCACCCCCACGCACCTGAAGGGAGCGGCGGGCGCGGGGGCGATCCGCACGGTGACGCTGGAAGTGTCGTACGACGACGGTGCCACGTGGCGCCGGACAACGCTGCGGCAGTCGGGCGGCGGCTGGAAGGCGCAGCTCGACGCGCCGTCCCGGGCCCGCTTCGCGAGCCTGCGCACGACGGCGCGGGACACGAAGGGGAACAGCGTGAGCCAGACCGTGATCCGCGCCTTCGGCCTGAAGTAGCAACGGCAGGCGGCTGACGAAAGGGCCCCCGCGGTGGAGACCGCGGACAGGAGCCGCACGAGGGCATCTGGGTTATTCGTCATAAAACGATCCTGGATGCCCTCGTTCTCATGCCCGCACGCACCCCTTGGAATCGATCATCCAGTGCTCCGAGTCGGGAATTCTGTTCAGATAGCCGGCGAGGCCTTCGAGGATTTCGTCGGCGGACTTCGTCCAGACGTATGGTTTCGGGTCGGTGTTCCAGGCGGCGATCCAGTTGCGGATGTCCTTCTCCAGGGCCTGGACTGATCTGTGGACGCCTCGCCGTACCGGCAGCGGGAATTCGGCGGCCTTCTCGTCATAGCCGGAGAGCTCGCACATGGCGGACTTGAGCGCCATTGCGCGGGTGATCTCGGCGAACAGGGCGGGCGCGTCGGCCACGGCGTCGTAGTCGAGGACGATCGGGTAGCCGTAGAGGTCGTCCCAGTCGGAGGTCATCGCAGCCCATCCCGACAAGGTCGGCGGCATCAAGGTCTCCCTCCTCGACGCCCGGCGCGAGGCCGACCTGTGCCACCGACTTCCGCAGGGCGTGCGCTGCTACACGGGTGACGACTTCAACTACCCCGAGCTGATCGCGGACGACGAGTAGGGCTTCAGTCACGCCCTGCTCGGCATCTTCGACCCGCTGGGCCCGCTCACGGCGGAGGCGGTACGGGTCCTCGACACGGGCGACGCGAAGGGCTTCCGCGAACTCCTCGACCCCACCGTCGAGCTCTCCCGCCACCTCTTCCAGACCCCGACCCGCTTCTATAAGACGGGCGTCGTCCTGCTGGCGTGGCTGGCCGGGCACAAGGAACACTTCACCATGGTCGGCGGGCTCCAGTCGGCCCGTTCGCTGCCGCACTTCGCGCGGGCGTACGAACTGGCGGACACTCCGGGCCAGTTCACGAACCCGGAGCTCGCCGAGACCCGGATGAAGACCCTGCTGGGCCTGTACGGAGTGACCTCATGAGCAGCCTCGCCCGCTTCTCCATCCACCAGATGACGGTCAAGCAGCTGTCGATGCCGGAACTGGTCGAGGCCTGTCTGGAGCTCGGCGTTCCGGGCGTCGGACTCTGGCGTGAACCCGTCCAGTCCTACGGCCTCGACGCCACCGCCAAGCTCGTCCACAACCCGGGCCTGGCCGTCACCACCCTCTGCCGCGGCGGCTTCTTCACCCCCCGTGCCGTCCGCGGAGTGATCCCTCCCCTGCCGCCCGGGCTGGACGGCAGGGGCTCACGGGAGTCGGGCCGCCGATGTCGACCGTCGCGGTCGCCGCTGCCGGGGCGGGCGGGCGCGACAGCCCCCCGGTGCACACGCCCGGAGGGAACTCAGCGACCGGTCATCGACGGCGCCACCGGCCGACCAGGCTGTTCCACAGGCTCTTCAGACTCCAGCCGCCGGATACGGACGTGCCCGGCGAGGGCGCGACAACCCCGGTGGCCGACGACTGCGGGGCGGGGCCGACGGTACTCCTTGGGCTGTTCCCGGGGACCTCACCAGGCCAGACGGAGTTCTCGTCCTTCAGCTCCTGCACCGGCGGAAAGTGCACCGGAAGAGCGGCCAGGGCGCGGTGGAAGGGTCCCGGCCGCCACGTCAGCTCGGCGCCGGGGACGGCGAGGTCCACATCGGGCAGCCGGTCCAGGAGCTTTTCGATGGCGACTGTGGCGATCAGCCGGGCCGAGCCCTGTGCCGGACACACATGCGGACCGGCACTCCAGGCCAGATGGGCGCGGTTGCCGACGATCTGGTGGGACGACTGCGCCGGGTCGTTGTTGGCGGCGGCCAAACTGATGATCACCGGATCGCCCTTGCGCAGCCGGACTCCGTCCAGCACGACATCGTGCACCGGGAAGTGGACGCAGAAGTTGGCCATCGGCGGGTCCTTCCACAGGACCTCGTCGAGCGCGTCCTCGATCGGCAGGCTGCCACCGGACAGGCGGCCTGCGAACCGGTCGTCGAAGAGCAGGAGCCGAAGCGCGTTCCCGATCAGGTTCTGCTCGGGCTCGGTGCCCGCCGCGTAGAGTATGGACAGCTCATGGATCAGTTCCTCGTCCGTCAGCGCGACCGGGTGGGCCATCATCCAGGAGATCACGTCGGGTCCCGGATTCGCGCGCTTGAACGCGATCAGCTCGATGAGGCATTGGAGCACCTCGCCATGGGCCTGCTTCGCATCGCTCCCGGCTTCGAAGATCGCGGTCATGCCGGTGAACAGCCGTTCCCCGTAGGCGGGAGGACAGCCGATCATCTGGGTGAGGACGCGCAGCGGCATGAGCGCGGCGTACTCACCGATCAGGTCTGCCTCACCGGCCTCCTGGAACCTGTCGATGAGCGAGTCGGCCGTTTCCTCGATGTAGCCGCGCAGTGCGAGGGGGTCGACCCGGCTCAGGCTGTCCTCCACCACGGCACGCCGCCTGCGGTGTTCCTCCCCCTCGGTGAACATGCAGCTGGGCCGGTACTCCATCATCGGCATGACCGGGCTGTCCGGGCCGACGGTCCCCTCGGCCAGCGCCCGCCACCGGCGGGGGTCCTTGCTGAAGGTCCCGGGGTCGCGCAGCACCCGGAGGGCGGTGTCGTAACCGATCACCATGGAGGCGTCCACGCCGGGGGCGAGCTCGACCGGCACCACCGTTCCCAGCCGGCGCATTCTGGCGTGGGTGGCAGCGGGGTCAGCAGCGAAGGCCGCTTCGTACAGTGGGGTGCGGAAACCCGCACCAGCACCCGCGTGGGCTGGGCAGCCCGGCGGCGGTACTGCCCCGACGGCAGGATCGGAAGTCATATGCGCTCCTGGGGAATACGGGTCTGGAGGTATTCGACGAGGGTGATGAGAGCCTGGGTGGAGGTCTTCGGATCACGGGCGTCGCAGCTGACGAGCGGGGTCTCGGGGAGGAGGTCGAGGGCATCGCGAAGTTTGGACTCGGGATGGGCTGGGGCGTTGTCGAAGGTGTTGACAGCCACCGCGTAGGGCAGTCCCTGCTCCTCCAGCCTTCCCATGACGTCGAAGGACTGCTCAAGGCGGCGGGTGTCGGCGAGTACCAGTGCTCCCAGCGCTCCGCGCGACATGTCCTTCCACAACTGGGCGAACCGTTGCTGGCCCGGCGCACCGAACAAATACATCACCAGGTGGTCGCTGAGTGTGAGACGGCCGAAGTCCATGGCGACTGTGGTGGTGGTCTTGTTCTGTACACCCGTGAGGTCGTCGACTAGGGCGCCGGCCTCGGTCATGACCTCCTCGGTGCTCAGCGGTCTGATCTCGGACAGTGTGTTGACGAAGGTGGTCTTGCCGACCGCGAAGTGTCCGACGATCAGGAGTTTCACCGCGGTCTGCACCGTGTCCGGCAGATAGCCGTGGTCAGAGGCGAGCGCGGAGACCATTGAGCACCTCCTGCAGAAGCTGGGCGTCGGGGAGACCGGCCGAGGGGATGGGGGAACGGGTCAGGATGTGGCCGCTGTCCACGAGATCTCCGACGAGCACCTTCGTGACGCTGACCGGCAGTCCCAGAATGGCGGAGATCTCGGCAACCGACAGCGCGCCTCCCAGGCACAGCTGGACGAGGCGTTGCTTCTCCGGACTCAGCGCGTTCGGCTTGTGCCCGGTGGCGACGACGAGCGTCACCAGATCGAAAGTGTTGCGCGTCGGGTGAGCGCGGCCGCCGGTGACCACATAGGGCCGTACCAGGCCCTGCTTCTCACGCCTTGGCGGCGTCATGCAACGCTGCCCCGATCGTCCCGGGGCGGACTGGTCAGCGCCTTGCCGAGACGGTCGACGAGCTTGTGCATGCGGAAGGTGACGGCCTCCATGTCCACTTTCTCGGAGGTGGACACCGCCAGATAGGCTCCCGGGCCCGCCGCGATGAGGAAGATGAAACCGTCGACGAATTCGACCAGAGTCTGCCGCCACGGCGTGTCGGGGCGATCGCAGAACTCGGCGGTGCTGCGGCTGATCGACTGCAGCCCCGACAGCGCGGCGGCCTGCCGGTCCGCCTCGTCCCGGTTGATGCCCCTGGAGTGCGCTCGCAGCATCCCGTCTGCCGAGAGCAGGATGGCGTGACGCGTTTCGGGCACCCCCAGGGCGTCGTCGAGCATCCAGCCCAGCTTCTCGTTCATGATGTTGTTCATTCGTCAGCCATTCCTTCGGCGTCCGGGGTGGAACCGCGACCGGCTCGGGTACCGCGGGAGAACGCGCCCAGCATGGTGGCGGCGTCACTCGCGGAGCGGGCTGCTGTGGGACTCGGTTCCGGCTGGGTGACTATGGGAGAGTGCGAGGCGACCGCTCGGCGACGGCGCTTCGGCAGCTGGTGGGCCGTGTCGGCCAGGTCCTCCGACCACGTGTGGTGAGTGACCTGCGGCGACTGCGATGCAACCGCCGGCGGGCTCGTCCGCCCCGCCACCTCATCGCCGTCCACCGGTGCGAGCAGTGCGCCGGGCAGGAACACGACCGCTCGCACACCCCCGTAGGGGGACTGCGTGTCCACCGAGACACTGAACCCGTAGCGGGCCGCGAGCAGACCGATCACTGCGAAGCCGAACTGCGGCGGGTCGCCGAGTCTTTCGACGTTCACCTGGTGCCGTCCGGACAGGAGGGCCGCCGCGCGCTGGACCTCGCGTCCGTGCAGTCCGACCCCGGCATCGTCGATCACCATCGAGACACCGTTGTGCGCCGGCTGGAGGCTCACCTGGACCGTGGTGTTGGGCTGCGAATGCCGTGCGGCGTTGTCGAGCAGTTCGGCAACGGCAAGCACGACGGGCTCCACCGCCCGGCTGATGACCGCGCTGTCCAGCTGCGCCTGCACCTGAACGCGTCGGTAGTCACGGATCCGGGAGGTCGCGCCACGTATGACGTCGACGAGCGGCGCAGCCGCTCGCTGCCGGCCCGGCCACGAACCGCAGAGAATCGAGATGGCCTGCGCGCGCCGGCCGAACTGGGCGTTCATATGGTCGATCTCCAACAGGTCGTGGAGAACCTGGGGATCGTCGTGCGCGTCCTGCATCTCGGAGATGGCCAGTTGCTGCTCGCTGGACAGGCCCTGGAGCGCGCGCATGGACGCCTTCAGTGCCGCCTTCGCCGAATGGTCCGCGCGTTTCTGCGCCGATTCGCTGGACTGGAGGAACAGATCCGTCATCTTCTGGAGGTTCTGCGCGAACGGAGTCGCGCTGAGTTCCGCGCGTAGTAGGCCGGGCACTGACTCCCCCTGGCGGTTGGAGGATTCCAGCATCGTGGGAAGGCGTACCCCGGCCAGGTGCCCGACCTCCTCGTCACGGGCGCGCAGGTCGGCTTCGAGCACGGCCTGCCGCCTTTTTGCCGCGACGACGAAGCGCTGCTGGCGGACCAGCAGGACCAGGGTGATGGACGCAGCTGCTGCCACGATCCAGAACGCCGCCTCCGGTATATCTGATGTCATTGCATCCTCATGACAGGTCATCGGATGGTTCGGGAGCGCGGCGGTGGGAAATGGCTCCTATATCCGGACATAAATAGTCATCCTCGGCTGATGATCCACCGAGGAACTCTCACACTATCAGGAGACATTCGGCCATCTTTTCAGCCACGTGTGTCCATGGGAACAGTGGGTATCCGTAGCGGACAACCGGCAGCCCCGACCGTGGGGTTGAGCGGGCGGCCACCGGCGCTCGGAGGAGCGAAAGCCGCCGACGGTTCGTGATGATTCATGCGGAATGATCGCGGTGTGCATGGACGACAAACCTCAGGACGGTCCGCCGGTACGCCCTTGTCGCACGGCTCATGAACCGCGGCGGGGCCGGTTGACGAGTCGTCTGCTGTCATGTCGCCGCACGGGGGAAAAATTCTTCGGAATCGCGTACAACAACCCTTACCGTACCTGGCCGGTCGTACTTGGCATCAGGACTCCTGGAGGGGAACTGGGGGGTTCTGATGGTGGAGGGAAAACCGAGGGGCCCGGTCGACGGACCGGGCCCCTCGAAACACGTCGGACACCGTGCTAGGGCGTGTGTGAGGTCGTGATCAGTATTCGTATTCTGCTGCCGCGCCGGGGTGGATCGCGATAGGACGACGGTGTGACGCGCCGACAGTTGA
>NZ_JBICXE010000100.1:0-11674 GCF_043200155.1 Streptomyces sp. NPDC048473
CTCCGCCACACCGGCCGCGACTACCACCGGCCCCTACGAGCCCTCGGTCTCACGTGACGAACCCAGACAGATCTCGATCATGCAATGACCCTGGCCGCCTCCACCGTGGCGAGGTCGCCTCAGACGACACTGAGTGGTCATCTTCGGCCGCTGCCAAGTGGCCTTGAACGGCCCGAAAACTGCCCCGGCCTACCGCTTCTGCGCTTTGAACCAGCGGATCGCAGTGATGACCAGTCCGGCGACTGCGATGATCGTGACAGCTGCAGCGATCTCGGCGCCCAGGTCCATTGCTCCGAACACGTGCGTCTCCCCTCGTTGAGTGACTGCAGTCGCCTGCAGAAACGCGCTCGCGTTCTCGCGTGGGATGACCATGGCATGCCGTCCGGCGCTTGCGGCATCCAAGGCGAAAGTCTTGAGGATCTTCTGAGGTCGACAGAGCAGGATGCCTCTAATCCCTGGCTCCAGCCGGAATGGTCAGCGACGGCCATGCCGGCCACGACGAAGCCGCGGAGGGACGCTGTCGGTTGCTGGGGTTGCGATACGGCCCTGCGATACCGCAACCCCGGCCTCGATCACTGACCGACGCGCTCGACGGTGTGCACTGCAGCTGTCCTGCCCGGTTTGGCGTCGGGCGTGATCAGGGGTCGTACGCTTGCCGACAACTCGGGCAGGCTGTGATCCTGCCCGGAATTTGAACGAGTGGCCCCCTGGTCCTGCTCGACGCGGGACCGGAACCGGGAGGTGGCTAAAGCCGTGGAGCCGACCGCCCCAAGCCACAGCGGGTTTCTCCCCACAACGGGCCTTGCTCCAGCCGCGCGACCGGCGTAGCCGGGGAACGCGCGGCGAGCGGAACGAAGCGCTTGGCAGACACGGGTGACCTTGGTCGAGACCCCGTCCAGCAGGAGCTTCGCCAGTTCACACAGCCCGCCAACTGCCCGCCGGCACCATCAGGTTGGAAAGGGCTCCATGAACCGCGCCCCTGTTCGGCTACGGTCGGGCAGGGGGCGCTTTCGCGCCTATTCCAAAACACGTATCGATAACCCCTAAGAGTGAACACTCTGGCCGAAGACACTCGCATAACCCTTTCTGCGTCACAAGGGATTCACATTCCTTGCAATGATCCTCTCGCTTCGCACCTTCCTCGAAGATTTCAGGAAGGTTCACGAAAAGGGGACACTCTTGCTCAAGAACAAGAAGGTTCGCACGGCTGTGTGGT
Source organism: Streptomyces sp. NPDC048473 (assembly GCF_043200155.1). NCBI lineage: Bacteria > Bacillati > Actinomycetota > Actinomycetes > Kitasatosporales > Streptomycetaceae > Streptomyces > Streptomyces sp. NPDC048473. The sequence goes on from NZ_JBICXE010000100.1 coordinate 1,217, forward strand.
CGAGCGCCGCCGTGAGTCTCGTGGCAGGTGTGACGTGGGCGGGCACGGCATCGGCTGCCGCGCCGGCCCCCACCAAGGTGACGGCTCCGTATGCGCAGGCCGCTGCGGTGATCAACGCCGATGGCAGCATCAACAGGGCGAAGGGCATCGCGAACGTTACGAAGCCGGCCACTGGGCGTTACTGCGTCGAGCTGGAAGACAAGGACCTGGACCTCACCAAGCTCACCCCGGTGGCCACCCTTCAGTACACGTCCTTTGAGTACGGGATTCGTATCTCGTTCTGGCCGCACCCCGAGTGCGGGGGACGGAAGGACACCATTCACGTAATCACGGGAATGCCGAACAAGTGGGAAGATCTATCGTTCTCGCTCGTAGTCCCGTAACGAAATTACGGTTAAAAGGTGAACCGACAGAGCGGCTTGGCCCCATAGCTATGCAGGGTCTTCCCGTTGCGCTGCCTGCCCGCTCCGCTTCCAGCCGCGCGCGACCGGGCAGTATGGGCGTGATCACCGCGCCCCCTTCCGCCGCGCGCGGGAGGGGGCGCTTTCGTGCGTCCAGGGTCAGTCGAGCGGCGTGGACCGGTGTGCTGCGGCAGTGGCATCGATCCGGGCCGCGAGGTCAAAGTCAGCCTCGGTCAGCTTGCACTCGGCGTCATGCGTCGTGACGGCGAAGTGCAGCGCGCTCGGCGGCTTCCGTCGCGGGGAAATCGTCGGGCTCCGCCGGGAAAACCTCGACCTCGACAAGCGAGAGATCCGCGTTCGTACCCAACGCCGGCGTGTCCGTGGTGAGGCGTACGAAGATGATCCCAAGGGACGACGCAGGAAGCAGACGCTCCCCCCTGCCCGCTGTCTGCCTCGCTCCCCTGCGCTGGCAAAGGATGCAGCAGACAGCCATGCGCAACGCTGCCGGTGACCAGCGGGAGGAGAGCGGCTAGGTCTTCACCACCCGAACCGGCCGACCCGTCGAGCCGCGCAACCTGTACCGCTCGTTCACCCGCGCCGCTCAGCCCGCCGGGCTCCGCGTCATCCGGCTGCACGATGCCCGCCACAGCTGCGCGACCCTGCTGACCGCCGCCGGGGTCGCTCCCCGCGTCGTGATGGAGATCCTCGGGCACAGCCAAATCGCCGTCACGATGAACGTCTGCACCCACGTCGTCCAGGACACTCAGCGCGAGGCCGCCCGCCTCACACCCCAAGCGACCGTGACTGACTGCTCGATCTGGCACGGATCTGGCACGCGCGGCGCCTCATCCCGGTGTCCGCATGGCGTGGCTGATCGCGGAGGCGACGTCGTCAGCGACGTGGGTGGGCCGGTAGGAGTCCTGGGTCCAGGGCTGACCGTCCGTCACCCACACGCTTCGAAGCCCGAGCGTTTCGGCGCCGGCGATGTCGGCATGTGGTGAATCGCCGATGACCCACGCACCAGGCAGGGGAATGCTGACGGTTGCTGCTGCCGCCTGGAAGATTTCCGGTTCCGGCTTCTTGTGGCCGACGGTCTCGGAGATCACCCAGCCGTGGACGAGTTGGTCGAGCCCGGTGTTACGGATCTTTGCTTCCTGCTGGACGGTGCGGCCGTTGGTGACGATCACGCAGGTCCAGCCGTCGGCCTGTGCTTTGCTCAGCGCCTCGCGGGAGGAGTGCGCCAGGACGACGTGGTCGGCGACGCCGTTGTCGAGAAGGCCACGGATAGCGGTGGTTGGCACCACGTCGCCGTATCGGTCGGTCAGGGCTGCGGCGACTTCATCCCGCGCGGTATAACCGCTGGCGTCAATAGCCGTCACCCACGTGAGGTCGGAGTCGGGCAGGCCGTGCTGGACAAGGAAAACGGCGACGGCGGTACGGAAAGCCGCATCGCGGTCGACCAGAGTGTTGTCGAGGTCCAGCAGTAGCAACGGCATGACCGGCAGTAGATCACGGGCACTGGCTTCGGGCGGGTGGGCTTCCCGTCCTGCATCGATGAGCTCGGCTGCATGGAACTGGACCGCCACGGCGCCGAACTCCTCTTCCTCCGGGCCGTCCCATGCACTGACGTCATTTCTCGTGAACATCCCCGAGGTTGTCGACCTCCATCTGCTGCCCAAAACCCCGGACAAAGCGCTGCTGCTGAAAGCGAACGAAGCCACACGTGGACTGTACGGATCAGCCACGGTTGTTGGCAGTCGGTGTAGTTGCTGTACTTCTCTGTTGTACTGCTGGCCCTGGGGCGGACCGATACGGGGCGGTGGAACGGTGAGCGTAGGCAGTCGCGGAGTGCTGGCAGTCGTGGGTACGGCAGCCGATGGAATCGAGACGCTGCGCACCGGACTGGTGGAGCCAGCCATTGCCCTCGGCTGGCAGGTAGCCGTGACCCTGACGCCGAATGCCGGCCGATGGCTGAGGGCGAACGGCGAGCTGGACCGACTGGAAGCACTGACCGGCCTGCCGGTGCGGGATACGCCCCGCCTGCCGACTGAGCCTCGCCCACACCCTGTTGCCGACTGCTACGTCGTCGCCCCGGCAACCGCGAACTACGTCGCCAAGCTCGCGACGGGCGTCGCCGACAACCAAGCCCTGACACAGGTGAGCGAGGCGCTCGGCACGATCGGCGTCCCCGTCGTGGTGTTCCCCCGGGTCAACGCAGCTCACGCAAGGCATCCGGCATGGCAGGGGCACATCGAGACACTGCGGAAGGCAGACGTGGATCTTGTCTACGGTCCTGAGGTCTGGCCCTTGTATGAACCTCGCGAGGGTCCAGAAGTTCGAGAGCTGCCCTGGACCACGATCATGGAGTCCATCCAGGAGGTGGCGACCGATGCTTCTCGCCGGTCGGACTGAGCCCGCTCCGGGCCCGTTCCTGCTGGTCTGGGGCTTGGTGGTGATCGTGGTAGGGGGAACCCTTACAACGAAGAGGGGAGCCGCTCGGATTCATTCCTTCGTCGTGAACGGCCTGGAGCAGAGTCCCCTGCAGCACGCCAAGGCACGTGCGGTACCTGAGGGCTGCTTGCGTTGCGTCGGCGGGTTCCTGGCCATCTGCGGAGTGGTGGCGGTGCCCGTTGCGCTGGTCATGATGATCCGTGGCTGAAGCCCTGGTCGCCGGGCCGCTCACGCATGCTCTTCGCTCCCCAACCACCCCGCACGCTTCAAAATCCAACGGCGAACGAGTGGCCCCCTGGCCTTGCTCGACGCGGGACCCGAACCGGGGAGGTGGCTAAAGCCGTGGAGCCGACCGCCCCAGCCACAGAGCGTTTGCCCACCCCCGTGCCGGCCGTTTCTCTCGGGTAGGTGCCGCGCTCGGTGCGCCGCCGCACGGCCGAGGGCAGCCGGGGCGGAGACAGAGGCAGCCCGCGGCCGGGGGCCGCGGCGCGCGCCGCGCTTGCGCGGCGCCTTGAATCCGTGGAGAAGGTTTCTACTCACTCAGCCCGCCGCCAGCCGATGCGCCTGAGGAACTGCCGTCAACTTCTGCCGTCAACGCCCCCGCAGCGGCTCGCTGCGGGGGCGTTCTGGCTGGTGGGCGCAGACGGTTTCGAACCGCCGGCATCTGCTTCGTAAGTTCGATCGCTGCGTGGGGCGACCTCACGGAACGGGCCCTTATGGCTGTCTGCCACTGCGGGCAGAGTTGCCGTTGTCTGCCCTCGTTCAGCGGCGTTGGTGTCAACCGGTGATGCCAGCCGGACGATCTGCGCCCGCCGGGACCCGCCCGGTGCCGGCGCGGCGAGTGACCTGGTCGGCTAGCCGTTGACGCAGACGTTGCCCGTCGCCGGGTTGAGCAGTCCGATGACGTTCACGGAGTTGCCGCAAGCATTGACCGGGATGTCCACCGGTGCCTGCACCACATTGCCGGAAAGCAGACCGCCCGAGCCCGTCGCGGTGCCCACCGCTGCTCCCTTTTTGTTGACGGTCAGGGTCGCGGGGTCCGGGGGATTCAAGCCAACCGTGGTGATCGCTTCGGGGCGGTTGACGTAGGTGCCCGGCTTGTCGGCGGTGACGTTCACCGTGACCGTGCAGGACTTCTCGCCGGCGGCCAGGTCGCCGCCGTCCAGAGCAACGGACGCGCCCCCCGCCGTCGCGGACACCGTGCCGTTGCCGCAGGTCGTCGATGCGTTCGCGTTCGAAGCCACCTTCACTCCGGCGGGCAGGTTGTCGGCGAAGCTGAAGTCGTTCTTCGCCGCCAGTTCACTGGTGTTGGTCACCGTCATAGCGAGTGTCGAGGTGCCACCCTGATCGATCGTGGCAGGATTGAACGCCTTGTCCAGCTGCGGAGTCGCATCCAGGATCCGGATGTTGTCGAATGCATGGTCATTACCGAACCAGTCGCCTTGCCCATTGACCATCTTGATGCCCAACTGGCTGTCGTTGAACAGTACAGCTCCGTTGCTGGAGAACGCCCCGGCCCTCAACCCGCTTCCTCCGGGGTAGGGCTTGGAGTTGGGATCGGCGCAGGGATTGATGGGGGTGGTGAAGGTAGGGATGTCTGACCCGTTGCCTGTCAGATAGAACTTCAGCAGCGGAGGAGCCGCTTGGTCGCAATTCACGGCGGCTACGTCCACTGCGAAGGTGATGTAGCGGTTCGGCTTCGCGATCGGGATCGGCTGCTCGGTCCGGAACTCCACCCGGTCGGCGCCAGGTGGCACCCAGTTGGTGTAGGCCGCGACCACGTGGTTGGTCGGCGGATTCGTTCCGCCTACCTGTCCCAGCGCATTGGCCATGTCCCTCAATACTGCCGGGCAGTCAGGCTGATCAGCACCGGTCTGATCGAGGATGATGCCGTTGCACTGTCCGTGGTCAAGCCACGGGGGATCGGCTGTGTATGTCTCGTTGAGCAGTGGAGCGCCGACGTAGTCCTCCAGGAAGATCGGAGTCTCGCCTGCGTTTTCGAAGTCTTCGACGAACACCGTGACCGGGGCCTGCGGGTCCCCCGGAGTGCCAGGTGCATGCCGGGCGTTCACACCCGGCGACATAACCAGGGCCTGGGCTTGAGAGGCCAGCGGGGCACTCGCGATCGCAAGTGCTACCAGGGACACCGATGCAGTGCGCGTGCGCCAGGAAAGCTTAACTGCGGAAATTTCCACCATCTCTTTTCCAATCACCACGGCGTACAAGCAACAGCGGACATGGGCAGAAATGGCGCAGCCCAGACCATTAGCTATGCACCCCGATAGGCAGGTCGCCTTAATTCCAGCACACGCCCTCAAAAAATACGACCAGCGACCTCGACGACTGCATCTTTCACCGCGTTGGCCGAACTGGGAACGGACACCGTGGGCTTATATCGGAATTTCATCCAGCAATTTAATGCCTAAATGCGCGCCTCCCAGAAATTGCCAGTGAGCTCGAATTGAAGTCAGTCGAACGGGTTTGGCCGGTGGCCTGCCCGGTCTGGGGTCGAGCGTGATCAGGGGGCCGTACGCTGGCCGGCAACTCGGGCAGGCTTTGGACCTGCCCGCAATGTGCACGAGTGGCCCCCTGATCTTGCTCGCCGCGGAACCCGGACCGGGGAGGTGGCTAAAGCCGTGGAGCCGACCGGCCCCAGCCACCAGGGCGGTTGCAAAGTCACGGTGAGTGCGTGAACGTGCAGGTCACGGCGGTATGACGTTGTCGGCTGGAGCGCCACGAACGCAACGAAGCTCCGGTTGATGCCGGTGACCGATCAAGTCGCCTGCACCGCCCGGAGCTTCGATGTGCCGTCAGTCTGCCAGCGTCTGTCTGATCAAGTCGTCCACCCGTCAGCATCAGTTGATCGGACCGCTGGCCCAGCGGCTGGAGACCTTGGCCGATCCCCGGCATCGGCGCGGGAAGCGTCACCCGTTCGTGAGCGTGCTGCTGGTGGCCTGCTCGGCGGTCCTGACCGGGGCCTGTTCCTTCGCCGCGATCGGCCAGTGGGCATCGATCGCCCCGCAGGAGACGCTCGCCCGGCTCGGAGCCCGCACCGCGACCGTCTTCAACGTGCGCATCGCGCCGAGCACGGCGACGATCCGCCGCATCTTGAACGCCGCCTGCCCCGGCGGTCTCGCTGACCTGCTCGGATCTGATCCAGCAGGCGCCGACACCCTCGCGGCGGACGGCAAGAGCGCCCGCGGATCATGCCACGGCGAGACCCCGGCCGCCCATCTGCTGGCCGCGATCACCGGCGCCGGCCTCACCGGGCACCCAGCTGCGAGTCCCGGACAAGACCGACGAAATCACCTGCTTCGCCGCCTTGCTGGAGCCGTACGACCTGACCGGTGTCACGATCACCGCGGACGCTCTGCACTGCCAGCGTGGTCATGCCCACTTCCTCGTCGAACAGAAAGAGGGCGCATTACGCCTTCACCGCCAAGCGCAACCAGAAGAACCTGCACCATCAACTCGCCACCCTGCCCTGGGCGAAGGCGAGCGCGAAGTTCTCCGACCGTACCGACGCCCACGGACGCCTGGAGACCCGCGTCGTGCAGGACCTGACGGTGAGCGATCTCGACGTCGACTTCCCCCGCGCCACCCAGGTCGCGAAGATCATCCGGCACCGCACCCAGCGCAAGAACGGCAAGCGCAGCCGCGAGACCGTCTACGTCATCACCGACCTGACCAGCCGCCAAGCCTCACCCGAACACATCGCGAAAATCGCGCGTTCGCAATGGACCATCGAGAACCGACTCCACTTCGTCTGCGACACCACCTTCGCCGAGGACGCCTCCAAGGTCCGCACCGGACACGGCCCGGACAACATGGCCACCCTCCACAGCTTCGCCATCAACCAACTCCGCGCGACGGACCGCACGAACATCGCCGCCGGACTCCGCGAGATGTCCTACAAACCCTTCCGCCGCCTCCTGGACCTCCTCGGCCTCACCTGACCTGCACCGATCCAAGAGCAAAAGGCTTTGCAACAGCCCTGAGCTCATAGGGCACTGCTATTTAGCCAACTCGACATCATCAGCGAATGATCAAGGAGGGGACATATTGACGCGGATCCCCATCACGTTCAGCAAATCTGTCTCCAGAACACCACCACAATGAGGCAAGTGGCTGAAATCTTACACTTGGTGAAAATGAATAACCGCGTTGACTCGAAGTGATCATGCATGTAATTTTCGATTACCTGTTCTTCACAAGGAGCACACATGAGATCCATACGTACGACTGCCCTACGTGGCCCGGGTTGGCGCATCAGTACCGTAGCGCTCGGTGCCGTGGCAGTGCTCGGCATTGTCGCCGCGCCGGCTCAGGCGTCGTCCTGGAGCAGCAAACTGGTAGGTGCTGCACCAGGCTTCGAATCCCGTCACTACGCTGATGACGGCGGTCCCACCAACGTCAAGTTCACCAATTGCAAGGATGACTATTCAAACAGTAGGGTCAATATTGTCCTTCGTAAGGACACTTTGGGGCCGGACCCCTATTACTCGACACACACGTACACTGCGTGTTTCACAGGGGGGACCTCTTCGGGCAACTGGGACGACCACGGCTCTGGTACTTACTACTGGGCCGTGAATGATGGCCTGGTCAACGTGCACGTCTGGGCCGATCCGGTCGCAACATACTACTGAGCACCTCTCCTTCCCCTGGGGCGCGTTCGTGCTGTAGGAGCGCGCCCCAAGGGAAGTCCCTTTCCTGCCCTTGAAAGACTCACTCCATGCCCCTGCACTATCAGTCCTGCACCTTTCGTTACGGACGGAGGTCACGTCCGGTTCTCGACCGGCTGGACATCGCTTTCTCCTCCGGCCATACCGTCCTTCTCGGTCCCAACGGCGCAGGCAAGAGCACCCTTCTTTCCCTCGGTGCCAGCGCCGCGATGCCGCAATCGGGACGCGTCCTATACGGAAGACTCGACTCGGCCAGCCGCAAACAGGCGCGGTCCTACCGAGGCAAGATTTCCTGGCTGCCGCAACATCCTGGATTTCTCCCCGGGCTGACATGTAGGGAGCATGTAGCTTATGTGGGATGGCTCAAGGGTATGCGGGAAAGCGAAGCTTGGCACGCGGCCCCAAAGGCGATAGAGCGAGTCGGCCTCACCGAAAAGATCAACAGTAAAGTAAAAAACTTGTCCGGCGGCCAGCAGCAACGGATCGCTATCGCACAGGCACTCGTTCATAACGCTGAACTTTTGCTTCTCGACGAGCCGACCGTTGGGCTCGACCCCCACCAACGACGCCGGTTCCTCGACTTGCTGATTTCGCTGAGGGGAAACGTCCATGTGATCGTCTCTACTCACGACATCGGCGACCTCGACGAAGCTTTCGACGAGGTAGTGGTCCTCGAATCAGGGAAACCGAGGTTCCGGGGCACCGTTGAGACATTCGCCGGCCACGCCGACCCGGATTGCGCGCCTGGCCGACGCTTGGAGAGTGCCTACGCGTCGCTCCTGGAGGCGGCCGAATGATTACCTGGGCAAATCTTCGCGCCTCGGCCGCACCCTGGCTGGCGCTCCCCATCTTGATATACGCATACCTGTATATCGACGACGCCACGTTCACCGAACCTTCGAAGTATGGGGTTCAGTCCGGTGAAACGGCCGCATACGCCGTCGCGATCATTGCCCCGGCAGTGGCTGCGGCTGCCGCCTGGGAGGCGGGTCGGCACCGCCGGCTCGGCGCATTGAGGATCACCGGCCAACGCAGCGCACTACCGCAACTTCTGCGCGCCACGGCCCCGGTCCTGATGCTGCTGGCCGTACTCGTCACGTCGGCGCTCGTAATGGCTCACCGCGCAGTGGGCGTGCTGCCCAGCGGGTCCGGGTGGCTCGCTGTGGCGCACCTGATCGTCATTTCCCTAGGTTGGCTGGTCATCGGCTGGTGTCTCGGAGGCGTCCTGCCCAGGAGTATCGCGGCACCCGCTGCCGGTATCGGCTGCTGGGCGTGGCTGTCCGTCCCTCAGGCGACGTCCAACCCCTGGGTGCGTCACCTGGGTGGCTTCATCGACAGGCAGTCGAGCGTCACCGATCTGATCTCCCCGGCTGTTTATCTGGTGCCTTGGGGCGTGGTCACCGGCCTGGCCGTCACGTTCTGGCTCCTGGCCCGAAGGCGCCGACGCGCCTTGGCGGTCGCTGTGGCCTTCGCCGTGGCGGCAGTCACCTTTATCGCTGGCCATGCTGCGGTGGCCAACTGGGGCTACGGCACTCCGACACACCCCCGCAACGTCGCTCTGGACTGTACCGGGAAGGCACCGAGGGTGTGTGTACCGCCGGAATACGAGCCTTACGCCCGACAGTTGCGCCAAGAGGCCCTGGCTCCGGTCAAACGGCTGAAGGACGCCGGCATATCCGCCCCGGACGAGCTGCGCGTCGCCTCGGCGACGGTTCCACTCAGGTCGGGTACCTGGCCGTTGTACTGGTCTCTGCCTCCGCGCGGCGCTCACCAGGACACCGTCGAATTCGACGCGAAACTTGGGGAGTCTGCGGTCACCGGGACAGCCGCCCGCGCAGGAATTGGGGTCTGCCAACAACCGGGCTCCCTCCCCGCCGCATGGGCAGCTCTGGTGGCCGGACTCAACGAGAAGGGCATACAGGAATCGCTGACACCTCAGGACTGGGCGACACTCCAAAAGGTCCGAAGGCTTCCCGCTGAAGAGCAGGTCGCCTGGTTCACCCATGCTGCCGTGAGCCTGAAGCACTGCGGCAAGGTTCACTCGTGAACCGATATGCGATCACTGTGCGCCGCTGGTGGACCATCCCCGCTGCGCTAGCCCTGCTCGTTCTCGTGTGCTGGGCGGTGGGGACGAGCACAGTACCCGTCCCGAGCCTGACCAGGGGTGCGGGAGGCGCCCAACTTGCCTACTTCACACCCCTTCTCGTCGTCATTGCCGTCATGTACTGCCTGGAACGGCAGTTGCACGAAGCAGAGACCACAGCGGCCCTGCCTGTTCGTCGGTTCGATCAAGGTGCCGTCATTCTCACCGCGGTCTTCGCACACGCGGCCGGACTTATGGTGGGCATGGACATCGCCCGCAATGTCACTATCCTTCTCGGTATCGCGCTCCTCGCACGCCGCCTGGCCAACGAAGCTACGGCAGCGGGAGCAGGGCTGATGTTTCTCATCATCAACATCGTTCTCGGCCGCGTCATCGGACCCAACGGCCACTCAACGCATGCCTGGTGGGCGATCGTGCTCTATCCTTCCGGCAACATGCCCGCTTGGCTGGTGGCGGTTGCCCTGTTCGCACTTGCACTCCCGCTTTCATTCTCACGGACATTGGCATCTCGTTGATGCCGGATCTGTACGCTCAACCACTCGTGAGCAAACGCCTTGATCGCATGATCGGCGAAGCTCTCCGAGTGGCTGCCGTACTGGCTGGACAACATCATCAAGCCGCGCCGCAAGCGCACGACGTACGCGAAGTACGAGACGCACATCCGGCTCTACCTCGTGCCCATGCTCGGGTCCAAGCGCCTCGAATTGCTGAGCGTTGCCGATGCAGGGTCATTGCATGATCGAGATCTGTCTGGGTTCGTCACGTGAGACCGAGGGCTCGTAGGGGCCGGTGGTAGTCGCGGCCGGTGTGGCGGAGG
>NZ_JBICXE010000101.1:0-11513 GCF_043200155.1 Streptomyces sp. NPDC048473
TAGTTTGCCGATTTCACGACGGGGTCGGTGCCGGATACGGACTTTTTGATCTGGAGGTGGAAGCGGGCGGCGTCGAGTGTGTCGGTCTGGTTGACGTACCAGACGGGTCCCTCGAAGTCGACCTTGGCGTATGCGTATATGTAGCCGCCGGAGCGCTTGGCGCAGAGCTTGACGTCGAAGTTGTAGTTGTCGGAGTAGGGACCGGAGTAGGCCGGGTTGTCGACGGAGGCGCTGCTGGTCTTGCAGTGGTAACTCGCCGCGGAGGCCGTGGTGGCGGTGGCCAGCGAGGTGCCGGTCACAACCGTGGCAGTGATGAGGGCCGAGGCGGCGAGGCGCTTGAGGCGGAGCATGTGGGGTGTTCCTTCGAGAAAAGTACGGGTGGGATGCTGGGGCGGTGAAGACCGTCGGCCGTGCCGGGCAGGTGCCTGAGGTCCGCCAGGTTCGAGACCGCCGCGCGCTTGTCGGAAAGCGCGGGTGGCCCGTAGCCGGTTGCAGGAACTCGCGAACCGTGGCACAGAGCCCGTTCTGACCTGCGGATCTTGAATCTACCTCCCGTCAATGGCAAGTTGATCTCGGGTTCAGCTGTCACTTGCCCGGACGCAGGGCGGGCTGGTGCGGTTGCGGCGTGCTGGCAGGGACCGTTCGCGACCCCTGGACGCAGCAGTGCTCCGGACGGTCAGCCATCCGGAGCAACCACCCCACTCAGGCAGGATTCTGGCGATTCCGCCAGCGCTTGTTGGTGTCGTTGACGGCCAGTTCTGCCTGTGTGAGGTCGACGTGCACGGTGATGCCGGGCCGACTCCCGACCTTGATCAGGAAGTTTCCGCGTCCGGGCGGGTCGGGGTCTGAGGAACATCCGCCCCGTAGTTCCGGACCGTGTTCGGGTTGCCGAGCGAGTCGAGGAACACGTCGGCCGCCGTCCGGACGGTCAGCGCCTTCCCGGTTGGCAGTTGCACGACGGTGGACACCGTGGCATCCGGCCACGGAGACTCCGCAAAAACCCGTTAGGCGGACGAGGGCGACCACTGCTACTTTCCCGGAGGCCGTGCGAGAGATCGAGGAGGTGGTACCCGTGAACGCAGTATTGACATGGGTGCTCCCCTCCGGGGTCACGGTCGGGCGATAGGCAGGTCGTCCGGGAGCGCCGTTCCAGTGCACTCCCGAAAGGCACGACCATGCATTTCACTTCCGAGCAGCGCCTCGACGACGGCGTCCTCGAACGCGAATTCACCCTCGGTGAGATCCCCGGCATCCTGTGGACGCCCGGATCTGCATCCGCACCGGCGCCGCTGATCCTGCTCGGCCACCCTCCCCTCGGGCTGCGCAAGATGTACCCCCGACTGGCGGCCCGGGCCCGGCACTCTGCGGCGGAGGGCTTCGCCACGGCGACCATCGAGCTCCCCGGAAGCGGCGACCGGCCCCGTTGGCCCGCCGCCGAGCAGGCGCGCGCCGACCTGCGCCGGGCGATGGAGGCTGGCGAGCCGGTCAGCGACGAGATCGTCGACGCCCTCATCCTCCCGCTGGTCGAAAAGGCGGTCCCGGAATGGCAGGCCGCCCTGGACGCCCTCCTTTCGTTGCCCGAGATCGGCGGCCCGGTCGGGTACTCGGGGGGAGTGATCTCCATCGGCATCCGTCTGGCGGTGGTCGAGCCGCGCATCGCGGCCGCCGGCTTCTTCGCCGGGAGTTTCGTGCCGCGCGCCATGTTCGAGGAGGCCCGGCAGGTCACTATTCCACTGCACGTCCTGCTGCAGTGGGACGACGAAGGGAACGACCGGCAGGCGGCCCTGGACCTGTTCGACGCCTTCAGCTCCAAGGAGAAGTCCCTGCACGCCCATCTCGGCGGGCACACCGGCGTCCCGCAGTTCGCGGGGGACGCCGCGGCCAAGTTCTTCACCCGACATCTGAAGTGAGGCCGGGCCGTCAGACCGGCAGCAGACGGTAGCTGATGTCGGCCGGCATGCCGCTCATCGAGGACAGGTCCCGGCCCTCCGCAGCTCTCTGCACCGTGGGCCCCTGCTGAACTCTCGGCAAGGGCCCGTGCTGCCTGAAGTCATGAACTGTTCGATTTCTCCAGAGCGTCGAGTGCTGCCCAACTCGTGCACAGGTGCTGTCGGTTCTCGGGTTCTGGCTCACTTTCCGTGGAGCAGTTACGAAGAGTCAGATCTTCGGAGCCATGCGATGGCGGTTCGGATGGGCGATGGTTTCCCGGCGGCGGTCGTCGACGCGGGCATGACGACACCGACCACCATTCGGTGCGCCCCCCCGTTACCGTCTTCGTTGGCTCCGCAATGGGGCCTCCGGCCTTCGGGTCCGGCATGACTTCCCCCTCCTGTTGTTCATAATCCGGGGGTGGTGTCACCGAGCCCGGAGGCATCGACGGACCGCTGATGAGGGGCTTGAGCACCGGCTTCACCCGAGCCGGAACAGCTCTCCGTAACGTGGATGTGGCAGCTCGGTGCCGTGGCAGGCCGGACGAAAGCGTGAGCGGAGGGGCCTGCACGTGATCGACACCGGCGGCATCGACGTCTTCCTCGGCCTGGACGTCGGCAAGGGCGAACACCACGCCACCGCCATCACACCAGCCGGGAAGAAGGCGTACGACAAGCGCCTGCCCAACACCGAACCCAAGCTCCGCGAGCTCTTCGCGAAACTCCAGGCCAAGCACGGCACCGTGCTGGTCGTAGTCGATCAACCAGCCTCGATCGGAGCTCTGCCACTGGCGGTCGCCCGGGACATGGGCTGCCCAATCGCCTACTTACCGGGCCTGACGATGCGGCGGATCGCCGACCTCTACCCCGGTGAGGCGAAGACCGACGCGAAGGACGCGTTCATCATCGCGGACGCGGCCCGCGCAATGCCGCACACGCTGCGGGCGATCGACGGCGAGGACGAGACGATCGCCGAGCTGGAGATGATCGTCGGCTTCGACGACGACCTGGCCGGCGAAGCCACCCGGGTCGCCAACCGGATCCACGGCCTGCTCACCCAGATCCACCCCTCGCTGGAACGGGTGCTGGGGCCGCGGTTGCAGCACCCGGCCGTCCTCGCCCTGCTGGAACGGTTCGGGTCCCCGGCCCAGATCCGCAAGGCCGGCCGACGTCGGCTGGTCACACGGCTGAGGCCGAAGGTACCGAGGATGGCCGAGCGGCTGGTCGAAGACATCTTCGCCGCCCTGGACGAGCAGACCGTCACCGTTCCCGGCACGGACGCGGCCGCACTGATCGTCCCAAGCCTGGCCGCCTCCCTGAGCGCCGTCCTCGACAAGCGAAAGCTGCTGGCCGGGCGGATCGAGGAACTGCTGGAGGCCCACCCTCTTTCGAAGGTCCTGACCTCGATGCCGGGAGTCGGCGTCAGGACTGGAGCCCGGATCCTCATCGAGGTCGGCGACGGCAGCACCTTCCCGACCGCCGGCCATCTCGCCGCCTACGCAGGCCTCGCCCCGGCCACCCGCAGTTCGGGCTCCTCAATCCGCGGCGAACAGCCCTCCCGGAGAGGGAACAAGCAGCTCAAACGGGCCTTCTTCCTCTCAGCGTTCGCAGCCCTGTCCGACCCGGCCTCCCGGGCCTACTACGACAAGAAAATCAGCCAGGGCAAGCACCACACCCAGGCCCTGCTCTGCCTCGCCAGACGCCGAGCCGACGTCCTGTTCGCCATGCTCCGCGACGGCGCTTTCTACGAACCGCGCCCGGCCAGTGCCTGACCGGCGTCTCCGTCAGGCGTCACCGCGGCGAGGAAGTGGGGTCCGCCCCCAGAGCACCAGCAGCTCCGCGAAGCGCCGGTCCTGCGAGGTTCCCGCAGCCAGCTCGCTCAGTGCATAGGCCGTGGTCTTGAAGCCGTCTCCATGGTGGAACTCCGCACCCCACGCACCAAGCCTCACCGAAGCCACCTCGTTCAGCCCCAGGCGGTGGGTCCCCCACGGATTGACCGCCACGATCCCGTCAGGGCCGACCTCAAGCCGGACTCTGAGAATCGCCCACCAAAAGAACAACGCAACGCCAACGGCCAGCCCTGACCACAACCCCGCCAACCGTGCCGTCTCCGCCCCCGGAGAAGAAACCCACCCAGCCCAACCGATGAGCGCCTTCACCCCTACGACAGCCGGCATCGCATAGCCCGCCGCGCGAGCCGCCCCACCCACCCGCCACACCGATACCGAGTCCCCACCCGTGTCATCCATGCCCGCATTGTGAGCCACACAGCTTGACCAAACACATAGGGGCACCCCCCATCGCTCAATGCCGGAGGGCGGGGCGGCCGACCCTCGGACTCGGGTGCGCCGCGCTCGGCTGACTTGCCGGAGAGGCACTCGGCGAGGACGTCCGGCCTGATATGGCGCTGTCCGGTCCATCCGTCGGTCTACTCCGCCAGGACCGCGGTGACCAGGCGGAGGACCGCGCCCCGGTCGGGGAAGAACCCGACGACATCGGCGCGACGGCAGGCTGACTCAGCTGGTGCGAGGGTGCTCAGCTTTCGGTCAGGGAGATCCTCCCCGCGTGCAGGCGTTCGTCTCCGCCGTCGAAGTAGGCGCGGTCACCGGAGATGGTGAGGAGCGGGTCCGTGCCGGTGGTCAGGGGGGCGTCTCCCAGCGATTTTCCGGTGCGGGGGTCGAGGGCCCGCAAGGTACCGGCGTCGCTGAAGTGGAGCGCGCCGCCGGTGAGTACAGGTGGTGAAGCCGCGCCGTTCGTTCCATACTCCCACAGCCGTTTGCCGGAGCTGGCGGTGAACGCGTACACGCGGCCGGCGCTGTCGTCGGTGTTGAATCTGGCCTTGACGCTGGCGTAGACGACGCCGTCGGCGACGAGGGGCGGGCCGTTCCATTCCGCGTCCTTGGATTTCGACTGGTACTTCCAGCGCACTTCGCCGCTGGAGGCGTCTGCGGCGTAGAACGTGCCCTCCTCACTGCCGAAGTAGACGGTGCTTTCGGCGACCGAGAGTGAGGTGACCTTGCCTCTGTTGCTGCCGCCGGTCTTGATCCGCCACAACTGGTCGCCGGTGTCTGCGTCCAGGGCGTAGAGGTAGTTCTCGTAGTCCTTTCCTCCGAGGCCGCAGTAGATCACTCCGTCTGCCACGGTGAGCGCGGTCGACAGGCCGGGGCTGACCGGGCGATTCCACAGCTCCTCACCGGTCTCGGCGTCCAGCGCGTAGAGGGCGGGCTGCCCCTTCGGCCAGGGGAGGGTGAGTAGGTAGACGGTTCCCTTGGCAGCAGCGACATTGGTGATCCCGTATTCGGTTCCCTTGGGAGCGGCGCCAGTTGAGGCGTCGTCAATCTTGAAACTCCACCGTCTGTCACCGGTGTCCGCGTCCACGGAGTGCAGCGCGCCTGTGGCTCCGCTGAAGGCATAGACAGCCCCGTCGGCAATGGTGACGGGGCGTGCCCCCTGCAACCCGTCGTACTTCCACATCTGAGTGCCGCCGGCGGTGTCGAGGGCGTGCAGGGTGCCGCCCTGGTCGCCGAAGTAGACCTTCCCGTCGACGATCAACGGAGGGCCGGCGGGATCCTCCTCGTAGGACCACAGCTCTTGGAAGGCCAGCTCCGTTGCCGCAGCGGTGGGTTCCTTGCCCTGGGCGTTGCTCTGGTCCCGGCGGGGGAGGCCGTCGGGCAGGAGCAGTGTGGCCGCGAGGACCGCCAGGACCGCGGCGACGGCGAGGCCGATCAGGGCGTGGCGCCGGGGCAGGCCCAGCAGTCGGCCGGCGGAAACCGGCTGAGGAGGCGGCGCGAGGAGCCCGGCCGCCGGGGCGGGCCCGATTGCCGCGGTGTCGACGGCGGTTCGGGACACGCCACCGGCTGGGGACTGTTCGGCGGCGGGTGGGGCGCCGGCAGGAGGCGCTGTGAGGGGTACGGTGCCGGTGGCCGTCTCCGGCAGCGGCGTCGCCTGAATGCGGGTGACCTCGGTGGCCACCGGTGCGGGAAGCCAGCCCGAACCGCTGATCACACCTTCCGTCGGGCGAGCCGCCGACAACTGGCCCAGTTTGTCGACCAGTTCCGGCACCGACGGGCGTTGCTTTGGATCCTTGGCGAGGCACCGGGCGACGACATCCGCGAGTCGGACCGGTACGTGGCTGAGGTTGGGTTCCTCGTGGACGACCCGATAGGCCACGCCGTGCGCGGCGCCGCCTGCGAAGGGTCCGCTCCCGGTCACCGCGTACACCAGGACCGCGCCGAGGGCGAACACGTCGCCGGCGGGCCCGACGTCTCTACCGACGAGTTGCTCGGGCGGCATGTAGCCGGGAGTGCCGACGGCAGTGCCGGTCAGGGTGAGTTTGGTGTCGTCGGCGGCCACCGAGATCCCGAAGTCGATGACGCGTGGGCCGTCGTCGGCGAGCAGCACGTTCGAGGGTTTCAGGTCGCGGTGCACCACCTCGGCGCTGTGGATGGCCTCCAGTGCCTCGGCCAGCGCGGTGCCCAGCGTCAGCACCGGCTGCTCCGGCCAGGCGCCATGTGCGGCGACTGCTTCGGTCAGGGACAGGCCGGGCACGTAGGCAGTGGCAAGCCACGGCGGGTCGGCCTCCGGCGCGGCGTCGACCACGGCGGCGGTGAAGAAGCCCGTGACGCGCTGTGCGGCTTCGACCTCGCGGGCGAACCGTCGCCGGAACCCGGGGTCGTCCACGAGCTCCTCCCGGACGACCTTCACCGCGACCGTCCGGCCGCCCGGCGACCGGGCCAGGTACACCCGGCCCATGCCACCCGAGCCGAGCCGGCCGACGATCCTGTACGGGCCGGCCTGACTGGGGTCTCCTGCCTCCAGCGGTGCGAACGCCGCCACCTGTCCTCCCTCACTGTCCCGTGCGCGGCACGGATCGACGTGTCCGATTTCGCTGTTACGCCGACGACTTGGCGACGGCTCGCAGGTGCGCGCTCCGACCGGTGCCAGATCACTGGGTACGTCGCTCCACAGCACCCTCGCTCATTGAGGGCTAGTTCACCAGCGAGACGGCGCGCAGTCGGTCGCCGTCCTCGAAGTAGACAGTTCCGTTGACGATGTACGGGCGCCACTGACCGCTGGAGGTCATCAGGTTCTCCTGCCACTTCGGTCGACCGCTGCGGGCGTCCAGGGCGTACAGCGTCCCGGTCTCGTCGGTGAAGTAGACGGTGCCGGCGGCCACCGACAAGGTGTCGATCTCATCCGTGTCCTGGCGGTGGCGCCACAGCGGCTTGCCGGTGCCGGCGTCGAAGGCCGACACGTAGGCGTCGTTCTCGAAGTAGACGACCCCATCGGCCACGACCGGGGTGTCCGCCCCGCTCGCGATCCGGGGGTTCCACAGCTTCCCGCTGAAGCCGCGCTGCCACACCTTCTGGCCGGTTCGGGCGTCGACGGCGTACAGGGTGCCGTTCCGGCCACCGCAGTAGACCGTGTTGCCCGCCGCGGCCGGTGCCGTGATCAGGGCACTGTCGGCCTCGAACGTCCACTGCTTCTTGCCGGTGCCGGTGTTCACGGCGAACAGCTCCTGGTCGCCATGGGCGTAGGCCCTGCTGCCGGCAACGGCGAAATCCCCCTCTACTGCCCCGGCGCCGAGCTGGTAGGTCCACAGGATCTTGCCGGTGCCGAGGTCCTGGGCCAGTAGGAAGCCGACGATGACGGAGTACGCCGCGTCGTCGAGGGTGGCAGGGGAGGTCAGGATGCTTTTGGCCTTCCAGCGTGTCTCGCCGCTGTCCGCGTCCGCGGCGTACAGGGCACGGCCGCTGATGTAGAAGAGCGTCCCACCGGAGGCGGAGACGACACTCGTGTCGTCCCCTTCCGCTTGCCGTTGCCACAGCCGGCTGCCGTCCCTGGCGTCCAGGGCCCGCAGGGTGCCTTGGTCTCCGCTGCTGAGGTAGACCGCGCCGTCCGCCACAGCATCCAGCGTCAGCTTGCCGTCCAACGGGCGGGACCACAGCTGTTTCGCCTTCGGTGTGCTGGGAGACTTCTCGTCGTCGCCACGCCCGAAGTCGTTCAGGAGTGCTGTCGTAGTGACGATGGCGAGGGTCGCGGCGATGGCGAGGCCCGCCAGAACGCGGCGCCGGGCCAGGCGTCTCGGGCCGCTGGGGGCAGGTGGCGCAGCGGCAGATGCGTCAGCGGGCTCCGCCGCGGGCGGGGCGGTCGCGGGAGCGAGCTTGAGGGTGGCCCTCTCCTCCTGGGCGGGTGCGGCGGCGTCCGGCAGCGGGGCGGCCTGGATGTGGGCAATGGCATCGGCCACTGGTCCGGGCAGCCAGTCGGCCTCCGTGAAATGGCCGTCGGGCCGGTGGCCCGGGACCTGCGCCAGCTCTTTCAGCAGCTCTGGCACTGCGGGCCGATTGTCCGGGTTCTTCGCCAGGCATCGGGCCGCCACCTCGGCGAGTCCGGACGGCAGGCCGCCCAGGTCGGGCTCCTCGTGCATGACCCGGTAGTTCACCGCATGCCCCGCGCCGTTTCCGAATGGGCCCGTGCCTGTCGCCGTATACGCCAGCACCGCACCCAGAGCGAATACGTCAGCGGCCGGGCCGGTCTTCTCGCCACGCAGTTGTTCGGGCGGGATGAACCCGGGGGTGCCGATCACCACGCCCGCCTCTGTGAGCAAGGTGTCCTCGGCCGCTACCGAGATTCCGAAGTCGATCACCCGGGGTCCGTCCGCCGCCAGCAGCACGTTCGACGGTTTGAGATCCCGGTGCACCACGCCTGCGCGGTGGATGGCTCCCAGCGCCTCGGCCAGCGCAGCCCCCAACTGTCGCACTGCTTGCTCCGGCCAGGCCCCGTGCTTGGCCAGAGCGTCCGCCAGGGACAGTCCGGGGACGTACTCGGTGGCCAGCCACGCCGGGCGGCCCTCCGGGGCGGCGTCGACCACTGCGGCGGTGAAGAAGCCCGATACCCGGCGGGCCGCTGCCACCTCCCGAACGAACCGCCGCCGGAACCCCGGGTCGTCCGCCAAGGCGGCCCGTACCACCTTCACCGCGACCATGCGTCCGCTTGGCGACCGGGCCAGGTACACCCGGCCCATGCCTCCCTGGCCCAGCCGTCCCGCCAGCCGGTATCGGCCGACCTGTTCGGGGTCCCCCGAAGTCAACGGTGCGAACGCCGCCACCACGCACCCCTCCTGTCATCTCGCCCGTGCGAGGATCCATCTCCCGTGTACAACGAAGGACTTGAGCAACACGACCATGGTTGCGGGTCCGAGGCCCCAGTATTCACGCCTCGGGAAACCCTTGTCAGAACCTCACTCCTCAAGGCCCGCTGGATCCGCCCCACCTGGCTCTACCCGGCAGATGGCCAGCCGCATGCCCATACCGCTTCTGACGGCTCTTGAAAGGTGGCCGTCCGCTGCGTGAGCCTTTGCGCAGGCGGGCGGCCCGGCTGTCGGTCTTCTCCGGGATCGTGTGCCGGATTCCCCGGCGTCGCGGGTACTCACGCCAGGGGTTATTGCTGTGGGGCCTTGTCGGCCGCGACGCTGTCGGGCTTGTTGCGGGGCCGGCCCGGCCCTGGCTTCAGGATGCGGATCTCGGGCCGCGGCTCGCCTGGATGAGCAAGGACCGGGTCGCCGAGCTGGTACTCCGTCAGGACCTCTTGAACGTGGCGGAACCTGCTGCTATGGCTGCACTGGAGGGAGACTTGAATTGTTGTCCGTCGACCAGCTCAATCGTGAAGCCTTCTGTTACGCGTGCAGCATGTGTTTCACCGATGCGTGGCCGCTCAAAGGTGAGCTGCGCTCCTCGACGAACTCGCCGGACCTACTCCCCGCAAAGGACCTCGTCGTGCCCGAGAGGCGACGTGGTGGCCAGTCACCTCGCGTGCATTGCGCGATGGACGGGACGTGCGGCGACCGGGTGTACGTGCTGGAGTGTGGCGAGGCAGGCCACCGGCCACCGAAAGGTGGACCGGAGGCTACTTTCGGTCAGCACCCCGCAGGACGTCTATCAGGTCCATCGGGTGCGTCAGCCTGTGCCGGAAGAGCCATGAGCCTGCCAAAAGGAGCGCCAGTCCGAGCAGAAGACCGTTGGCGCCGTCCGGCATGTTGACCATCGAGGAGATAGCCAGGGCACCGACACCGAATCCGGCGACGCCGAGCAGGCGCAACCACTCATAGTCAGTTGCACCTTCCACGGCGTCGACGTTATCAAGGAGTTGCCCAACGCGACCTTCGGCGTATCGCTCTGCGATGGTCAGAAACGCGTCAGCCAGCTCCTGGAGAACCAGGCCGAGGTCGGGGTCCGTGTACTGCCGCGCCTCCAGCGAGCGAAGCGCCGCAATCACCTTCGCGGCGTGAGCCTTCAAAGCGTGACGCTGGCGCATGCGCGCGGACCAAGAGTCGTATTCACATCGAGTTCGCCAAGCGTTCCGGACGACGTATTCGGCACCGCGGACAGAAACCCTGGGGGTATCCAAGGCGGGGCTGTTGCCCCACGCCCTCCACGTACGGGCGCAGTCGGCGGCGGTAAGCAGGAGTACCACAACCGGCCTGTAGCGCATTTCTTCGTCGGCTGCCGAGGGCTGCCGCGCGCGGAGTGGGCGAGGCTGCTGAGCGCCATGTTCCTGCGTCGCGGGCCGAGCCCCGTTCGTCAGTGCGATCACAAACGGATAGAGGGCCTTCAGCGCAAGAAGCAGCATCAAGATCATCACGATGTAAGCCAGAGGCGTGACGATTCCCCAAGAGGGAAGCTCAAGGGGCCAAAGACTCTTGACGGTTGAAGTGACCTCCGCCAGTTTGTCAGTGCCATACGCGCCGGCATCCTCCACTCCCTTGATCAATGAAGCTACGGGATTCAGCTGCTCGCTCGCCTGAGCACCGCTGCGCCCGGGGCCTCCGCCACCGCCGAGAGGAGGTTCCACGTCGTACTTTTCCGGATCCTTGATGAAGTCGACTATCGACTCGACGTTCATCAGGCAGGCCACGAGGAACGCCAGGACAACGGCTCGGGCCGGAATCGCCCACAAGGCTGCTCTCCACCACTTCAAAGTGGCCTCCACCACAAGGGGCCTCGCCCGCAGACCTCCATCGGGTAGCACCTCGGCAATGAGTGGAGCGACATGGCTGATCGTCCGGCTCATGAGCCTGCTGACGAGTTCGTCATAGCGGGCCTGTATGGCCGCCTTCACGCAGTGCCACCCGCGCCGAGCCGGCTCCCCCACCCTGCGGCGCAGCCATCTTCGGGCAGGCGCGTAAAGGAGCGCGGCGAGCAACGCCACACAGCAGAGTAGGAACAAGACACTGCGGATTACGGCTGAGATAGGCACGGCTTCAGTCACGCTGACTATCTTGAGCTACGACGCCGATGAGCCTGTGCCTACCAGAGAGTAGGCAAGCTGGTACAACACCGGCACCTGCCCTTCCCACAGCTACTGGCCTGCCCCAACTCAGCTGTCGGTCACAGGGAACGAACTCGATGTCGCGGCCCCGGCGGCTCGGTGGGTGGTCGTCGTACGGACGCGGCTCGGACCAGATGGAACACCTCGCGGGCGGCGTAGCGATTAAGAGGTCGTTTCACTTGGTGAGTCGGCGGTGGCAGATGAGGGTTGCGGCTATGCCGACGAAGGCGAGGAAGTGCTCGGGCTTGCGTTCATATC
>NZ_JBICXE010000102.1:0-11501 GCF_043200155.1 Streptomyces sp. NPDC048473
TCCGCCACACCGGCCGCGACTACCACCGGCCCCTACGAGCCCTCGGTCTCACGTGACGAACCCAGACAGATCTCGATCATGCAATGACCCTGGCGAATCGGCGGTGGTGCATGAGCCGGCCGAAAGTACGCTCCACGACCCAACGCCGCGGGATTACTTTGAAGCCTTTGATGCCGGCATCGCGTTGGACCACTTCGACGTCGGCCGGCCAGGGACCAAGCAGCGGTCCGGAGCGGCCCGCGACCTCTCGCCAGCTCGGGCTCACGTGTCGTAATGGCCGTCCCAGGGCGCGTTGAAGCCTAGGCCGTCGGGATAGAACTCGGCCCACACGCCGTTGTCGTCGTCGTCCTCGTCCTCGTCTTCCTCCACGACCAGGCCGAACAGGGCTCCCTCGAACCGAACGGCGAAGGGTGCGATCGCAATGTCCTGATACTGCAGCTCCGGAAGAGCATCCAGCCACTCAGCAAGCAGCTGGCGCGCGGCAGTAATCGCCTTCTTTTCGCCGTCCGCCGTGGTGCCGGTGAACTGGATGCGCGAGTCCAGGTGCCGGCCGGCGCCGTCGAACTGATGGAGCACTGCGCACCAACGTTTCTGGGACTGCCAGTTGTCGCCACTCCAGCCCTCGGGGAAGGTCGCGGTGACCGAGGCGAAGAACTGGCCGCCCTGCCACCGCCCGATGGTGCTCGTGCGGTAATCAGGCTCGTGCCTGATCGGGATGACCTCGGGAGCGCTCATGGGCGAACCGTAGAGGCGGCCTGTGACAACGAGCGATGACGGCCCGGCCTGCGCTGGCCACCCAATGAGATCTCAAACGCGGTTTGAGGAGGACCGGCCCCTGCGCAGCAGGTCGGGGGCAGTGCGGCCCAGCAAGAGGCATTCACTAGCCAGTCACAGCGTTAAGTTCGCCATCATGCCCAAGAAGCCCTCCGTTTCCACAAATCCCACGCTCGGCAACGTGATTCTCACGATGGGTGTCCCAGTCTGAGCCGAGGCTTTCGGTCAACTTGGCGTCCGGTGCGGGCTTGTGGGGCACTGGAGGGATACCCGCAGGTCAGGGCGTACTTCGCTTTCGCGGCTTCCGTGGTGCTCCCACGGGAGCGCGAGGGCGGGCTGAAACGGCTTGAGACGGGCCAGGGCGGGCCGAAGTGCTGAGAGTTCACGCAGATCAGAGGAAAATCGCAGGTCAGGGTGCTGTGAGGGGCCCACTGTGCGGGGGCTCCGGCCGTTTCTGCACATCTGCATCCTGACCTGCGGTGACCGTCGAATCGTCGAGGTCGGTAACTGGCGTACCCACAACCGGAACAGCAGGGGTGTGTGGCGGCGGGTGAACGGGGCGATGATCCATCACGCCGTGACGAAGGGCACCGCGGCCACGGTCGGGATCGTCCGCAGCGGGTATGCGGGTATGCGGGTCCGCCGGGGCCGCAGTGTCACGGCGTGATCGCGTGTCACCCGTCACCAGACCCGTAACCCCGGCCGTCAAAGATCTCCAGCGGCTCCCGACAGGCCCGCCTGGAGGGCATCGAGAAGCTGGTCCAGGTCCACCAGCTGTTCGCGCCCCATCGCCCCGAAGACCTCCCGCAGCATGTGCTCCCCCGCTGCCGTCCCCGCAGTGAGCGCCTTGGCTCCCTCCGGGGTGAGACGCACCAGCTTGGAGCGCCCGTCATCGGGATCCGCTGCCCGCTCGACCAACCCCTCACGCTCCAGCGCCTCGACGGACTGGGTGACCGACCGAGGGGCTTGACCGAGCTCCTGCGCCAGTGCCGACTGCCGTACGGCGCCCCGACGGTCGAGCACCTGCAGAACCTTCGTACGGGCAAGGGAGAGCCCGCCGGCCGTCATGCCGTCGTCGACCACCTTGCGCAGGTGGTGCCCGAGCGACAGGTACCGCAGCCCGACCTCTACGGAGGTCACCTTCCGACCACTCTCGTCCATCGCTCCTCCGGTCTCTCTCCGGGTTCGCTCCCGGCTCTCGATTGGTGAGGTACCTCAGCGAATGTTACATTGATGAGGTACCTCAATATTAACCGGAGAGGGAGCATCGCATGGATGTGCGGCCCGTCATCGTCATGACCGGTGCGACGAACGGCATGGGCCGGCTCGCCGCTTTCGACCTGGCCCGCCGCGGTGCCCGCCTCGGCATTGTCGCCCGCAGCCGGCCGAAGGCCGATGCACTGCGCCAGGAGATCGAGCAGGTCGCGCCGGGGACCCCGATCGACGTCTTCCCGGCCGATCTGTCCCTGCTCGCCGAGGTCCGCCGGGCCGGCGAGGAGATCACTGCGCACTATCCGCGGATCGATGTACTGATCAATAACGCGGGCCTGCATGCCTTCTCCCCGCGGGTCACGTCCGATGGCTACGCCGAGATGACCGCCGTGAACTACCTCGCGCCCTGGGTGCTCACCGACGCCCTGCGCGACAGGCTGACGGCATCCGCACCCGCCCGGATCGTCACGGTCGCCTCCCGGGCCTCGCTGCGGGCCGGCACCATCGACCCGCTGAAGGACCTGACCGACACGGCAGACTTCACGCGCCGCGGGTCGAGCCCGCGGTACGGCCGGTCCAAGCTGATGGACATCATGTTCACCCAGGAACTCGGCCGTCAGCTCCAGGGCACGGGCGTAGCAGTCACCTGCTGCTGCCCCGGCTTCAACGCCACCGGCCTGGGGCGTGAACTCCCCCTCGCCGGGGCCCTGGAAAAGGTCCTCGCCGCGCTGAACATCGGCAACCCCCAGCACGGGGCCGACATCATCGTGAAGCTGGCGACCGACCCCGAGTTCGCCGGCAGCGCCGGTGGCTACTTCGCCGCCAAGACCGCCGAGCCCCTGCAGTGCCCTGAAATCGGGCGAGGCGAAGCTGTTCAGCGTTCTCTGTGGGAGGCCACGGCCGAGCTCGTCCACGACATCCGGCGGCCGCACAGCGCCTGAACGACACCGTTCTCCCCACCCCAGTCATGACCAGCCCGACGCGGTGGCCCTTCAGCCGCCCATTGCCTGAACAACGTCACAGCCAAGCGTCTGTCTCGACGAACCGACCCCACGTGTCTCACCCAATCCGGCCCACGCAGGTCAGCGGCATGCCGACGACAAACTTCGTTGAGACGGAACAGCCGCCGCAGCGCCGCCGCCGGAGCCGAGCATCATCCCGCCCCCGACGTTCCCGTACGGACTGCGGCACCCGCTCGCCGGCACCGCACGATTCTCCTGCCCGGCCGGGTGCGGTTGGTTCCACGCCGAGCACCTCGGGAATGGAGGTGCTCGGTCCGATCCGTACGGGCCGTCACCTCGCCCGTCTCCACCACTTTCTGGAGGCAGTTGCCGCAGTGGCGGATGCCGTGGGTGACGACGGATCGGGCAACTCCCTCACAGCGGAACGGATCAGGTCGAATGCGGCGACCGGATGCCGTGAGCCGACCGCGGGCAGGACGACACCGAGGCAAACCAGCTTGAACCGCTGATCGCCGAGCGGAACCCCGACGAAGACAGGCGCCCCGACGCACCCCACGGGAACCGTGCCGTTCCACCACACCTGACCGTCGTCCGCACCCCGCACGACGTTCCCGACGACGACGGCCTGCGGCCGGTCGGTCCGGTCCGGCCCGACGTCGTGCCCCAGGACGTACGAGGGCAGCGGCTCGCTGCCGACGGCGGCGACGTCTTCCTCCCTCGCCGCCAGCCCGTCGGTGATCTCGTCGGTAGCCCATTCCCACCGCTTGCGGCGGGCGAGCGCGTGCAGCCCGCCGGTGGGCATGACCGCGACACCGGAGTCACCGAGAGGGGTCCACTCCTGCTGGAACTTGATCATCGCGATGGCGTGGGCGCTCATGGCCGACTCGGACAGCTCCGGCCGCAGCCGCACCTCGGCGATGTCGTACCGGGTCATCGCCCCGGCGGTCACCAGGTACTGCCGGACCGTCTCCGTGTCGCCCTGCTTGCTGACGAGATCGTTGAACCAGAACGCCGTACCGAAGTCCTCCCCACGGTGGGCCTGTTGGTACGGGAGGGTGGAGCGGCGAGCGCTGCCGAGTATGGAGTCGATGATCGCGTCGTGAAAGACGGGGGCTTCGGACATGAGGCCGGACCCTAGCCGGGCGCCATGATCCGGTCACCCCCGACGGCCCAGCCGCCGGTGGCCCTCTGCGTCCGGTTCCAGGCACATGTTCCTGCGGGAACATGGCGACGGGCCGAAACGGCTTGGGACGGGCCGCGACGGGGCGATACGGGCCGAAGCGCTGAGCATTCGCGCAGATCAGAGGAGAACTGCAGGTCAGGGCGGTGCAAGGGGCCCACTGTGCGAGGTTCCGGCCGTTTCTGCATCCCCGCTCACGGCCTCACCGCCGTGTCATCGCGGGGCTGTCCAGTGGAGTGGCTCCCGACCCGATCGGCGTCCGGGGGATGGTGGGAGTGCCGGTAATCGGGTACATCAGGACAAGTAGCACCGGTTGGTACGGCTCGGCAGGCGCCCAAGCGCGCTCCGCGCGGACCGGCCCGTCCGCCCACCCCACAACGCGGCGAGGTGAGCTCCTCATGTCCGCACCATCCGCTCCGAAGAACACGCCCAAGGTCACCGAGCGTGAAGCGCGCCAAGTGGCCGAGGCCGCGCGCGAACAGGACTGGCACAAGCCCAGTTTCGCCAAGGAACTCTTCCTCGGGCGCTTCCGGCTCGACCTGATCCATCCGCATCCGCTGCCGGCCGCGGACGACGTCCGGCGCGGCGAGGCGTTCCTCGCCCGGCTGCGGGACTTCTGCGAAACCAGGATCGACAGCGCCCTCATCGAGCGTGAGGCGAGGATCCCCGACGAGGTGATCAACGGCCTCAAGGAGCTCGGCGCGCTCGGGATGAAGATCGACCCGAAGTACGGCGGCCTCGGCCTCACCCAGGTCTACTACAACAAGGCCCTCGCCCTGGTCGGCTCCGTCAGCCCCGCGATCGGTGCGCTGCTCTCCGCCCACCAGTCCATCGGCGTACCGCAGCCGCTGAAACTCTTCGGCAGCCAGGAGCAGAAGGACGCCTTCCTGCCCCGGCTGGCCAGCACCGACATCTCGGCGTTCCTCCTCACCGAACCGGACGTCGGCTCCGACCCGGCCCGGCTCGCCACCTCGGCGGTTCCGGAGGGATCGGACTACATCCTCGACGGTGTGAAGCTGTGGACGACCAACGGTGTCGTCGCCGACCTGCTCGTCGTGATGGCCCGCGTCCCGAAGTCGGAAGGCCACAAGGGCGGCATCACGGCCTTCGTCGTCGAGGCGGACTCCCCGGGCATCACCGTCGAGAACCGCAACGCCTTCATGGGCCTGCGCGGTCTCGAGAACGGCGTCACCCGCTTCCACCGGGTCCGGGTCCCGGCCGCGAACCGCATCGGTCCCGAAGGCGCGGGGCTCAAGATCGCCCTGACCACGCTCAACACGGGACGGCTCTCCCTGCCCGCCATGTGCGTCGGCGCCGGGAAGTGGTGTCTGAAGATCGCCCGCGAGTGGTCGGCGGTCCGTGAGCAGTGGGGCAGGCCGGTCGCCCGGCACGAGGCCGTCGGCGCCAAGATCTCCTTCATCGCCGCAACCACCTTCGCGCTCGAAGCAGTGGTCGACCTCTCCTCCCAGATGGCCGACGAGAATCGCAACGACATCCGGATCGAAGCGGCCCTCGCCAAGCTGTTCGGCTCCGAGATGGGCTGTCTGATGGCCGACGAACTGGTCCAGATCCGCGGCGGCCGGGGCTTCGAGACAGCCGCGTCCCTCGCCGCCCGCGGCGAACGGGCCGTCCCCGCCGAACAGCTCCTGCGCGATCTGCGGATCAACCGGATCTTCGAGGGTTCCACCGAGATCATGCACCTGCTGATCGCCCGTGAGGCCGTCGACGCCCATCTGAAGGTCGCGGGGGACATCATCGACCCCGACAAACCCCTCTCCGCCAAGGCGAAAGCGGGCGCGAACGCGGCCGGCTTCTACGCCCGCTGGCTGCCCAAGCTCGTCGCAGGACCAGGACAACTCCCTCGTACGTACGGGGAATTCAAACCGGCCGGACACCCGGACCTGTCCACCCATCTGCGCTACGTCGAACGCTCCGCCCGCAAGCTCGCACGCTCCACCTTCTACGCCATGTCGCGCTGGCAGGGCCGGATGGAGACCAAGCAGGGCTTCCTCGGCAGGATCGTCGACATCGGCGCGGAACTCTTCGCGATGAGCGCCGCCTGCGTCCGCGCCGAACTGCTGCGCTCCTCCGACGACCACGGCCGCGAGGCATACCGGCTCGCCGACACCTTCTGCCACCAGTCCCGCGTCCGGGTCGAGGAACTCTTCACCCGCCTGTGGTCCAACACCGACGACCTGGACCGGCGCATGGTCGACGGCGTCCTGTCCGGTGCGTACACCTGGCTGGAGGAAGGCATCATCGACCCGAGCGGCGAAGGACCGTGGATCGCCGACGCCACCCCGGGGCCGTCCGCCCGGGACAACGTCCACCGGCCCATTCGCTGAACCGCGGACCACCGGGCGGGCGCACGTCCACGCACCGGACGTACCCCGCCCGGCCGGGCGGGGTACGGCAGGATGACGGCCCGTGACCGTCATCCACATCCCCGGCTCCAAGTCCGTCACCGCGCGTGCCCTGTTCCTGGCCGCCGCCGCGGACGGCACCAGCACCCTCGTACGGCCCCTGCGCTCGGACGACACCGAGGGCTTCGCCGAAGGCCTCGCGCGCCTCGGCTACCGGGTCGGGCAGGAAGCGGACCGCTGGCACATCGAGGGCCGCCCCTCCGGCCCCGCCGTCACCGACGCCGACGTCTACTGCCGCGACGGCGCCACCACGGCACGCTTCCTGCCGACCCTCGCCGCGGCCGCCGCCTCCGGCACGTACCGCTTCGACGCCTCGGCCCAGATGCGCCGCCGCCCCCTCGCCCCGCTCACCGGGGCCCTGCGCACGCTCGGCGTCGATCTGCGCCACGACGCGGCCGAGGGCCACCACCCGCTGCGGATCAGCGCATCCGGGATCAACGGCGGCGAACTCGCCCTGGACGCAGGGGAGTCCTCCCAGTACCTCACCGCGCTCCTGATGCTCGGACCGCTGACCGCTCAGGGGCTCCGGATCACCGTCACCGACCTGGTCTCCGCCCCGTACATCGAGATCACCCTCGCGATGATGCGCAGCTTCGGCGTCGAGGTGACCCGCGGCGGCCACGACAACAACGTCTTCACCGTGCCACCCGGCGGCTACCGGGCCACCACCTACGCGATCGAGCCCGACGCCTCCACCGCGAGCTACTTCTTCGCCGCGGCGGCCCTCACCGGCCGCGAGATCACCGTCCCCGGCCTCGGCTCGGGCGCCCTCCAGGGCGACCTCCGGTTCGTCGATGTGCTGCGCCGCATGGGCGCCGAGGTGCACACCACCGCCGAGTCCACCACCGTCCGCTCCGGCGGATCTCTCTCGGGCCTCACCGTCAATATGCGCGACATCTCCGACACCATGCCGACGCTGGCCGCGATCGCCACCTTCGCCTCGGGGCCGGTACGCATCGAGGATGTCGGCAACACCCGGGTGAAGGAGTGTGACCGCCTGGAGGCCTGCGCCCAGAACCTCCGGCGGATGGGTATCACGGTCGGGACGGGTCCGGACTGGATCGAGATCCACCCCGGCACACCCCGCCCCACCGAGATCGCCACCCACGGCGACCACCGCATCGTCATGTCGTTCGCCGTCGCCGGCCTG
Organism: Streptomyces sp. NPDC048473; assembly: GCF_043200155.1. Taxonomy (NCBI): domain Bacteria; kingdom Bacillati; phylum Actinomycetota; class Actinomycetes; order Kitasatosporales; family Streptomycetaceae; genus Streptomyces; species Streptomyces sp. NPDC048473. The sequence continues at coordinate 7,702 of NZ_JBICXE010000102.1, forward strand.
CGGGTGCCGGGCGTCACATTCGACGACCCCGGCTGCGTACGGAAGACGTTCCCCGGATTCCACGAGGCCTTCGCCGAGTTCGCGGAACTCACGAGCCGCTAGGGTTCCTGGGCCCACGCCGTCCCCGGGAGTTCTCATGTCCACGCCGCCCCACCACCTGCCGCCCTCCTACGGATCCGTCGCGTCGTGCCACATCTGCGGTGCGATACCGGCGGTCCACGCCGTGGTGCGTGGACACCGCGGGCTCGTCGTCACACTGCGCTTCCTGACCGAGGAAGGCGCCTTCTGCCGGACCTGCGGAACGGCCACGTACCGCAGGATGACCTCGGACACCCTCTGGCAGGGCTGGTGGGGTCTGCTGTCGGTGTTCGCCGCGCCGGTCACGATGGTGATGAACATCGGCGCCCGCTCCCGGATCCGCGCCCTGCCCCACCCGGTGGGCCATCTGCGGCCCCAACTCGCCCCGGGACGCCGTGTCCTGGCCCGGCCGCCCGCGCTCGTCATCATGGCCGCCCTGGTCCTGGCCCTGGGCGCCGTCGTGGTCCCGAAGCTGATTCCGCACACCCAGCCCACGTTCACCGCCGGTGACTGCATCCGCAACCACGCGAAATGGCCCGAGCAGGACCTCGAAGAGGTCGGCTGCAGTTCCCCCGAGGCCGAGTACTGGATCTCCGACGGAGACAAGTGCTGGGGCAGGGACTGGCTGCTGCATCTGGAATACAGCGCGCAGGACAAGGCCCTGTGCGCCCACCCCATGTCGAAATGACCGCCCGCGCGAGCGCCGGCGACCGCCGGCGACCACGGCCCCGGCCACCGGCCGAGATCGGCCGCGTCGGCCCGGCGCGGGGGACGCACTGTCCACACCCACAGCCGATGCGGCAACAATGGGGGGCATGAGCGACAGCCCTGCCCCCCTCGCCGACCCGCACATCGTCTTCGACGCCGCGGAAGGCCCCCGGGATCTCGTCATCCTCGGCTCCACCGGTTCCATCGGCACCCAGGCCATCGACCTGGTGCTGCGCAATCCGGACCGCTTCCGCGTCACCGGGCTCTCCGCCGCGGGCGGACGGGTCGCCCTCCTCGCCGAGCAGGCGCGGCAACTGCGGGTGCGTACCGTGGCCGTCGCCGCACCGGACGCCGTACCGGCGCTCCGAGAGGCGCTGCGCGAGCAGTACGGGACGGGCGAGCCGCTCCCCGAGATCCTGGCAGGGCCCGAAGCCGCCACCCAGCTCGCCGCGAGCGACTGCCACACCGTGCTCAACGGAATCACCGGCTCGATCGGTCTCGCCCCCACGCTCGCCGCGCTCAAGGCGGGCCGCACGCTCGCCCTGGCCAACAAGGAGTCGCTGATCGTCGGCGGCCCGCTGGTCAAGGCGCTGGCCGCGCCCGGCCAGATCATCCCGGTCGACTCCGAGCACGCCGCACTCTTCCAGGCGCTCGCCGCGGGCACCCGCGCCGACGTACGCAAGCTCGTCGTCACCGCGTCAGGCGGCCCCTTCCGGGGACGTACCAAGAGCGAGCTCGTGGCCGTCACCCGCGAGGAGGCCCTCGCGCACCCGACCTGGGCCATGGGACCGGTCATCACGATCAACTCCGCCACCCTGGTCAACAAGGGACTGGAGGTCATCGAGGCACATCTCCTCTACGACATCCCGTTCGACCGGATCGAGGTCGTGGTCCACCCCCAGTCGTACGTCCACTCCATGGTGGAGTTCACCGACGGCTCCACCCTCGCCCAGGCCACGCCCCCGGACATGAGGGGCCCGATCGCCATCGGTCTCGGCTGGCCCCAGCGCATCCCGGACGCCGCACCCGCCTTCGACTGGTCGAAGGCGTCCAGCTGGGAGTTCTTCCCCCTCGACAACGAGGCATTCCCGTCCGTGGGACTGGCCAGGCACGTGGGCACGCTCGGCGCCACCGCCCCGGCCGTGTTCAACGCCGCGAACGAGGAATGTGTCGACGCTTTCCTGGCGGGACGGCTGCCGTTCAACGGAATCATGGATACGGTCACGGCGGTGGTGGACGAACACGGCACCCCCGCCACGGGAACTTCGCTCACGGTCGCAGACGTCCTCGAAGCGGAGACCTGGGCACGCGCCCGGGCCCGTGAACTCTCGGCGAAAGCGACAGCGGAGGCGCGCGCATGAGTATTACGACGGTCCTGTTGACGATTCTGGGCATCGCCGTCTTCGCCATCGGGCTGCTGTTCTCGATCGCCTGGCACGAGCTGGGGCACCTGTCGACCGCGAAGCTGTTCGGTATCCGTGTCCCCCAGTACATGGTCGGCTTCGGTCCGACGGTCTGGTCGCGGAAGAAGGGCGACACCGAGTACGGGATCAAGGCCATCCCGGCCGGCGGCTACATCCGCATGATCGGCATGTTCCCGCCGGGACCGGACGGGCGCCTGGAGGCCCGGTCCACGTCACCGTGGCGCGGCATGATCGAGGACGCCAGGTCCGCGGCCTTCGAAGAGCTCGAACCGGGTGACGAGCAGCGCCTCTTCTACACGCGCAAGCCGTGGAAGCGCGTCATCGTGATGTTCGCCGGACCGTTCATGAACCTGGTCCTCGCCGTCGCGATCTTCCTCGGTGTGGCGATGACCTTCGGGTTCCAGACCCAGACCACCGAGGTGGCGGGTGTCCAGAAGTGCGTGATCGCCCAGAGCGAGAACCGCGACACCTGCAAGAAGTCCGACCCGGTCTCGCCCGCACAGGCCGCAGGACTCAAGAAGGGCGACAAGATCGTCGCCTTCGACGGCCGGAAGGTCGACGACTGGGCCACGCTCTCCGACAAGATCCGCGACACCGTCGGCCCCGCCACCGTCACGGTCCTGCGTGACGGCCAGGAACAGACCCTGCACGCCGTACTGAAGAAGAACGCGGTGGCGAAGAAGGACTCCAAGGGAGAGGTGATCGCCGGTCAGTACGTGACGGCCGGCTACCTCGGCTTCGCCGCCCAGACCGAGATCATTCCGCTCTCCTTCGGCGACTCGGTCGTCCGCATGGGAGACATGATCGAGAACGGCGTCGACTCGATCATCGCCCTCCCCTCCAAGATCCCGGACCTGTGGAACGCGGCCTTCGGCGACGGTGAACGAGCAGCGGACTCCCCGGTCGGCGTGGTCGGTGCGGCCAGGATCGGCGGCGAGGTGATGACGCTCGACGTCCCGGCGACGAACCAGATCGCGATGATGCTGTTCCTGCTGGCCGGCTTCAATCTCTCGCTGTTCCTCTTCAACATGCTGCCCCTGCTGCCGCTCGACGGCGGGCACATCGCCGGAGCACTCTGGGAGGCCCTGCGCCGCAACGTGGCGCGGGTCTTCAGGCGCCCCGACCCGGGCCCCTTCGACGTGGCCAAACTGATGCCGATCGCCTATGTCGTCGCAGGCGTCTTCATCTGCTTCACGCTGCTGGTGCTGGTGGCCGACATCGTCAATCCGGTCAAGATCTCCTGATCTCCCGACCGGCCCGGTGCACCCTGGGTGACGGCCCGGCACACAGTGTGTGTCCGGGCCCGTCCCTCCGCGCGGCACTCCCGGACGCGGTGTGCTCCGGGGTGTCGCCGGTGCCGTAACCTCGAAACCCGGAGCCCGCCGATCTCGGGACCTTGATCCACACCTTGGGGATGCTCAGCGCATGACTGCGATTTCTCTCGGAATTCCGTCCGTTCCGACCAAGCTCGCCGACCGGAGGGTCAGCCGCAAGATCCAGGTCGGGTCGGTGGCGGTGGGCGGGGATGCGCCGGTGTCGGTGCAGTCGATGACCACGACGCGTACGTCGGACATCGGTGCGACGTTGCAG
>NZ_JBICXE010000103.1:0-10709 GCF_043200155.1 Streptomyces sp. NPDC048473
TACCTCGCCGGGCTCCACCTCCGCGCCTCGATGATCTGGATCAAAGACCTCACCCAGGCAACCTCTTGATCACAACCCGATACGCGCCCTAGCGGCACCGTGATCGCCGGGGCGCCCCGGCGATCACGGCTCGCGGGCGATGCCGCCGATGGCATGGTGGACATCATCGCCTTTCCGGGCAGAGGCTGTCCGATCACGACTACGCTCCGGTTATCTGCATCGATCGCGACCTGATGATTGGTGGAGTACCGGTAATTAGTCGGCGATCGCGGGTACGCCGCCGAGGTCGTGATGTTCGACAGCTACCCGCCCAGGAGCACGAAGTGGTCGACCGTTCGGCAAAGACTGCCTTCGGCCGGACTCGCGCTCACCAGCTGCACTGCGGACGGCGAACTCGCGGTGCTCGCGGGCCGGATGCCCGGCGCATTCGTACGGTGAACACCGCGTGCACGCACACGACAGCGCTCCGGCGGGATACGGCGCCGAACTCCTCGCCCGCACCCATACCGAGGTGCCGCCGCCCTGCGCGAGAGGATCGCGACCCGGCTGGGCTGCCCGGTGCTGACTGACCCACGGGGTTGTCGACGCGGCCGGCCAGTGACCACCCTGCGGGTGCCGGGTGAATGTTCGGCCGCATCTTTGACCTGGGGCCCAGTGCGCCCTGGGCGGTTCGCCGGTCGCGACGAGGCCGCCGAGGACGGCTTTCCGGGCCGGACTCCTGCGGCAGGCCCGGGCGTTGCTGGTCGGCACCCGTTCGATCCGGGGATCCGCCGCCAGGCCCCTTCTTCGACGCACTCAACCCGCGAACCGGGCCATCCACGCCTCGACGTCGTCCGCCGACCGCGGCAGGCCCGCTGACAGGTTCTCGTGACCGTCGTCGGTGACGACCAGGTCGTCCTCGATCCGGACGCCGATGCCGCGCCACTCCTCGGGCACGGTGAGATCGTCCGGCTGGAAGTACAGGCCGGGCTCGACGGTGAGCACCATGCCTGGCTCCAGCACGCCGTCGACGTACTCCTCGTGCCGGGCCTGCGCGCAGTCATGGACGTCCAGACCGAGCATGTGACCGGTGCCCGCCATGGTGAAGCGGCGCTGGAGGCCGAGTTCGTACGCGCGGTCGGCCGGGCCTTCGACGAAGCCCCACTCGACCAGCCGGGCCGCCAGGTGACGCTGGGACGCCTCGTGGAAATCTCGGTATGCGGCGCCCGGCTTGACGGCGGCCATGCCGGCCTCCTGGGCCTCGTACACCGCGTCGTAGACCTTGCGCTGCAGGGGCGTAAAGGTCCCGCTGATCGGAAGCGTGCGCGTGACGTCGGCGGTGTAGAGGGTGCGCGTTTCCACGCCGGCGTCGAGCAGGAGCAGGTCCCCCGGGCGCACCGGGCCGTCGTTGTCCGTCCAGTGCATGACCGTGGCGTGCTCGCCCGCGGCGCAGATCGAGCCGTAGCCCACGGAGTTGCCCTCGAGGCGTGCGCGGCGGAAGAACGTGCCCTCGATCCACCTCTCGGACGACGCGATCGCGCCGGAGAGCTCACCGATCACATCGGTGAATCCGCGCACGGTGGAGTCCACGGCCTTGCGGAGCTCGGCGATCTCCCAGTCGTCCTTGACGAGGCGGAGATCACTGAGCGCCTCTTCCAGTTCGGCGTCGCGCTCCTCTTCGGTGGTGACGGCGGCCTCGAGGGACAGGTCGAGACCCCGGACGATCCGGGTCGGCGCACCGGAGGCGGCGGTCAGGTCGCGGGCCGCCGTGCGGACGTCGCGGCAGGGCAGGCCGAGCACGAGCTTTGACTCGGCGAGGGAGCGGCGCCGGCCCATCCACAGCTCCGCCGTGGCACCGGTCCAGAACTCGTCGTTGTCCCTGCTGTCGCGCGGCAGCTGGTAGCAGTAGGCGTCATGGCCGCCGTCCGCACGGGGTTCGAGGACGAGCGCGCCGTCCCGGGCCTGGTCTCCGGTCATGTGCACGTAGCCCGAGTACGGTCGGAACGGATAGGTGTCGTCGTTCGAACGGACCTTGAGATTCCCCGAGGGGATCACGAGGCGTTCGCCGGGGAAGCACGCGGAGAGCGTGGCGCGGCGGCGGGCCGCGTACGGAGCCTGCTCGCCGAGCCGCAGGTCGTGCTGCTCGGTGTCCGCCCATCCCGTCCGCATCAGAGCGGACAGTTCCTCGGAGATCCCTGAGTAGAGACCGTTCTTTCGGCCTTTCGCCACGTCATACACCTTCTTCTGGGTGGGTTCCTCAGCGGCGAGGGGCGCAGGGAGCGCTACGGACGGGCCGAGCTCCGTCCCGGTGCGGCCCGGGCGCCCTCGCTGCCGCCGGTCGCCGGCGGCTCCCGGACGGTATCCCGCACCGCGCGCGTTTGGTGCCAAAGACTGCCACTGGCACAGATCGGCCACGGCCCCGACAGGAGCCGTCGATAATGTGATGTATGACGAACGCGAAACTCGGCGAGGCCCTTCGGCTTCTGGGAATCGATCACGCGGCGGGCCAGGTCTATCTGGCGCTGCTGGAGCTGGCTCCCGCTCCGCTGAGTGCGATCGGAACCGCGGCCGGTCTGGATGGTGCGGAACTCGCCACGGCGTACGGCGCACTGGTCGACGCCGGTCTGGCCAGTGCCGCCGAGGAGGGCGGGGATGTGGTGGCCCCGGTTCCGCCCACTGCGGGCCTGGAGATCCTCGCCCGGCACCGGGCTGCCGAGGTCGAGGAGTCGCGCATCACTGTCGGGGGCGCGTTCGAGTCGTTCCGGCGACAGCGGCTCGCCGCGTACAACGACAATCTCGTCGAGGTCGTCACCGGCGACGCCATCGGCCCCAGGATTCGTCACGCTTGGGCGAGCGCCCGCGATCAGATCCGGCAGTTCGAGTCACCACCGTACTTCCCCTTGTCCGGGGCCACGGACGACGCGCTGGCCACGCTCGCCCGCGGTGTGACGCAGCGTGTCGTGTACTCACGGGAGTCGCTGGAGCATCCGGGCCACCTGCAGGAAGCCATCGAACCGTGCATCAAGGCCGGCGAACAGGCCAGAGTACTGCCGTCGGTGCCGGTCAAACTCGTGATCATCGACGAGGCGTACGCGCTCGTGTCCTTGTCGATCAAAGAGGCCGACGTGCACAACACCATGCTGGTCGTGCAACCGTGCGGCCTGCTCTCCGCGCTCGTGGCACTGTTCGAGCAGTCCTGGCAGAACGCCCTGCCGTTCCACGGCCACGCCACCCGCTCAGGGGGTCTGCCACCCGCCGACCGCCGCCTGCTGTGGCTCCTCGCGGGCGGCGCGGGCGACGACGTCATCGCCCGCGAGATGGGAATCAGTCGCCGCACGCTGTTTCGCCGCCTGCAGATCCTGATGGCCCAGCTGGGCGCCGCAAACCGCTTCCAGATGGCCTTGCAGGCACAGCGCTGCGGATGGTTGTGACCGGCACACTGCCGGGCGAAGCCGACGCGAACAGCTCTGATGTGTTCGGCCGACGGCACCGAGGACTGTCGCCGCATAGCGGACCGCGCCGACCCGCCCGATGCGAAACACCCGGACCTTCTTGAGGTGACCTTCCGCATCCCAGTCCAGGGTCTGTTTGTCGCCACTGCCAGGTGTACGGCTGGTGGTGTTGCCTGTTTCGTCGTAGGAGTGTTTCGCGCTGCCCAACATCCCCAAGAGCTACGCCGAACTCAAGCACCGTCCTGGTCGCGACTGGACCCGCTGGTCAACTGAGGCGGAAGACAGCCTGCGCAAGACCTTTTACGCACACACCAGCACCCACGTCACCGCCATCGCACTCGACGCCCAGGCAGATCCGGACTGGATGGGCAAGGTCGCCGCCATTCTCGTCAACCAGGCCGCAGCCTGGGAGAACCGCACGCTGTCCGGGGACGCCTGCGCCACAGCTGCCTGACGCGACCTGACCGGCGCGGCAACCGTCTCCAGTGCCACGGTCGCGCGCCCGGCTTCCGGGCCCGCTCGGAGGGCGGGCTGCGGGTCACGACCGCGCTCCCGTGCCCGGACGGCGACAGGTTCCACGCGGGTACGGATCCGGCCAATTGGAAGGGCACGCTCCGTCCGTGAATGGGCTGGTCGTCGAGGACGCGCGGGCGCTCGCCGAGGTCGTGACCCACGCCAGGGGGTAGCTGTGGTCGTGATATGTAGCGGCCATGGGCCTCGATCTGCCGGGGATCCAAGGCGACACCCTCTGCCAGGTGATCGGCGGGACGGCCTCGCGATGGTCCTGATGCCCGACTGCGGCCGGTCGCCCGACGAGCGCGTCAGTGGCCTGCCCCTGGGAGCCGGCACCTACCTCGCCAAGCCCTCCACCTGCTCGCCGACCCGCGGGCCCGGGCGCGTGCGCTGTCTGCGGAGAGCGCGGCCAAATCGACCTGTCCGTCAGGGCGTTTGCTGCCCCGGAGACGCTGCTGGGCGCCAGTGCGGGCTTCCTCGGGCCGCGCAAGGGCTGGGCCGGGTGTGAGGCGAGAACGCCGATCCGTTCACGAACGCGGGGGCGGTGAAACCCAGTTGGCTGCGCCGCACACTGAGCCGCTCGCAGTTGATCACGGCCACGCAAGGGTTGGGCTGCCACATGGACGAGGGCCCTGCACAGTCATCGCTTGTGCAGCCCCCGCTCCCCTGAAGCTCAATATTTTCAAAGACGTCTTAAAATCACATGCCTCAATTCTTCACTCCTGCCCCACCGTTGATCACGCATCCCTCACATCACATACTGCGCTGACCGGCGAGCGCCGTTCCACCCACGGCCGGAAACGACCACTCGCCTTCATCCCAAGCTCCTGGGGGAGACTTGCGCGTAAAAGTGCAGAGAGCACGCGCCTTCACCATCGCAGCGGCCACGTCGGTGGCCCTCGTGGCAGGCATGACCGGCCCAGCGACAGCGATCGCTGCGGACACGACGACCACACCGAACACCACACGCTTCGACGGCAACCAGCAGATCCAGCTCATCACGGGCGACCGTGTGGTGGTCGGCACCAAGGGCCAGGTGGTGGGCTTCGAGTCCGCCAAGGGCCGTGAGCGCATACCCGTACAGGTGCAGCGCATCAAGGACCACACGCTGGTAGTGCCCAGCGACGCGCAGCACCTGATCGCCACGGGGAAGCTGGACCAGCGGCTCTTCGACGTCGACGAGCTCACCGACCCGCTGCTGCGCAAGAGCCATCGCGACGGGCTCAAGCTGATCGTGCAGTACGACGGGGGCGCCAGTGCCGCACGGGCCGAGGTGCGTTCGGCCGGTGACACCCAGCTGCGGCGCACGTTCCCCACCATCGACGCCGACGCCATCCGTACGTCGCAGGACGACGTGGCCAAGGTGTGGGAGGCGCTGACCAACCAGCAGAAGAGCGGCGTGCGCGCCACCGCCTCCGGCATCGGCAAGGTGTGGCTGGACGGGGTACGCAAGGCAAGCCTGGACCGCAGCGTCAAGCAGATCGGCGCCGACAAGGCGTGGGAGGCCGGGTACGACGGCAAGGGCGTCAAGATCGCCGTCCTCGACACCGGCGTCGACAAGACCCACGACGACCTGAAGACCCAGGTCATCGACGAGAAGAACTTCTCCGGCTCGCCGGACACCGTGGACCGCGTCGGGCACGGCACGCACGTCGCCTCGATCGCCGCCGGGACCGGTGCCAAGTCGGGCGGTACGTACAAGGGCGTCGCACCGGGTGCCAAGGTGATCAGCGGCAAGGTGCTGAACGACGAGGGTTTCGGGGACGACTCCGCCATCATCGCGGGCATGGAGTGGGCCGCCGCCGAGGGCGCGGACGTGGTCAACCTCAGCCTGGGCAGCTCGGACTCCCCGGGCGTCGACCCGATGGAGGAGGCGGTCAACAAGCTGTCCGCCGAGAAGGGGGTTCTGTTCGCCATCGCGGCGGGCAACGACGGCGAGTCCGGTGAATCGACGGTGGGCTCGCCGGGCAGCGCGGACGCCGCGCTGACCGTCGGCGCCGTCGACAAGGACGACAAGCTGGCGTCCTTCTCCAGCATCGGGCCGCGTGTCGGTGACGGCGCCGTCAAGCCGGACGTGACCGCTCCCGGCGTCGCCATCACCGCGGCCGCCGCCCCCGGCAGCGAGATCGACACCCGCCCCGGTACACCGCACCCGGCCCCCGGCTACCTGCAGATCGACGGCACCTCCATGGCCACCCCGCACGTCGCGGGCGCGGCGGCGATCCTCAAGCAGCAGCACCCGACCTGGAAGTCGGCCGAGCTCAAGGGCGCGCTGACCGCGTCCGCCAAGGGCGGCGACTACACCGTCTTCCAGCAGGGCTCGGGCCGCGTCCAGGTCGACAAGGCGCTGGCCCAGAGCGTGATCGCCGATCCGGTCTCGCTGAGCTTCGGCGTCGCGCAGTGGCCGCACACCGACGACCAGCCCCTGACCAAGAAGGTCGGTTACCGCAACCTCGGGACCAGCGACGTCACCCTTGACCTGTCCGTGTCCGCGCTGGACCCGGCGGGCAAGCCGGCCCCGGCCGGGTTCTTCGCGCTCGGCGCCACCAAGGTGACCGTGCCCGCCGGCGGCAGGACCGAGGTCGACCTGACCGCCGACACCAGGATCGGCGACGCCGACGGCACCTACTCGGGCTACGTCACCGCCACCGGTGCGGGCCAGTCCGTCCGCACGGCCGCGGCAGCCGTCCGCGAGGCGGAGTCCTACGACATCACGCTCAGGACCATCGACCGCGACGGCACCGACGCCCGGAACGTCTCCAGCACCCTGATCGGCGTCGCCGGCCCTGCCAAGGGTTTCGAGGCCCGCATCGACAACGAGCCGGGCGCGCACAAGATCCGCGTGCCCAAGGGCTCGTACACGTTCAACACGGCCGTCTACCAGGACCCGTCGGACCTCACCAAGGGCACCGACTGGATCGCCCAGCCGAAGCTGGACATCTCCGGCGACACCACGGTCACCGCCGACGCGCGCACTACCAAGCCGGTGGACATCACCGTGCCCAGCCTCAACACGGTGGACTTCGGGGGGACGTACTACGAGCTCGCGACCGACATCGGCCGCGTCGGCAACGGCTGGGTCCTCAGAGGTTTCACCAACTTCCGCACCGCACACATGGGTCCGGCCATCACCGACGGCTCGCTCCTGCAGACCTGGGACGCGCACTTCCTCAAGGACGCCACCACTCAGTACTCGGTGGCCTACGGCGGCAGGACGCAGAAGGTCGCGACCGGCTACACCAAGCACGTGAAGGCGAACGAGCTGGCGACGCTCAAGGTCGGCGTCGGTGCCTCCGCTGCCGGGAAGACCGCTCTCGCCTCCCCGTTCCCCCATCTGCCGGGTGCCCCGGAGGGCAACGGGTTCTCGGCGCCGCAGGCGGCGCCGGGCACGCGCACCTTCTACGTCTCCACTGCCGACGGCGTCAAGTGGCTGACCAAGGTCAATCAGTTGGGCGAGCCCGACGAGTGGGGCTACCCGTCCTTCGACGGAGCCTACGAGATGCCTGAGCCGAAGCGCTACGAGGCCGGCAGGGCATATCAAGAGACATTCAACACCGGCGTCTTCGGCCCGCTTCTGGGCGAGAACATGGGTGTCTTCCGCACCGCACCCGATCCGGCCACGGGCGAGCAGCGGCTCATCGGCTCCCTGCCGCTGTTCGCCGACGGCAAGGGCCACGTGGGTCTCTCGACGTACACCTCGGCCACGTCGACGCTGTACCGCAACGGCGTCAAGGTCGGCGAGAACGACGACCCGCTGAGCGGCGGGAAGCCCTTCACGGTCGACTCCACCGACGCCGAGTACCGGCTGACGACCTCCGTCGCGCGCTCGGCGAAGGTCGCCGCAGCCTCCACCGGCATCGACACCAGCTTCACGTTCCGCTCCAAGCAGGTCGCGGCCACCACGGCACTGCCGGTGTCCACGGTCCGCTTCGCGGCCCCCGTCGACCTCGCCTCGCGCGCCCCGGCGGGCACGTCGGTCCAGGTCCCGGTGACCGTGCAAGGCTCGGCGGCCGGGAATAATCTCAAGTCGCTCATCGTGTCCGTGAGTTACGACGACGGGAAGACCTGGCAGCTCGTGAAGGTCGAGAGCGGCAAGATCTCCGTGAAGAACCCGGCGAAGGACAAGGGCATCTCGTTCCTCGCCGATGTCACGGACAAACAGGGCAACAAGTCGACGCTGACGATCCACAACGCGTACTACGGCAAGTGACGTCGCCCCGGTGACGAATTTCGCGTGACGGCGACATGCTGGAAAGCGTTCAAGGACGCTTTCCAGCATGTTCGTTCACCGAACGGTCTGGAAGGACCCCGTCGTCAAGCACCACACCGTCGTCATCGTGTACCCCGTGGTTGCCGTTCCGTGTGTCCCTGTGCAGCACACCGGGCCCCGGCATCGGCGTGACGGCTGGAGTCCCCAACGCCTCGGCCGGAGCGTCATGCCGACGGTCTCCCCCTTGCGCCCCGGCTCCCCTCTCGATCACACAGACACTGCGCCAAGCCAGTCGATTGCGGCGTACGGCTCCAGCCATCCGAGCCTGGGGTGCGTACACGACTGCCGAGAAGCGGCCCGAGTTCAGCGCGGTCGTGCTGTCAACCCGGTCACGACCAAGATCCGGGCCGTACTCGGGCCAACGTCCCGCCAGTCGCCCCCCCCATGAGCCATAAAGGCGCAGGTCAACCGGCATGAGTTGCGTGTACCACCAGCAGACCAAGAATCGTCTGGTGTCGTACTCGCCGAAGAAGCTGGGCTTCTTCTAGACGCACGAGAAAAGGCGCCTGACCTGGGCTTTCACCCGTCAGGCGCCTTTCGCTCAGCCCGCTCTCGACCGAGCCCGGCTTGCGCGCTAACTCCCATTTCCTCCCACTGCTGTGCCCCTCCCGACCAGTGCTTCCGGACCAGTCACGGACCAAACCCCCGGTTCAGCCCTCGGGTGCGTCACCTTGGCTGACGCGCTGCCACTCGTTCATGGACTGCTCGATGAGGCGATTCGCCTGCTCTCGAAGGCCGTCGAGGAACTTGGCGTAGTGGCGAAAGAGAACCCCGATGCTCTGACCGGCGCGGCGGGCGCATTCGGCCGGGTCCACCTCGGAATAGAGCCAGGACGAGATCCCGGCGTGCCGGAGATCGTAAGGTCGCTTGGCCAGGCGAGAAGTCCGCTCGGTACGAGTCAGGGCGTGCTCCCGGGCCCGCGCCCACGTGATGCCGTAGGCGGCAGCGTCCACGTAGTTGCCAGCCAGGTTCCGGAAGAGTCGACCGTCGGGTGCCACATCGAACCGTTTCACATGGGCACGCAGCATGCGTACGAATTGCGGCGGGATGGGAATAGGTCGCGTCGCGCTTGCCGCGCGACGCTTGAGCGAGTGCACCTCGTGCACCTCACCGTCGTCGGTCCACTCCTTGCCAGACGCCGGCAGCGATCTGGGTCACGCGTCCAGGAGTGCGGGATGTACAGCTCCCGGTCCACCGCCGCGTGCCCGCGCAGTCCCGCGTAGACGAGGTAGACAGCGACTTGCGCGTTTTCGATCCTCCCGGCGGTGCCGGTGTACTGGCGCTGGACGCCGACGGTGTGCGTGCCCTTCTTCACGTCCCCGGTCTCGTCGACCACCAGCACTGCACCCTCGTCGTGTAGATGGTCCAGGACGTACTCGCGCACGTCATCGCGCACGGCATCGGCATCCCATCGGGCCCGGCCGAGCAGGTGCTGCATGCCGTCCGGGGTGGCCTCTCCAGCCCACTCGGCGATGCTCCAGCAGTTTTTGCGTGGCAGGTCCGACAGCAGCCCCAGCATCAGATCCCGTACCCGACGCCGGGGTTCAACCCGGGCGAACCGGCCGGCTATCCGGCTCATCAGGCCCTCGAACGCTTCCTGCCAGCGAGCAGGGTCCACGCTGTGACCTGCGGCCACCGCAAGATCGTTAGTCTTCACACACCGATGATCAGCGGTGGCCGCAGCCTTCCCGCAGCCGACCCACGAGCAAGATCAAGGTCTATGGCTGGAGGTCGCGCTGGTACCAAGTGCCTGACTTGCCGCCGAGATCGGCCGAGGTGGCAGGGCCAACCGGGACGAACCCGGCCTTGGCCAAGACTTTCTGGGACGCGGCGTTGTCGTGGGAGGTGGCCGCCCGCAGTGTGCGCAGGCCGTGCATCGCTGTCGCCATCCGGCACAGCCCCCGGACGGTCGCGGTCGCGACGCCGCGGCCGGCGATCCGCTCCGCGACCCGGTAGCCGAGTCTGGCAGTGCCGTCCTCCAAGTCGTACAGGTTGAACCTGCCGAGTACCGATCCGTCCTCGGCGACGAGCACGTAGAAGGCGCAGATGCCTGCCTCCTGCTCGGCCAGCGAGGCGTTGTACCGGTCGGTGAACTGGTCGAAGAAGTCGTCGCCGCGGTCGGAGATCGAGGCAGCGAAGTAGGTGCGGTTCGCCAGCTCGAAGGCCAGGACCGCCGGGGCGTGGCCGGCATGCAGCCGCTTCAGCTCGGGCATTGCCCGACTCTACCCAGATCGTGCGCTGAGGCCACCTGAGTTTCCGCCAGTGGCAGACAGCCCCAAGACCAGGACACATAACGATCTACGGCTGGAGTACTGGAAAAGGTCCATCGTCCCAGCTCAGGAGGGCACTTTTGCGTTTCTACCCAACCCTCAGCCGCACCCCAACCAAAACGGCGAGGTTAACTCTCTTCTGGTAGGCCGCGGGTCCGTATCCAGTACGAGTGGGCCGCGGCGGTCAGCGCGAGCCCGTAGCCGGCGAATGCGACCATGCCGATC
>NZ_JBICXE010000104.1:0-10696 GCF_043200155.1 Streptomyces sp. NPDC048473
ACGACAACACCAAGCCCGCATCAGTCACTACAAACGACGCGGACACAGCCCATAGAACTGGCCACCCATCAGCACAAACACCGTTGCAGTACTAGGTCGCGGCGGCCAGTTCGGTGAGGTCGAGGCGTGTGCGTTTGGGCCGGTGCTCGGGCCGGATGATCTGGTCGGCGGTCTGGGGCGGCACTCAGGTCGTCGTTCAGGCGCCGCTGTTGTTCACCGGACGGCTGAGTCCGGGCTTCGGATGCTCAGGGCTTCCGGTTCTGGATGCGGACGATCGCTGCGGCGATCGCCGCGATCCCGCTGCCGAGCGTGCCTGCCGCAGGGACCGCAGCACCGTGGTCGACAGCAGCGCCGGTGCCCGGTAGACCGCGACCGCCGGCTGAGCGTGCGCGGCTCCCGGTGGCTCAGGGACCAATGCGCTGGCTACGGCAACGGGTGGTCCCCGGCTGAGCGTGCGCGGCTCCCGGTGGCTCAGGGACCAATGCGCTGGCTACGGCAACGGGTGGTCGGTGGTGGCCGTGGCCCCGGTCAAGGTGCTGTCGATGGTCATCAGCAGCAAGCCCGGGACGAGGTAGGCAATGTAGTCGGAGCGGTCCGCGCCACCGTCGCCGATGCCCGCGCTCATTGTCGGGGTACTCGGCAAAGTGCTACGAGAATCTTGCCGGAGCCACTTTCCTGTGTACGCCGACACCCATTACATCTCCGAAGATGTAGGCCGGTGGCGGGGTGGTGCGACGGGGTGTGTACGTGGCTGTCTGCTGGCGATCGAGCGTGGTTCAGGTGGTGGTGTCGGGGGTTGTTTCGGGTTTCGTGTGGAGGATGTCGCGGGCCTGTTCTGCGGCGCGGGCGATGCTTTCGGAGACGAAATCCAGGAAGCGGGCGATGTTCTCGAGGCGGGCGCCGGCTGGGGTGTCGGGGCCGAGGACGCTGATGCCCTGCCGTGAGGTTTCGACGAGTTGGGCGGTGGAGCGGGCGCTGGCCATCATCGACTGGTACCAGACGTCGTCGTCGACGATGTAGCGCTCGCGGCGGCGTTCGTCGCGTTCTCTGCGGACCATGCCCTGGCTCTCGAGGAACGTGATTGCTTTGGAGATGGATGCCGGGCTGACCTGGAGGCGCTGGGCGAGTTCGGCTGCGGTGAGGCTGCCGGTGTCGGTGAGGGTGAGGCAGGCCATCACCCGGGACATCATCAGGGGTGCGCCGGAAGCCATGATGACGGTGGTGAACACTTCCTCGTACTCGCGCACGGCTTCGGCATCGCGTCCGTAGGGCTGCGGGGGTGTCTGCGCCTCGCGGGGTGCGGCCTTCCTGCGGCGGTGGGCGCGGTGTTCGGTGGCGCGGTGGGCCACTTCGGCGCGGTAGGCGGTGGGGCCGCCGTTGCGCATCACCTCGCGCGTGATCGTCGAGGTGGGGCGGTCCAGACGTCGGGCGATCTCGGCGTAGGCGAGGCCGTCGGCCAGTCCCAGTGCGATCTGCTGGCGTTCTTGCTGGGTGAGCCTGCCTCCCGGCATCGCGGTCTCCTTCGTGGCATGGGCGTGGCCCTGTGGTGGCTGGTGTGCCGACTATAGCGTTCACTCTCAATTCATTGCAACACGCTACACATGAAGGCGTTGCGTTATGCGCGAGGTCATTGCATCAACTTTGCCGTATCCACCTGCATCGATGGGATTTTGGCGCAACATATCTGTTGTGAGATCTATGAATGCAACGTAGCTTTTCCTCTATCGGAAAGAGCGGGCCGAAGGGGCGCGCGATACCGGAGAAGGAGAGCATGATGCAGAAGTTCGACACCCCCGCTGCCGTCCAGGCCGTCCTCGACATCCCCGCGGGACGCATCCAGTTCATCGCCGCCGACCGCACCGACACCACCGTCGAGGTCCTGCCCGCCAACGCCGCCAAGAGCCGCGACGTCAAGGCTGCCGAACAGACCGAAGTCACCTACGCCGACGGCGTCCTGCGGATCCAGGCCCCGCAAGCGAAGAACCGGATCCTTGGCAACTCCGGATTCGTCGAGGTCACCGTCCAACTGCCCGCCGGCTCCCGCATCGAGGCGAAGGCGGCCGCCGCCGAGTTCCGCGGCGTGGGACGGTTCGGCGATGTCGCCTTCGACGGCGGCTACGGCTCGGTCAAGCTGGATGAGGCCACCAGCGTCCGCCTCACCGGACTCGACGCCCACATCACGGTCGGCCGCCTGAACGGTCCCGGCGAGATCAGCACACAGCGGGGCAACGTGAACATCACCGAGGCCGTGCGCGGGCACCTCACGCTGAACACCCAGCAGGGCGACATCACCGTCGGTGCGGCTCGCGGCGTCTCCGCCTCCCTGGACGCCGGCACCAGCTACGGCCGGATCGACAACGCGCTGAAGAACAGCGACGGCACGCCCGGTCTGACCATTAAGGCGACCACCTCCCAGGGTGACATCGCCGCCCGCAGCCTCTGAATCCTGCAGTCTTTGAAGGAGCTCTCCTCATGACCGACTTGGCTATCGCGGCGCACGGGTTGCGCAAGTCCTACGGTGACAAGACCGTCCTCGACGGGATCGACCTGACCGTCCCGGAAGGCACGGTCTTCTCTCTGCTCGGCCCGAACGGCGCCGGCAAGACCACCGCCGTAAAGATCCTGTCCACCCTCGTCTCCGCCGACGCCGGCGACCTGCACGTCGGCGGTCACGACCTGGCCGCCGAACCGCAGGCCGTACGTGCCGCGATCGGTGTCACGGGGCAGTTCTCCGCCGTCGACGGCCTGATCACCGGCGAGGAGAACATGCTCCTCATGGCCGACCTGCACCACCTCTCCCGCAGCGAGGGACGGCGCACCGCCGCCGAGCTGCTGGAGCGCCTCGACCTGGTCGAGGCGGCGAAGAAGCCGGCCTCCACCTACTCCGGCGGCATGAAACGCCGCCTCGACATCGCGATGACCCTCGTCGGCAACCCCCGGATCATCTTCCTGGACGAGCCGACCACCGGCCTCGACCCGCGCTCGCGGCACAACATGTGGGGCATCATCCGTGAACTGGTCACCGATGGCGTCACCGTCTTCCTCACCACCCAGTACCTGGAAGAGGCCGACGAACTCGCGGACCGGATCGCTGTGTTGAACGACGGGAAGATCGCCGCCCAGGGCACGGCCGAGGAACTGAAGCGGCTCATCCCCGGCGGACACGTCCGCCTGCGCTTCACCGACCCCGCCGCCTACCAGAACGCAGCCGGGACCCTCAACGAGGCGACCCGCAACGACGAGGCGCTGTCGCTGCAGATCCCCAGCGACGGCAGCCAGCGCGAACTGCGCTCCATCCTCGACTGGCTGGACTCGGCCGGCATCGAGGCCGACGAGCTGACCGTGCACACCCCCGACCTCGACGACGTCTTCTTCGCCCTCACCCCCACCACCGTGCCCACCCAGCCCAAGGAGACCGTCCGATGAGTTCCCTCTCCCTCGCCGTGCGCGACTCGTCCACGATGCTGCGCCGCAACCTCCTGCACGCCCGCCGCTATCCCTCGCTCACCCTGAACCTGCTGCTGACCCCGGTCATGCTGCTACTGCTGTTCGTCTACATCTTCGGCGACACCATGAGCGGGGGCACGGGCCGATCCGCCTACATCGCCTACATCGTCCCGGGCATCCTGCTGATGACCATCGGCTCCACCACCATCGGCACCGCCGTGTCGGTCTCCACCGACATGAACGAAGGCATCATCGCCCGCTTCCGCACCATGGCCATCCACCGCAGCTCCATCCTCTTCGGCCACGTCGTCGGCAGCGTCCTGCAGACCATCATCAGCGTGATCCTCGTCGGCGCCATCGGTGTGGCCATGGGCTTCCGCTCCACCGATGCCACCGTCCTGGAATGGCTGGCAGCCTTTGGCCTGCTCGCCTTCTTCGCCCTGGCCTTCACCTGGATCGCGGTCGGCATGGGCTTGGGCAGCCCCAACGCGGAGGCGGCCAGCAACAACGCCATGCCGCTGATCCTGCTGCCCCTCATCTCCAGTGCCTTCGTCCCCCTGAACAGCATGCCGGGCTGGTTCCAGCCGATCGCCGAGTACCAGCCCTTCACCCCCGCCATCGAGACCCTGCGCGGACTTCTCCTCGGGACCGAGATCGGCAACAACTGGTGGATCGCCCTCGCCTGGTGCCTGGGCCTGACCATCCTCGGCTACCGCTGGTCCAAGGCACAGTTCAACCGCGACCCCAAGTAACCGCCATGACAGCGAGGGCCACCCCCGCCACCCCAAACCACTCCAGGGCGGCGTACACCGACACTGCGTCGGTCGTGCGCCGCCCCTTTCGCGTCCACGAACGACGTGGATGCACAGCCACTGGTGGGGCGGACTGCTCACCGACGTCCCCGCCGACACCATCACCGAGACCGGCACACGCACCTACGCACTCAGTGAGCTGATGGTCCGCACACCGTGGCAAAAGACCGGCACCGCCCGGCGGCTGCACGACGCGCTACCCGCCCCACGCCCCGAGGAGCGCGCCACGCTCCTGGTCGTCCAGGATCACCCCAAGGTTCATGCGCTGTACCAGTCATGGGGCTGGCAGACCTTGGGCGACCTGCGCCCGAGCATCCCGGACGCGCCGCTCTTCCACGCCATGCTGCTGGGCCTCCCTCAACACTAACCGCGGGCCTGGCGCAGGTCTGCAGCCAGCTCACGGTTCTGCTGGGCGTAGACGCGGTGTTCTTCGGCCAGGGACGGCTCGGCCGTGACCAACTGGTCGTAGACGACGGCTAGCGCATCACTGACCTGCGCTGCGACGGTGCGGTTGTCGGCGCGATGACGAAGTCGTTGTCCTCGTCCTCCTCGGCGTGGAGACGTTCGTACTCCGCGTACAGCCTCTCTGCTCGCTTGTTCAGTGTGTTGCAGCGGGCCTGCAGTGCGGTTCCGGGGGCACGCAAGGCGTTTTCGTATGCCTGGGAGCCTGGGAAGCGAGTGGCGTCCAGACCGGAGGTGACGGCGGGCGGCTGGTTGGGGCGGAGGCGTGCATGCAGTCCATCGACTTCGGCGGCATAGTCGAGTGTACGCCTGGTGCCGCCCCTAAGCGCGGTGCGCCCGTTGGCTGCCCAGTCCTGGACATCCTCGCGCCATCTCTCGTGGGCGGACCGGCGGGTGGTGCTCGTGGCCTCGCCGATCTGGTCCCACGTTGTGCCGCCCTCGCGCTCGGCGATGACGGCGCGTCTGACCACGGCCTTGGCCCTATGGAACAGGTCGAGGGCGGTGCGGAGCAGGTCGCCGGGGGCGGGGTCCGCGGTGACTGGCATGGCATCGGCCGCACGGCGCGGGCAGATTGGTGGCGACGGCGAGTGCGACGCGGGATTCATCCCGGGGGGACAGGTGCGCGGCGCAACGTCGTCGACGGACGTGGCATTGGTGTCTGTGGTGGTTGTCATGGCGTCAGGGTTGCCCTGATGGCTTCGTACACGAGAACGGGCATCGTTTGTCGATATGCCCGGGGCGACCGCCGAGGCTCGTCAACCGCGTCGGCGCCGGGGGAGAGCTGGGCTGGCACGCGGCCTCGCGCAGCGGCGCACGCGGACTCTGGGCCCTCCGCGAACCGGTCGGCGTCCCGCCTGGACAGGCTCGGGAACCGTTCCCTCGGATCCTGCGTGACCTCTTGTGTTGCCGGCTGGTGGTGAGGGGACCGAATGAGAGCTCGGACGATGGTGAGCGTGGCGGTATCAACCTGTGTGGCGCTGGTGGCGTGCGCGTGCGGTCCGGAGAAATCGAAGCAGGACACGGACGCGAAGCCTTCGCAGCCGTCCGCGTCTACGCGGGCCGAAGAGCCGTCGGCCACGCCGTCCGTGTCCGCTCGGCCCGAGAAGCCGTCGGCCGAGCCAACCGGCGACCAGCCCGCGCCCAGGACGAAGGAGGGTGCGATCCAGCGGTACGAGCAATACCTCCACGCCCTGGGCCGTGAGGACATCGACACGGTCTGCGAAGTGGCCGGGCCCGCCGCGAAGAAGGCACAGGACCAGGGGCTCGGCCCGTGCACGTCGACGTACGCCGTCGTGGTCCAGATGATCTCGCCTGCGCAGAAGAAGGCCCTGCAAACCGCGACGGTCGACCCGCAGCGCATCGCCGTACGCACGCCCGACAGGATCGAGATGCCGGTCGAAGCGGTCAGGGCTTCCGCAACCTTCTCTGAGAGCGACCTCGGCAGCTACACCCTGGAGTACCTCAAGAACGATTGGTACATCATCGACTGAACCCGACGCGCCGTACGCGGAGCCACCCGACGGACGGCTCCGCGCGCACGCCACCCGGGTGCCGGTCGGCCGGCACCCGCCGACGACCTTCAGCCCGCACCGTGCTGTCGGCTGTCTCCGCCCCCGTATCTGGCCGAGCCCGGCGCGCCCCGGGCCGCCCGCCGCCGACCGCGAGGCTGGTGGTCGCCGATTGTCGCTCCCCGGACAGCCTCCCACCGAGTGAGTCTTCCGCCGAGCCCGTGCACCATACGTGTTGCGCCCGTGATGGCCGTCCTGGCGGCTTGACTTGGCGACCGCATCGCAGAGGAAGAACGGCAGCGGAGGCAACTCAGGGCATTCCCCGGTCAGTGGCCCCCCAACGGTTCGCCGGGCCGTGACGGTTACTCCCGAACCCATCCACATTGACCAAGCAGCGGGGCTACGCGGTGACTCCCGAAGCCATCGACAAATGACTCCCGTTCTCGGGCTCTGGTCCACTTCGTGTGGTCGCGTGACTCTCGGTTACGCCAACAGGACTCGTTTGCGCAGGAGCTCGAATCCTGCGCGGCCGAACATCTGGCGCTTGAGTATCTTGATCCGGTTGACATGACCCTCCACGATGCCGGAGTTCCAGGGCAGTGTGAGGCCCGCGGTGACGGCGTCGAGGTCGCGTTCGAGGTGTTGGGCGAAGCTCCGGAGGCTGGGCAGTTCGGTGGTGGAGGTGGCCGCTTCGATCCAGGTCGGCAACTGGTCGCCCTGGAGGTGAGCGACCATGTGCCCGAAGGAGCGCACGTGCTCGGCAAGTGCCTTCAGCTCGGGGCAATTGGCCAGGACGGCTTTGAGGTGGAGCCGGTCGCCTTCGGGTAGGGCGTCGGGGTGGGTGAGGATCCAGCGCGTAACGGCCCGGGCCGACGGCGGGCGGGGGCCGACCGGTTGTGGTTTGCCGCGAAGCGTCCTGCTGACGTAGGCACGGACACTGGCGTAGCCGCGGGGATAACCCTGTTCCCTGATCTCCTCCCACAGTTTCCAGGCGTTGGTGCAGCCTTCCTGCCAACGCTGATCGAGGTAGGGCTTGTAGTCATCGAGCCTGGTCGCACGGCTTTGCCACTGCCCGGTGAACATCTCCTCCACAGTAGCGGCACGGGAGAAACGCAAGATCGTGTTGAGGGTCATCCCGAGCTGCCGGGCGAAGGACCACTTGCTGTGCCCGGCGGTGAGGAGAGCGTGGATGGTGGCGTGCTTGGCGCGGGTGCGTTCGGCGAACCGGTGCCCTGTCGGCCAGGGCGACGCAGCTGGCTCCGCCTCTTCCTGCGGTTCCTCAGGCTGGGCCGGCGTGGGACGCAAGCAGCTACGGTGCCGGTAGACGCACTTCTCGGCGGCTTCGCCCAGGTTGTGCCAGAGATGCCATCGGTCGGCGACCTGGAGGGCCTGCGGGGCGCCGCGGGTGGCACCTTCGGCGAAGAAGGGCGCCCGGTCACGGCAGACGATCTCGATGCTGGGCCGCTCGGCGAGCCAGGCCGCGAGCGTGTCCGCCTCCCGATCGGGAAGGAGGTCGACCGGGCGACGTGTCTCGACGTCGACGAGCACGGTTCCGTAGACACGGCCCTTGCGCTGGGCGTACTCGTCCACGCCGACCACGCGGGGTGCGGTGGCGGGGTCCGGAAGCGAGGCGATCAGCCTCAACAGGGTGTTCCGGCTGACCGGAACCTTGAAGGCGTCCGTCATCCGGGCGCCGGCCCGGCCCGCGAGCGCAAGACCGACCGACACCAGCGTCGACCGCAGCCGCTCGGTCCGTCGCCCGAACCTGCGGGTGAGACCGGGTACTTGCTCGGCGAAGGTCATGCGCTCGCAGGATTCCTCCTCGCAGACGAACCTGCCAACCCGCAACGACACCACGACGAACTTGCCCGCCGTCGGCAGATCACGAGGAAATCGCAGGTAGGAGCCGTGTATTCGTCCCGACCAGCACCCGCACCCCGGACAGGCCGCCCGCCCTGCGGTCGTACGGGCCTCGACCCGGACGACCGTGTCGATCACCTCGACCGATTCCACCAACACGCCCTCGACCGAGGAGAACAGCAGCTCGTTCAACTGCGGCAGCACTTCGTTCACGGCGAAGGACTGTTGACCACACCACCGTCCAGCCAGGCGATTTTCGGGCGAACTTTAGTGGTCGTAGGCGGTCAGTGCGCGCATGACTGGCTGGCCGCGCATGAACCTGGCTCCACTCATCAGGCCCCCTTGGAATCGATCATCTAGGGAACCGGGAGGCGCTCTACCGGCGGACCGCCGAGATCAGTCCGCCGGGCCGCTCCTCGCGCTGCGGCGGGGTGCTGATCGGGCGGCCGTAGGCGGCAGCGCGCTCGCGCAGGGTGTGGCTGTCGGCCTCCCAGCCGTGCCCGGCCAGCCAGCCCACCGGGTCGTCGGGCATCTCCGAGATCCACATGGACGCCGCCGATCCCGGCGCGGCGTCCGCGCCGAAGCGCTCGATCACGCCGCGCGAGCCCAATGTCAGCCCCACCCGACTGCCTGCCGCCGACTGCGTGCTGATCCGGGCCAGCAGTAGCTCCACTGCATCCTCGGGCAGATAGATCAGTAGTCCTTCGGCGATCCATGCGGTCGGCATGGCCGGGTCGTGCCCTGCGGCGGCCAGCGCGCCTGGCCAGTCCTCACGCAGATCCACCGCGACGGTGATCCGCTCGCAGCGTGCGACGGCCCGCTCCTGGCGCAGCACCGAAGCCTTGAAGTCCAGTGGCGCGGCGGTGTCGACCTCGAACAGCCGGGTGCCCTCGGGCCAGTCCATCCGGAAGGCCCGGCTGTCCATGCCGGCGCCGAGCAGCACGACCTGCCGGACCCCGGACGCGGCGGCCTGCTGCAACAGGTCGTCGAGGAACTTCGTCCTGATGACGATGGAGAACGACACGGCCAGCCGGCGGCGTCGCGCGGCCTCGTCATCGGGCAGCGGCGGCGAGGAAAGCCACAGGCCGCCAGCGGTGGCGAAGGCCTGTGCCAGTGGGTCGCGGAACAGCGCGTTCTCCCGCTCGGTCTCCAGCGCCCGCACCCTGGCCGCCCCCACCGCCGTGGCCCACACTCCCGACGGCTGCACCCGCTCCTGCTCATCAGTCACCGCGCCAGCCTAGAAGACTGCTGAAGATCTGGTGTTCTGGCCCCGGCTTGGTGGAGTCGGGGCCAGTCTTGTAGGTATGCAGGGAAAATGGGCTGGGGAGCTGGTCGGGCCGGATGTGTGGGAAACCTGCCGGGAGTTGATCCCGGCAGGCAGTGTGTTCGCGTTTCTGGCCGAACATCGCGAGGTGCTGTTCCCGCCGGGGATGTTCGCGGACATGTATCCGTCGTCCAACGGCCGTCCGAGTCTGCCGCCGCAGGTGCTGGCCGCGACGGTGGTGCTGCAGAGCCCGCAGGGGCTTTCGGACTTCGAGACCGTCCAGGAGTTGCGGTGTGATCTGCGGTGGAAGGCCGCCTGCGGGCTCGGCCTGTACGACAGCGCGTTTGATCCGTCGCTGCTGACGTACTTACGGGGCGGGACCGCGCGGCGCGGGGCGCGGTCCGAACGCATCCGGCCCAGCACCTGCACCGGCAGATCCTTCAGCAGGAAGGCCAGCCGGGGCACGTCGTATCCGGCGTCCACCACGATCAGAACGTCCGGATCGCCGTCTTTCCACTGCCCGGCGGCCATCAGCCGCTCGACGAGCTCACGCATCTGCCCGGCCGTGACGGTGGCGGCATCATCCCCCGGGGCCGGACGCAGTGCGTCCAGCGGTGCGGTCCATGAACTGCGACCGGTCTCCAGCGCGCAGATCACCGAGTACGGCCGGCCGGGGACAGGGATGTGCTGGTCCTTGCCCCGTCCGTAGGTGTGGCAAAGGACTCGTTGTGGTGAGGTGTGCACGCTCGGCCGCAGCCAGCAGGTGATGTCGGCGGCCAGCACCAGGCGGCCGTCCGCCGCCCGCGGCAAAGACACCGCGGCCAGGGCCCGCCGCAGCCTGCTGACATCGACCTGGCCCGCGGCCAGAGCGTCGTGGAGCCCACCGTGCCCGCGACGGCGTTCGCCCACCAGCGACAGCTCCACCAGCGACCGGACCGGACCATCCGCACACAACACGGCGTCCGCAAGCTCGAACAGCGCATCCGCACGCCTGGTCAGGCAGGAGTAGAACTCACCCCGGAAGCGTGACAGTTCCGCAAACGGATCCTGCCGGACAGCGTGATGCAACAGACTCATTCCCACGGCCTTCGTGCTGGGTATGTGTGTTCCTTGGTCGGAGCACATGCTCAGCCGAAGGCCGCCTGCACGTACGGCAGTTACCAGTCCGAGTGATCAAGTACGACGAGTCGTTCGACCTCCGAGGTTAAAGATCAAGCTAGAAGGCTCATGAAGATCTTGGGTTTTGGACCTGCTGCGTGAGTGGCAGGGCCAGACTCGTCATGTGGCGATGGGTGAGTGGGTCGGTGAGACCGTCGGGCCGGACGTGTGGGAGACGTGTCGGG
>NZ_JBICXE010000105.1:0-10549 GCF_043200155.1 Streptomyces sp. NPDC048473
GCCCGCCCACACCCACGCATCAGCCAGGTCCCCACCCATAACAACACCAACGAGCGACCTGCCCAACCGTCACGCAAAACACCGTTGCAGTACTAAACGCCCTCGACGGCCGTCAGGAGCCCGCCAGAAACCTCAACAACGTGAGCTACACCGCTCGTTCGGGGGATCCGCATGAGTGTCTTCTGCTGGCCGGTGGAGATGTCGCAATCCACACCGAACCCAGAATGCCCGGACCCTTACTCGTTCAAGATCACCACACCGTGCGATAACCGTCACCAACCTCCGTGGACAGATCACCTAGGCGACGCGGCGGGCGCGGTGGCGGACTTCCCGGAGTCGGACCTCCGACGGGAGGCGGTCAAGGCCTGCCGAGTCCCGTGCGTGTGCGAGCGTTTCCCGGCTCAGTTGCTCTAGAGTCCGCGCCGGTTCCGCGTGAGGCTTTAGCAACAGCCGTACTCGTGCGGCCGGAGCAGCACGCCGACCCGTCAGCCGCACATGAGCCCGCGAGATCCCGTCCAGGACCTGCGCCTCTTCCTCGATTGCGTCCTCGAGCGCGCGGCCGTTGAGCCGGGCCGCCGCGTCGTCTTCGCTCTCGATGAGGACTTGGTCCAGCCGGTGTCTGCGCAGTTGCGCCAGAAGCCACCACAGGAGAACCGCCAGAAGCACGACGAGCACCGCAATGACGGCCGGCCACCACCAGTCCTCCTCCCGCCACCGGGTGCGTCCCTCGGTGCCCAGCACGACATCGTCCGGACCTCGGAAGGGCCACCAGCCCGGCACGCCGAACCCCCAGTGGCGCTGCAGATCCAGCCCACCCAGCAGCACGCCGCCACCCAGGGCGAACAGTCCAAGGCCGAGCAGCCCCAGCAGCACCCGGTTCACTGCCTTGAGCATGGGACACCTCATCCCTTCTTCGGGCGCCGGACACGCACGTCCAGCTTGGGCCGCTGGGCGAGACCCAAGTTCGTCACGGCTTCGCTCAGCGCGGCGTCCAGATCCGCGTGGACCTCGTTGAGATCGCGGAAATG
The DNA here is from genome assembly GCF_043200155.1 of Streptomyces sp. NPDC048473. Taxonomy (NCBI): domain Bacteria; kingdom Bacillati; phylum Actinomycetota; class Actinomycetes; order Kitasatosporales; family Streptomycetaceae; genus Streptomyces; species Streptomyces sp. NPDC048473. The sequence continues at coordinate 1,029 of NZ_JBICXE010000105.1, forward strand.
TGCCTGTGCCCGGGCTTTGACCTTCCGGCGGCCGACATCGACCCGTGCCGATTGCACACCGGACACCCGTACAGCCCGGTCGCGCAGAATCAGGGCGGCTGCGTGGCGGTCGAGCCCGGCGCGGACCTCCTCTGTTCTGGGGATGCCGGTGGGCTGCCGCATGGGTAGCAGTCTGCGCAGTCCCGGCGTCACCGCCAGCAGGAAAAGCCACAGGCCAAGGGCCATCGCCACTGCGGCCCCGACGGTCATCCAGATGTCATGCAGTGGTCGTGTGGCCAGTTCCTCGGCGAGCCGCCGTCGCCAGCTCATCCCGGGCCGGTCTGCCCGCACCGAGACCACGTCGTACAGGAGCAGCCCAATGGCTGCGGCGGACAGCAACGCCACAATGGCTGCGGGGATCCGGCGCGCGGACCAGAAGCGGCGCGCCGACCGGCCCGCTTTATGGATCGCTGGCGTCGCGCCAGTGCCTGGGGGTTTGCGCGCGGACGAGGTTGCCTGTCCCGTACCGGAGGGAATGTCGCTATCGCCGGTCGGTTGCCGCCAGGTGTTCGCGCTCATCTCACTCTCTCCCGGTCTGTATGCCGCGAGTGCACCGAGTGCAGCCTTTCGACCGACACCGTGAGTTCGGGCACCTCCATGCCAGCCCATGTGCTGAGCCGTTCGATGACCTCGCGGCGCACCGCAGCGCACTGAGCCCCGATGTCGGACGGATAGCCCAGCTCCACGGCGATGCGCATCCGTACTTCGCCGAGCACGGTCGGACGGCTATCGGCAGGATTGCCGTCCCGTCCTGCGTCGTTCCGCTCCGGTGCCCGCCCCACAGACGTCGTCACGCGTGGTGTCCGGCGGCCGGGCGGTACATGGCTGGCAGACTCGGTGAACCGGCTCAGTGCCTCGCGAGCCACGTGGGAAGCGATCTTCGCAACGACACGGTCGGAGACGGTGGTCGTACCCCGCTCCCCGCGAGGAATGCCCCGGCGACGATCGACGTCACTGGTCACTGCCGCCAGTCCCCTTGAGCCTGCCGCCTGTCATCGCGCATCCGCTGATGGTCGTCACGGCGGCGGATGAAGTCACCCGGTTCGAGATCACCTTCCATCAAGCGCCCGGCGACAAGTCCGACGGCGCCCAGTACCAGCACCAGCAGGAAGGCCCAGAAACCACCGAAGTACCCGGCGAAGCCCAGTGCCATTCCGGCAATCAAGCCGACCACAGCCTTGCTCATCACGCGCTCCTTCGCTCAAGCGGGCTGCCCCCCTTGGCTACTGAACCCGCTGCCGCTGTTCCTCTTCGTCCTCCTCGTCGGGCAGATTCACATCGCTGACCGCGATATCGACTTCCACGACTTCCAGGCCCGCCATCCGCTCCACTGCAGAGATCACGTTTTCACGTACGTCACTGGCCACGTCCGTGATGGAAACGCCGTAGTCGACGACGATCTCCAGATCGATGGCCGCCTGTACCTCTCCCACCTCGACACTGACCCCACGCGTGACGGATTTGCCACTGCCGGCGCCGGGCATCCGCTCCCGCATGGATCCCATCGAGCGCGCAAATCCACTGCCCAGGGCATGGACACCGAGCACATCGCGCGCCGCCATTCCGGCAATCTTCTCTACCACCACGTCGGCGATAGTCGTCCGACCGCGAGAGCCGGGCGCACCGCCGTGCTTTACGCCGGTGTTCTCAGTCATCGGGCTATTCCTCCCTGAAGGAGATCACCTAGCACCCTTTGATCGGATTATAGTCGTTTTAGTGGGTTCTATCAGAGGTGCGGACCATGAGGCGGGGTGGCCCAACGAGTGGTACGAATGCCCCTGCCCAGAAGCCCCTGCGGAGTCGGGGCGCAGTGCGGGAGGAAGAGAACCGCGGCCATGGAAGAGGGTGAGAGGCCGGTGAAGACTGAGGCGTGGATGCAGGCAGTACGGCGCCACCTCGACCTGGGTCGGCTGCTCCCGCTGGGAGGGCCTGACGACGGGACGTGGATCACCGAGCAAGCGGCCGTCCGGGCCCTCGGGCGCACGGCCGCTGAGATTCCCGGCGTTTGGCTGGAGAGCCTGCGCATCGGACCGGCGTCGCTCGGGCCCGTGTCCGAGCCGTCCGTCCGTCCGCCGGCCAGCGCGCTGCCGCCTGGCCCGCTCAGGATCGAGGCCGCATTCACCGCATTCATGGGACAGCCACTGCCCCGGACCGCGGAGCAGCTGAGGAGCGTATTGCTCAACGTGGCCGCTGAACGGCTCGGCCTGGCCACCGTGGCAGTCGATCTGCACGTCACGGATCTCCATGAGGGCCCGGAGAGAGGCGTCTGGTCGCGGACCGAAGAGAGCGCCATGGGGCCCCCGCCGGAGTCTGCAGCCGCGCGAAGCTCGCTCCCAACGACCGGAACAGGACCCATGCGGGGCCCCATCGGGGAGCTGGCCGACGTCGCGGCGGCTGTTCCGGGCGTGGCCCGCCTCACCGCCGTGCTGGGAAGCCGCCCGGTCAAAGTGGAGCGCCATGACCATCCACCAGGCCAGCACATCGAGGTCCAGCTCGCGGTCGCCCGCGGCTACCATCCACTGGAAGTAGCCCGCGCCGCCCGGGCGGCGCTAGCCGACGCAGCCACCAGTGACACCTCGGGCCCAGTAACCATCGCCGTCCTCATCGCAGAAACCGCGGCCTGACTGTATTGATCACGAACGTTGTTGACACTGGGGCCGGCCGCATCTCCTTTCGCTTGGGCCGACCGGAGCATCCGCTCGAAGTTGCCGTCTTTGGCTCAGCGGTGGAAACGGTGTGCAGTGTGGTCCACGGGCCGTATCGCTCGGGCACCGCCAGGGTGCCCCGGTCCGGAGCTTCCTTGCGATCTCATTGAGCGCGTTGCGGTCGTTCAGTCGCTGCCGGAGCCGCAAGGACTCGGGCAGCAGCGACCGGACAAACTCCCGCTCGGAATCAGACAGTTCACGGCGACGTATCACCCGACCGTGGTCCGTCATTCGTGACGGCAGCCTCGCATGCTGGCTGGGTGGCTCACCGCAGGAGGAGGGGGAGGCCCGCTGGTTTGGCAGTCCGGATGTGTTGTTCGATTTGGCCGCGGCTTCCCACCAGCAGCGAGTCTGGTGCGAATCGCTGTGGCGATGGCTCGGGATCTGCCCACAGGACCTCTGGGGTCTGCCAGGGGGCTACTGGGGTCGCGGTGCCGTGCCTCCCACTCTGCGCGATTCTCCGCAGTTGTACCCATCGAAGGTGTGCGGGGTTCTGGCATGCGTGGGATACGCAGGTGCTCGGCGTCTTTCGGGTTGGACGGGGCGACGACGACACCCTTCGCGACGTCTTCCTCCATGGCGGCGATGCGGGGGAGGCTGCTTCGCTGTACGCCAGCAGCGTCGTATGTCAGCTGGTTACAGGTGGCTTCGCCCTCGGCTCCACCCGGGAGGTCATCCAGCTGCGCGGTGGCCTCGTTCCCGACTTCATCAGGCCCCGCATCCGGCGGCGATTCCAGCCCGGGGCTGTCCGCAAAATTTTGCAGTTCTGGATTCAGGGGCTTCGCAGCAGTGGAGGGCAGAGCGAGAGAGTGGCAGGCGCTGTCTTGGTCGGCAGCGGGAGGGGCGGGGCTGTGAGTTCCGCTCGCCGCGTCGGGCGCGGAGCGCGGCCGGCGCCCTGGCCGGCGGTGCGGGATCGGGCGCGGGCACTGTGATGGTGACGGGCGGTGGAACGTGGTCGGGGCCAGTGTGAGGGCATGAGCCTGCCACCGCCGCGCGGAGCCGACGCCCACCGTTACGAGTAGCCGTAATCCCGGCCGGCCCAAGGAAACCAGGGCCTGACGTGGCTGCGCCGGGGAGGTGAGTGCCGGGTCTGTCTTCGCGCGCAGGGCGCAGGTTTTGCGTCCATGGCCTGTTGTCTGGGTGTCTGCACCCTCCTTCTGAGGGGCGATGAACCCGAGGAAGAGGAAAGGGACTGTCATGGGACACGGCGGCAATGTGATCGCGGAGCTCACGGCTGATCATCGTGAGCTGGAGGCACTGTTCACGCAGATCGAAGCGCAGCCCGTCGACCATCCCCAGCGGCGCGAACTGGCGGACCGGCTGACCGCGGAACTGGTACGGCACTTGGTTGCCGAGGAGTTGCACCTGTATCGGGCGGTGCGCAAGCACGTATCGGACGGTGCGGCACTGGCGGACAAGCAACTCGCCGATCACACCAAAGTCGAGCAGATGCTCAAGGACCTCGAAGACCTGCACGTCGTTGATCCGCAGTTCAACGACATCGTCGCGAAGCTGAAGTTCGCGGTCGCCTCCCACGTGCGCGAGGAGGAGCACGAACTGTTCCCGAGACTCGCAGCGTCCCTCCCACCCGAGAAGCTGGACGAGCTGGGGCGGCTGGTGCGCCGGGCCAAGGAGATGGCCCCCACCCGCCCCCACCCCTGGCTCCCGAACACCCCGCCCGCCAACAAGCTGCTCGTGCCCGGGGTCGGGCTGGTGGACCGCGTACGCGACTTGCTCAGCGGCCGCACGACCACAGGCTGAACCAGGCCGCCAGCGTGCCTCGCCGTCCATCACGCCAGCAACTTTTCGGTGGCTCTGGCGCATGGTGAACCGGTCGCCGGAATCGGCTGCTGCTCACCTGGTGGCCCTCCGGCCGTTTGGACCCCGTACTTCGCCGTCAAGAAAGCGGACGAGACGGCGGGCCGGATCGGCGGGCGCGGCGCCACGCTCGCCGTGGGGCCGCTTCCTCTGGGCGAGGGCCGCGTCGGGATCGCTGCCGACCGTGCCGGTGCCGTGTTCGGATTCTGGGAAGGCCCGGGCCTGTCCTGGTCCGTGGGGCGGGGCAGTGCTCCAGCCCGGCTGGACCTGCAGACCCGCGATGCGTTCGAGGCCGCCATCTTCTACGCGAAGATCTTCGACTGGGCGCAACCGCCCGGCGGTTGCACAGCCGACTACGCGCCGGACCACGTCCTCATCCAGGCCGCGGGACACCCCGTCGCCACCCTGCGCGGCGGAGGTATCGAAACCGACCCGGATCCGAGAGTCCGGCCCCGGTGGATCGTGGACTACTGGGTTAACACGGCGAAGGTCGTGTCCAACTTCGTCGGTGTCTCACTACTGGAAGGAGTTACGTGCGCCGCTCTCAGGCGGAGCACTGATGACGTGTCTCGCTTGGCGAGTACGGCTTCTTGGCCCGAAGTGCATTCGTGCGGGTGACAGAGGTGGCGGTTGCATGACGCATCGGGCGCGCTGACTGATCCGAGTATGCCGCCGATATGATCATGGCCATGACGGCATCGGAACCAACCATTCTCGCGACCTCTGGGGGGCACCGCGCCGGAGGGCGCACCAGGGTGACGTTTGATTCCTTGGTGCATCACGCGGTTGATCTCTCGGGAGTCCACGGCCGCCGACCACGCATCATGTATGTCGGCACCGCGATCGGAGATGCCGAGCACTTCACGACCCGCATGAGCGAGGCCGCGCGGGTAGCCGGGTTCGACTTGACGCCGCTTCGCCTGTTCCCCATGCCCAACGTGGAGGATGTCGAAGGTGCGGTGCTCGATCAAGACGTCGTCTGGGTCATGGGCGGATCGGTAGCCAATCTGCTGGCGGTGTGGAGAGTCCACGGCCTAGACCGCATCATGCGCCGAGCCTGGGAGGCCGGCGTCGTGCTCAGTGGGGTCAGTGCGGGGTCCATCTGCTGGTTCCAGGGGGGCGCGACCGATTCGTTCGGACCAGAGCTGCGCCCGATCACGAACGCTCATTCATTCCTGCCCTATGGCAATGGCGTGCATTATGACTCGGACGCAGGTCGGCGTCCGCTGATCCATCAGCTTGTCGCGGACAGGACCCTGCCAACGGCTCACTGCACAGATGACGGAGTCGGTCTGGTCTACCGGGGAACGGAACTGGTTGAAGCGGTGGCAGAGGTTCCGGGGAAGGGTGCCTACTTGGTCATGCGCGAGGGTGACAGGGCGGTGGAGGAGCGCATCGAGCCCCGCAAACTGCCCACCGTGTCACTTTAATCAAGCTGGCGGCGGAGCCGCTGGAGCGCGTCGTCCTTGGCGGCCAGGACGGACAGAAGGAGCCGGTTCCGCTCCTTGAGCTCGTTGAATTCGGTGTGCGTGAGGGCGAGTTTGCTGGTGAGCCGCTGATTGAGTTCGCGCAACCGGGTGATGCGGGCCTCGCGCGGATCGGGCTGCTGGCCCGCCGCTTTTCGAATTCGTCCTTGAGGTGGCCCCGGGTCCGGTAGAGGGACGCGCGGGAGATGCCCGCCTCGCGGGCGAGCGTCTTGATGTCGCAGGCGCCGCCGTGCGGATGCGCCGCTCGATCTGGTCGTGCTGCTGGTGGCTGAATACCATGTCATCCGGCCTTTCCGGCTGCTTTGTCGATCTCCTCAAGGACTCGCATGGACCGTTCGTGCTCGGTCCGCAGCCGTTCCTTCTCCCCGGCCGGGATCCGGGGGCTAGCCAGCAGGACGGCGCCGTTGTCGGCCGTGGTCTGCCAGACGGAACAGTGAACGAGGTGGTGGGTGGCCTGCGGGCAGCGGGAGCTGCCACATAGCCCAGTCATCGGAGCTGCCGCGGATTTGGCACCGGCGAGCTTGAGACACAGCGCCTTCGCCGGGTCCTCGAACCAGCAGTAGTTCGCCGCGGACAGGTGCAGCACCGATGCCACTCCAGCCGCTCGTTCAACGGCCCCGACAGCCGACGGTCCGCGTACGTACCGAGCGCGGCCACCAGCTCCTGCCCCGTACCGAGCACTGCGACACGGTGCCGCCGCAGATGCACCAGCCAGTCCCGGGCCGCCAGCGCGTACGCCCGCCACGAGTTCGGCGACGGAGCCCCGCTCGACGGCAGCGTACGCAGCCAGGCGTTCACCGCCCGCGTCGCCCGCGGGCCGTCCTCGTCCTCGAATACGAAGTCGTCGTCGAACAGCACCGGCATCCGCGCGGGAATCAACGGCTCGCCACCGAGCCCCCAGGACTGCCAGCCCTCGGCAGAGAAGAAGTGCACCAACACGCGTCGGGACGGTAGGCCCGCGACACGCCCCTCATCAACTGCTAACGCCACGACCGATCAACGGGAGTTGAAGAATGTGAGACATGCCCAGAAAGCAGCGACAAGGAAGGAAGAGGAAGAGCACCAAGCGTGCTTACCGGACGCCAGCCCCCACCTTGGACTGGACGGTCGAGCAGGGCATCGGCGAAGGCCGTCGCGCGATCAGGCAGTGAGCCTGCCCGCCAAGGACAGCGCATTCACCTGCCGTTTCTGTCGTCCGGATACCGCGCTCGGCCCGCTGTGATGCGCTACGGCTCCGTATGTGATCACTCCCGCACCGCATGAGGATCGGTTTATGGACGGTGGCCCGGTTGCGCCCAGACCCCCTGCGCGGGGGTTGGCACCCTTCCCCGGTGCGCTTCCCGGCACACTGTAGGGTCTCGCCGCTCGTGTCCTACTACGACGCTGTGACCTGTGGCTTCTCGCGGTGTCTCACGCCGTGTCCAGCCGGTCAGTCTCACGATCGTGTCCGAATCCTTAGAGACGGCCGCGAGGGACAAGCGGCCGACCTGCGGAGTCTCACGAGAGGACACCGACATGGAACCGGGGGCGGCCACATCGAGGCGTGAAGGGCAGGTGTGGCAGGCAGGAGGCGGCTGACCGCGATCTCCCTCGGTGCGGAAATCGCCATACGGGCACTTCGACCCGACCTGGAGCAGGGGTGCCTGACGAGACCCGTATGGTGGCCTGCGATCCATTTGCACGCCGACATGGATGAGTCATCCTGTGAGTCGGAGGCGCGCAGCGGTAGGACCGGTCCGCTCAGTGGGTGTCTACGGCGAGCGCTGCGTCGATCTCTCGCAGGAAGGGTTCCAGATCATCTGGGCTGCGAGAGGTGATGAGCGTCCAGCCGTGAGAGTCGTCCTTGATGACCGGCTCGTCGTGCCATTCACCACCGGCATTGCCGATGTCTGTCCTCAGCGAGCGGTAGGACGTGAGTCTCTTACCTTTGATGACACCCGCTTCGACCAAGGTCCAGGGTCCGTGGCAGATGGCCGCTACGGGGCGACCGGACGACGTGAAGGAGCGGACGATCTCCGTCGCCGATTCCTGCCGACGCAGCGTATCGGCGTTCAACGTGCCACCCGGCACGAGCAGTAGGTCGTAATCGGCCGGGTCAACGTCGCTCAGAGTGAGTTCAGGTCGGATGGTCTTTCCGGGAGCCCTGTTGCCGACCAGGGTCTGAATATCGTCCGCCGACACGGCAGCGACATCCACATCGGCGCCCCAGCCCCGCAGGTGTTCGAGGGGCACCAGAAGTTCGTCCTGCTCAACGCCGTAGTTCGTGACGATTGCCAGCACCCTCCGCATGCTCACGTCGTTGTCAGACATTCCCAGGTCCTTTCGGGATGGAACGGTCTGTCTGGAGCGGTGTGCCGCGCGGATGCCTCGAATCCTTGCGCCCATAGCGGCCCTGCCAGGCCTCCCGGCCGGCGAGGACCGACCGGAAAGAGCGCCGGGCCGGAGCTTAACCGCCGCACTGATGCTCAAGGAGCTGCGTGGAGACTCGGCGCCGTATACCGCGCTGCGAGGGCCGTACGACAGAGCCGTGCCAGCGCGCACTCGTCCGCTCGCCGCTCATCATCGTACCGGCCGGTACGATCCGGGCTGCCACGCTGCCGACGTCCCGGAGCGTGACGCCGCCGTGCTCGTAGCGGACCTCGCAGCAGCCGGGCCGCAGGCCCACTCGAGTACCTTGCCGTGGAAGATTGCATCGGATGTCTTGACCAGCATGCGCGTCCGGCGCCCCAGCGGCGAGCGTACAGCGAGAAGCCGAAGCAGGAAGCCACTGCGCTGTTCCTCAGCACATGCGCTGATCAGGCAGATGAGGTTGCTGTTCCCGGCGTTCATCCATGTTCATCCAGGGGAGGCCCCGAGATCCGTGCTGAGCTGCCCCCTGGCGCAGGTCCTGGGTTCCACGAACTGCCCGACCGGCTAGAGCGCCGCCCTACGGCGACACCTCACCGATTGCGGCCTCAGATTGACCGGCGCAAGGTGGAGACGTCAACCCCCTCACAGTGAAGGACAGAAGTGTCATGGGTAAGGGAAAGGCGAAAGCTAAGCAAGTCAAGGGCAAGCTGAAGGAAACCGCTGGCGGTGCCATGGGCGACGAGCGTATGCAGGCAGAGGGCCGTAGCGAGCAAATGACGGGAAAGGCCCAGGAGACCGCAGCAAAGGCGGCTGAGCGGCTGAAGAAGTCCGGACAGTAGGGCCTTGATCGCAGCGAGGTCCGCGAACCCGGTGCTGGCCGCGCCGCCGGCTACCGGGCTGGCTGCGATGTCTTGCCGGACGGCCCGCCGGGCCCGGCCGCCGGTACTTCGGCTGTAGTCGTTGGGCACGCAGGAGACGCTCGGCCGGGTGTCCCGGCCGAGCGCCGCAGAAGCCTGAGCCGCAGCCGCGCCCAGGCGAAGGCAGAAGAGCTGGGGGTGAGTCTTCGCACGGTGCAGAGCCGGCGGTCGCGCTATGCCGCCAGGGGTTATGGGGGCTGGTCGAT
>NZ_JBICXE010000106.1:0-10512 GCF_043200155.1 Streptomyces sp. NPDC048473
GGCGGCTCCGAAGGGCCATACCTTCATCTCTTGCACAGCACCGCTTTCAGAACTTCGCCTACATAAAGCTCCTCTCAGCGTTCGTGGCACACCGTCTGTTCGAATATCGGATGCGAATGGCGCGCCGAACCACCGCAAAACAGGTCACTGATGATCCCTCGCAGCGAAGGCTGGTGGCCGGTGCTCGTTCTCATCGATGGTTAAGCGCGCTGGTCAGAGCCTTGCGCCGCGCGGTGGGAGAGGCCCGCGTAGCCACTCCCACCGCATGCTGGCTCGCACGCGAGTGCACACGCCGAGAGCTCAACAGGGCCTCTGACCTGCGACGCGTCCGCACTCAATGTTCGGTGAGAATGCTTAACCTTCGCTGCGAGAGGTCAACTGACCTCTGACAGAGGATCTTGCTCGTTTGCCAGGTGATCTTGACGGCCTGCAGGTTTCTGCCACTTGATCTTGACCGGTGCGGCGCCTCGCGCAGCAGCAGGCACAGGCTTTGCCCGTCCGCGCTCACGGCGGCCGAGCTGGCCTTTGCGCCCCAGCGACCCGAACGCGGCCGCCCCCTGTCCAACCAGTCGCGGCCCGCGATAGGTTCACGACTCATGAGCACCGAGCTGGTGGTGGCCTCGGTCTCCGGAGCAGCCGCCCTCTTAAGCGTCCTGCTTAGCTCCCGGTTCAGCTGGAAACAGGCTGTGCTCGCCGGGCAGCTGGAGCGGCAGAGAGCGGAGCAGCTGAAGCTTGCCGAGCATCAGGACCTGATGAGTCAGCGCCGGGATCCGCTGCTGTGGGCGGCCTATGACCTTCAGTCACGTCTGTTCAACATCGTGGACAGGCGGTTCCTGAACATCTACTACTCGCGCGGCCAAGGCCCCGATCGCGACTATGCGCTCAAGAGCACCCTGCACGTCATGACCGACTACCTCGGTCAAGTGGAGCTACTGCGACGCAAGGTCCAGTTCCTGGACCTGGGCAACCGCGAGAACTCCCGGACCGTCGTCCGACACCTGACGGCCATCAGCAACGTGCTCAACTCCGACGGCTACGACGACCCCCACTTCCGCGTATTCCGGAGCAACCAGCGAGCCCTCGGAGAGCTGGTGATCTGCGACAGCAACGACCGGTGCCTGGGCTACGCGGAGTTCTGCCGGCGCCTGGACACCGATGCTGACTTCGCTGGGTGGTTCGAGCCGCTATCGGATGGCATCCGCGAACTGGCTTCCTCGACGCGCCCACATCCCAGGCTCGTGCAGCTTCAGATCGCGCTCATGGACTTGATCGACTTCCTCGACCCAGACGCCGATCGCTTCCCGGACCACCGCAGGTCCCGGCTGAGCCTGCCGTGAACGAGGGCGACATCCTGCACCGCCACCCGCTGGTGGCAAGCGCGAAAGAGGTATACACCCCGACCCGCAGCTGAAGGCGAACCATCTCAGCGATCAGTCAAGATCGTTTGGCAAACAGTCAAGATCACTTGGCGCAGGACAGTCACCCACTGACCTCTCGCAGTGAAGGTTGAGCGATTCTCAGCGAAGGCTGGTGACCGGCGTTCTTTCTCACCGATGGTTAAGCGCACTGGTCAGAGCCTTGCGCCGAGCGGCGGGAGGGACGGGCTCCGCAGTTCCCGCCACGTGCTGGCTTGCCCGCGAGTACGCGGGGCCGACGGCTCAACAGGCTTCTGACCTGCGGCGCGTCCACACTCAATGTCCGGTGAGAATGCTCAACCTTCACTGCGAGAGGTCACCCACCCCCGAAACCCTGCCCATCACAGCCCGCCCCTGCCACACTGGACCCGGCCCCGCTGCCCCCGTCGGCGGGGCCACCATCCGGAGGCCACCATGACGTGCGGAAACTGCGGCGCAGCAGCCAGCCAGGCCCCGACGGGACGTGGATCTGCTCCAACCAATGCGGCTGGTCCTCCACCACGCCAGCCATCGCCATAACCCCGGAGATCACCACCACGCGCTGCCGCGGCTGCGACGCCGAAGTCCACGGACTCGACGGCCGGTACGCATGTGGGCTCTGCGGATGGTCCAATCACTGGGACGAAGGGCACAGCCCCCTCCCCGGCTCCTACGGCATCTCCGGGGACATCAACACCCTGAAGTGAACGCGTGAGCGGGCCACCATTCCCCCAGGAAGCGTGCCTGTGTATTCGGGCAGCGGATTCAATGGGCTGCCCGCGAAACGGGGAGCAGTGCTGCGTGCGGCTGCTGACGGACACCGCGCGGTGAGGGTTTTCGTCGTTTCCGACTGGGACCAGAGCGGGGTCCACCTGTTCTCCGCGCTGGCCGAGGACGTCACCGCGTTCGCTGCCGTGGACGCCCCGGGAACGGAGGTCGTCTTCGAGCGCCTGGCGGTGACCGAGCAGCAGATCGCCGACTACAGGCTGCCCACCGCACCGCCGAAGGTCGGTGATCACCGCTCGTTCAGCGGCACCTCCACCACCCAGGCCGAGGCCATGCCGCCCGACGTCCTCGCCGCCGTGCTCAAGGCCGCGATCACCTCCCACCGAGACGTGCGCGTCCTGGCGGCACTCTTCGAGCGTGAGGAAGACGAACGCCGCCGTCTCCTGGAGAGCCTCGGATACGACCCTGACGCCGACTGAACCGGTGCGCCGGGTTCAGCCGGCCCTGTGTGTCGCTCGTCCGGGCTGGGTGCCGCCGAACGTTCCCGCCCGCATGGTGGGCCTTGATGTACTGGACTGTCGGAGCAGGGCGAAGCAGGGGAGCGGGACTTTGGCCGGGTACAGCAGGGGTTACACCCTCGAGCCGAGGGGCGCGTGCGCGTGACGGACTCCAAGGACTTCGAGTGGGTGGTGTGGCGTCTGGAGGTCCAAGACCCATCGCAACTCGCGGGCGAGGATCCGGACCTGGACGAGCGCACCCAGGAGACGATGACGGAGCTGTCCGCCTCGCTGGGCTGCGTGTACGAACTCTGCGTCGACTACGACTCCTACGACGACGAAACGCCGTATTACGCCTGGTGGGTCCGCCTGCCCGCAGCCGAGCATGTTCGACTCGACAAGGACGGCCTGCCGCTGGCCATTGCCCCGCTGCGCCAGTACCTGACCACCCAGCTTCCCGACGGTTTGAAGTGGGAGATCATGCCGGACCGCGAGTTGACGTACGACCACGCCCGCAGCGTGGCCATGCGGGCCGCCTACGACGATCTGATCGCCCCGTTCGAGCGCGCCCTGATGCCGCTGCGCGCGGACGGGGCTGATGCTCTCGATCCGCGGGCGAAGGTCTGGAAATGGGAGGAGAACCTCCTGGTCGGCACGTTCGATCTGTGGCTGTGCAACGACCCGGACCGCCCGCACACCTGGCTCGTCGTCACCGTCGGGCTGTGGACCGAACCGCAGCTCTTCGACGAAGAGCCCGCAGCCCGCCTCGGCCACTTCGACTTCACCCCGCACCACCCGCTGCTCGTCCTGCCCCGCCCGCCGGCCCCGTCGACCTACACCGCCCGCGTGGAATCCGGCTCGTTCCCCGGTAAGAGCACGTCCAGGGCCGAGCACGCCGACGCGCTCGGCACAGCACACCAATGGACGGCGAACGACCCCGACGTCCTGGCCGAGCGGGTCGCCCACGACCTCACGCTGCTGTGGCCGCACCTCACCGGCCCGGAAAGGCGCTGACGATGGCCTCGTACGCGAAGGACCCGCGCTGCACCGCCATGGCCGAAGCCCTCGTGCCCCTGCTGCGCCGCAACTGCCCGGAAGGCGCCGGCGGATTCGGCGGCTCGTACCAGGTGAACCTGGATGACGAGGAGGCCGTCGGATTGGGCGGGGTGGAACTGATCCGGGCCGCGATGCGTAAAGCGGCCCGGCACCTCGGCTGGAAGGTCACCACGATCGGGATGATCGGCACCCGCCACGGCACCATCGTCGTCGTCCAGGACGTGCGCGAGGTGCCCGAGGAACACCAGGCCGTCATCAACGACGCCATGAACGACCGGATGCGCACCGCGCTGCACAAAGTGTGGGGCGAGCCGGGCCCGGCGCCCGTGCAACGTGGCTCGGTGGCCCTGATGACCCAGGAGTTCCGCGCCGCCATCGCCCAGACCAGCCCCTGACCGCTGCCGGGAGGGCGCGGCGGCCGCGAAGAGGCTCATCGACCGGCTGAACGGCCTGAGGCGAGTCCGACCATCCTCCGTTTCACTCAAGCAGGAGGCCCCTGCGGTTCAGTACGTTCACCAGCTCGGTACGTGCCTCAAGGAAGGCGTCGCGGGCCTCGGACAGATCGGCCATCGCCTGTTTGTATCGCTCGGGGTCGTTGTGTTTCCACTCCGGGGGCACCTCAGCATAAGTCGGGGGGTTGGGGCCATCGTCCGGGTCGTGCATGTCGTCGAGTTCGTTTACCAGCCGGTCGAGGCTGTTCATGAACGCAGCATGTGCGTGCACAAGCGCGGGGGCGAGGAAGCCGATGTCGTCAGCGCGAAGGTCATCCCTGGCCTGGTGGATCGCCTGACTGAACTCCACCTTGACTCGCGGCATCGGTGGCCGACTCTGGAGAAAACGGAGCCAGGGCGCGTCGAAGGGCATTGCTGCGAGGATGCGCTGTGCCTTGGACCGATCCGCGGCGTCTTCGGCGGGCGGCACGCTATCGCGATACGCGCCGCCATCGTCAGCGGCCGGGGACCCAATGGCCATCCAGCCTGCGGACAGTCGGCGGTGAGCCTCCGGAGCACTCCAGAAGACGGTTTGGTCGCCCCTACGGACAGGGACAGCAAGGCCGGTGACCGACTTCGCGTCCTTCCCCGTAGGTGCGGGAATCACGAACGGTCGCGCGCTGGCGGGCTGGGCCGGGATATCGATACTCAGCACTCCCTTGCCCTCGCTGCGCTCTGTCCATCTCAGTTCCAGGCCCTCGATGTGGGGATAGACGCGGTCGTCGATCAGCTTGCGGTATGTCTCGGTGTCGACCAGTGTCCGTGGCACGGCGCTGACTTCAGAGATGGTCTCGACACCGTTGGCAGCTGTCGCCTTGAAGCCGATGATGAGCAGTCCGCCCGTCACGGTGTTGGCAAAGCCGGCCACGTCCTTGACGAGCTCCTCCTTGTGGTGAGCCCCCTTGCCAACCATGTAGGGACGGGACTTCACGTCCATCCATCCGCACTCTTCGAGACCTATCAGCGCCTCAAGGTCTCCGGCGCTAAGCGCCGCACGCACGTCGTCGATGTTCACGGGGCTCAGCATGGACGGTGCCGTGAGCGGCGTAAACACTCTGCACCCGTCCAGGGGAGAACGCTGGCGGTGTCTCAGAGCACCCCGGGCGGTGTCACCCGCCGTCGGTAGCGTGTCCGCCGTGATGGTAGGCACCGAAGAAGCCCGGCGGGTCGTGCTGTGCGGCAACAGCGCCTCGTACCGTGCTCCGCGAACACGACCGGCTCGGCGCGGCGAACATCGGCCTGACGGCCCTGGACGGCATCCTCAACGCCGACCTACGGGGACATGCTCGCCCGGCTGCGCGCCGACCACCGCAGCCCGACTCACGGCTACTACCTGGATGTGCCGTTCGAGGAAACCGTGGCCCGGCGCGCCATGAAGCCGATCGCCGACGACGTCAGCGAGACGCAGCTGAGGGACTGGTACCGGCCGCGCGATCTGCTGCCCGGCAGAGTCGAGGCCGTCATCGGCGCACAGCGCCGGCCGCAAGCGCGGCATCGACGAGGACGCCGAGCGGATTCAGACGCTGTTCCGGCAGCCGGCCGCCCGGCAGTTACTGGCGGTGGAGGAGGCCATGGGTATCCAGGCCAAGGCGCTGCTGGTTCAGCTGAACGCTGTCTGCAAGGCCGTCGACGAGCTCGCCAAGGCGGTCGAACGGACCTTCCGGAGCCACCCTGACGCACCGGTGATGCTCAGTTTCCCCGGCATCGGTCCCGGAGTCGGCGCACGCCTCCTGGCCGAGATCGGCGACGACCGCAAACGCTTCGCTACCGCCGGTGGACTCAAGGCATACGCGGGAGCGGCGCCGATCACCCGAGCCTCAGGCAAACGCAAATACGTCGGACGGCGCTTCGTGAAGAACAACCGGCTCAACCACGCCGGCTACCTCTGGGCCTTCGCCACCCTCACCCACTCCAAGGGCGCCAACGCCCACTACCGGCGACGACGCGAGACAGGGGACTGGCATGCTCAGGCCCTGCGGCACCTGTTCAACCGCATGCTCGGCCAGCTCCATCATTGCCTCCAGACCCGGTCCACCTTCGACGAATCCATCGCCTTCCCGCAGCCTGCACAAGCTGCTGCCTTGACGCCTTAACCGCATGAGGTGTCTCTCTACTGAGAGAGGTCTTCATTCGCGTAGGACACAGCACGGCCGGGGCCCGGGCCCGACTGCCGTCCAAAACGGGCAGCGGCGATCGCGGCCTGTTGCTGCCCGACGTGAGGAGCAGGGGCTGTCAGACTGATGGGCTCAACTCGACTACGTTGCCGCGGAGATCACCTGATGAACGCCACCCCCGAGGGAGCCGAAGAGCGCACTGGCGGATGCTTGTGTGGTCGGATCCGCTTCACCGCCACGGGCCCACCGGCATACCCGCACACATGCCACTGCGACCATTGTGTGAAGCTCGGTGGGTCCCCGGTGATGTGGTGGGTCGGATTCGAGCGGGTCACGTGGACGGGCGAGGGCGGTGAGCCGACCTGGTTCGAGACGTTTCCGGGCAAGGCCAAGCGCGGCTTCTGTCCGACATGCGGCACCAGAGTTGCGGCGGTCGACTGCGACATCCCGGAGATCGGCATCAACGTCCCGGCACTCGACGACACCAGTGGCGCGGACCTCGTGCCGGTCAATGCATCCTTCCGTGAGAACGCGGTGCACTGGACGCCCCCGGTGCCCGACACCCAGCGCAGCCCCATCGGCTAACGCGCAGCCCGCTCAGGCGACCGGCAATATCCGGGCGCCTGGGCTCACATCACACCCCGGCCCGACTCGTCCGGGACCGTGCAGTCGACTGCAGCACTGGCACTGGTACTGCAACACGGCCGGTGCAACATCCCGCGCGTTGCCCCGTGACCTGCGGATACACCGGGAATGGCTTCTGGCCGCGTGTTGCACACGGCGTTGCGCACCCGTCTGTCCGTTCGGGCGCCGGGTGGTCCGTGGGCAGCTGAGTTGGATCGCCCGATGACGAACGGCTCACCACGTGAGCGCCCTGACAACAGGCTGGCCGGGCGTCAGAGCATGGTGAGCTGCTCGTGCTCGGGCATGTCGAAGTGGGTGATGCGCCCTTCGTGCCCCATCTCTTGCAGTTCCCTGGCTTCCTGGGTGCTGCGGACCAGGGCGTGTTCTTCCCTCGCTCGGGACGAGGTTGCTAGCAGGAGTGGGCATGGGCGTACGACTCCGTACAGGGACCGGTGTCGTTTGTCCTGCGTGTACAGCGGTACTCCGTAGGCGTACGCCGGCTCCATCAGCAGCTTCTCGGGGATCTGCACCCACAGCTTCTCCTCGCGCCGGGCCTGCTCGGCCACCGCGGCGAACAACTCCGTGATCTGCTGCTTCGACAGCTTGTGCCACCACGCGTTCGCCGCCTCCACGGCCTGGCGCTCCCGCTCCTCCCGCTCGGCCTGTTCCCGGGCGAGACGCCGCGCTTCCTCGGCTTTCTCCTGGGCGCGACGGGCTTCCTCCTCGGCCCACCGCCGGCGCCGGGCCTCCATACGGATACGGGACTCTTCCTCCTGCTGCTTGTTCCGGCGAGCGGTCTCCTCCGCCTTCCGGATCCGCTCCTCTTCCTCCGCCTCCTTCCGGCGGAGTTCGGCAGCCTCTTCCTGCAGCCGCTGACGCTCCTCGCGTTCCTCCTTCGCCGCTTCCTGGCGCTGCCGCATCAGCTCGTGCCGCGTCTGGGCGTCGGCCGACTGCAGGGATGTCCACCACCGGCCCCGACGGAACCGCAGCCGCTCGCCGTCGACCACACGAGGCACCCGTCGGTAGCGCGGATAGCTCTCCACGGACACGAGCTGCCCGTGGAGCACCCAGCGGACGAACTTCTGCAGCTGCTCCTCGCGGAAGACCCAGCTGCCGGCGGCGTAATCGAACCCGGCGACCCCGTCATCCACCACCCAGACCTGTCCCCGGTCCTCCGGCGCGCGCACCCGAACCGCGGGCACTGCGCTGATCCACTGCGGCGGCTTCTCGTTCGGGGACACCCAGCACACCAGGATCCCCTCGGCCCGGTAGCGCTCGGTGCGCTCCTGGATGTCGTCGTTGGTGATGGGGGACAGTTGGGCCTCCCAGGCCATGCGCTGGGTTCCATCCGTGGAGGTGGCCATGACGTCCGCGCGCCACGAGCCGTCCGCGGCCGGCACTTCGAGTTCGGCGAACCATCCGGCGTCCCGGATCGCGGTCGCCATCTCCAGCTTGAGCATGTGGTGTTCCCGCGACTCGTTCGACAACTCGCAGGAAGACGGCCGTCCAGGGTCGTGGGCGAAGAACCTGAACCCGGAGCGGGAGACCTTGGCGTGCAGGCCCCATTCACACTCCGGGCAGGTGAGCGGCGGGCGGGGGCGGGCTTTGTGGACCTGGGACCAGTCCAGCCTGTGTCCCAGGTCGGCCAGGGTGGCATCGAGGCGGCCGTGGTCGGCATGCAGCGCGGTGAAAGGCATGAATCGCATCTCCCGGCGATCCGGCGTAATTCGCGACGTATCTGACAGGACAGGAAATACCAGGTGCCACTGACAACCGGCCCTTCGGTCCAGGACCGGCCTGCGTCCCTACTGAGTCCGGGAGGACAGGGACGGCTCGTGGCCGGCAAGACCGAAGTGGGTGATGCGCCCGGCACGCAGGCCGCCCGCCTCCAAAGCCCTCGCCTCCTCCGCGTCACGGGCGAAGACCTGCTGATAGATCAACTGGGGGGAGAGAGGAAGCAACTCCGGGCAGGGGCGCACGATTCCGTACAGCCGGTTGAAAGCATGCACCGGAACCCCGTAGGCGAAGTTCGCCGCAACGCCGCCGCCCTCGGGAATCCGAACCCGAACCCGCTCACGCCTCCATGCCGCGTCGACAACGGCCCTGAACAGCTCCTCGACCTTCGGACGAGACAGCAACGCCCACCACCGCTCTCCAGTGGCGTGGGCCCGCAGCTCCAGTTCCCGCAGAGCGGCCTGCCGCTGGGCATCGAGCTCCTGCTCCCGCACAAATTCCTCCAGGACCCGGCGCTCTCGAAGCACCGCCCGATGCCGGGATTCTTCCTCTTCGCGCCGCACCCGAAGCCGACTGGCGGATACCTTCTGCTCCAGCTTCTGCGCAGCCCTCTGCACCTTGGCCTCATGGCGCCTGCGCTGGGCCTTCTGACCAGCGGGGGAAGCCAGCCACGCCTTACGACGCTCCCTGGACGCCGCCTCCAGCCCCTGCCTCCGCGCCTCACGCCGACGCGCATCCTCCGCCCGCTGCTCCCGCTCTCGTTCGTACGCGCTCTGCGCCTCCGCCGACTGGCGGGAGGCCCACCACAGATCACGGACAAACCAGCGAGTCTCCTCACCGACGATCCGTGTCACCTCACGGTGACGCGGCAGGCTCCGCCAGGGGCGCAGCTGACCGCGAAGGACCCACCTCACGAACTGGGCCAGCTCCGCCTCCTGGAAGAACCACCCGCTGGAGACGAAGCTGCCGAGACCGTCGTCCACGACCCAGGACTCGTCAACGCCCTCGGGCACCCGTACACGCACGGACGGCACAGCCCCCAGCCACACCGGCGGGCGCTTGTGGGGGGACACCCAGCACACGCTGACGCCTTCAGCCGCGTACCGGTCAGTCCGCGCCGCGATGTCTTCCACCGTGGCAGGGGAAAGCTGCGCCTCCCACGCCATGCGCTGCTCGCTGTCGGGCGAAGTCGCCATCACGTCGGCCCTCCAGGAGCCGTCGGCGGCAGCGACCTCGAGTTCGGCGAACCAGCCGGCCGCGCGAATGGCTCCGGCCATCTCCAGCTTGAGCATGTGGTGTTCCCAGGACTCGTTCGCCAGGGAGCACTCCGGCGGCCGCCCGCCGTCGTGGCAGAAGAACCGCACACGTTTCGGAGAGTGCTTGGCGTGTACACCCCACGCGCACTCCGGACAGGTGAGCGCAACGCGGGGTGAGACCTTGTAGACCCCGGACCACTTCAGGCCGGCCCCGAGGTCGGGCTGGGTAGCGTCGACGCGGCCCGCTTCCGGATGAAGAGCAATAAAAGGCATAAAATCGCATCTCCTGCACGATCTGTCGCATACAGCGGCCAATCTGACAGGACAGGAGATAGCAGGTAGCACTGACAATCCCGTTCTGGGCTGTGCGAAAACCCCCGCCAGATGCAGGGGCGTGTCAGCGGCTGTCGGGTGCGGATGATGGCCCGTACCGCAGAGACCCGGATCGACACAGACCTCGCGCGGGAGCGCTGACCAGAGCCGGGCAACGAGTACGGACGCGCGGGTCCAGGCGTGACAAGGAAATCGAACATACGGTGTGCCACGAACGCTGAGAGGAGCTTTATGTAGGCGAAGTTCTGAAAGCGGTGCTGTGCAAGAGATGAAGGTATGGCCCTTCG
>NZ_JBICXE010000107.1:0-6181 GCF_043200155.1 Streptomyces sp. NPDC048473
TCCGCTGCCTGCCCCTACCCCTCCACGGTCATGCTCCGAGCACGAAGAAGCCCCCGCTCATCGAACAGGGACTCCCTTTGCCACAACGCACTTAACCTGTGCGGCGTGGACGTGGGGTCGTTGATTTCTTTGTCCGTCGCTTCGCGGGGCCCGGTTTGCTGACTGTGTGCACGTCGTAGCGTGGGGTGGGCCGGTTGTTCTCGCGGCCGATTGGTCTTCCTGGGCCGGGCTGGGAGAATTTCGGTGCTCGGGCAGGGCAGGCCGTCTTCGGGCGGAGATGCCAGAAATCGCGGCGGACCCGAGCAGGGGTAAGTCTGTCCACCGGGCTTGGCTTCTCCCACGGCCGACGCAGGTCGGCCGCCAGCGGGCGGGCGAGCCGGAGCTGGGTGAAGACCACGAGGATCAGCCAGGGCCAGCGGTCGGCCGCTTCGGGGCTGCGAATCTTCGGGCAGGTCCCGCCCAGGGTCTGCTTGAACAGTCGGAAAGTGTGCTCGATGTCGAACCTTCGCAGGAACGCCTGCCAGAGCAGGTCGACGTCGGCGTCGGGGGCGGTGGCGTCGATGCCCGACCACCACAGCCACACCGGCTTCGGCGTCGCGCCGCTGGGCAACCGGCCGACTTGAAGAAGGATCACGGTTCCCTCGATGACCGGCAGAGCGCCGAACTGGGCCGTCCATGCGGAGCGGTGGGTGAGTCTGGGGTGGAGCCGGTCCCAGGCCCGGGCGATGGCGGTGCCGTAGAGGCGGGTCCTGGTCACCGTCTGCGCGTCGGGTGTCTTCCAGGTGCCCGGGTCACCGAAGACGAACTCGCCTCCGTGACGGGGCGGGCGGCCCCGGGTGCCGGGCTCGCGGGGCGGGACCGTGCGGCGCAGGACGCGGTCCGAACGCATCCGGCCCAGCACCTGCACCGGCAGATCCTTCAGCAGGAAAGCCAGCCGGGGCACGTCATAGCCGGCGTCTACCACGATCAGGATCTCCGGGGCCGTCCTTCCACTGCCCGGCCGCGATCAGCCGCTCGAGGAGTTCACGCATCTGCCCGCGATGACAGTCGCGGCATCAGCTCCCGGCGTCAGACGCAGTGCGTCCAGCGGTGCGGTCCATGAACTGCGACCGGTCTCCAGCGCGCAGATCACCGAGTACGGCCGGCCGGGAACAGGAATGTGCTGGTCCTTGCCCCGTCCGTAGGTGTGACACAGGATCCGCTGCGGTGAGGTGTGCGCGCTGGGCCGCAGCCAGCAGGTGATGTCGGCGGCCAGCACCAGCCGACCATCCGCCACCCGCGGCACCGCGGCCAACACCCGTCGCAGCCGGGCGATGTCCACCCGGCCTGCGGCCAGAGCGTCGTAGAGCCCACCATGCCCGCGACGATGCTCGCCCGCCAGTGCTCGGGTCGCCCGGGGGTGAGATCCCCCCGGGCGACCCGACCAGCGTCATGAATCAGGTGTGTGCTTCCCCGAAGGAGTCACCGAAGACGGCGACGGCTGTGGGTCCGGGTGGGACGGTGGCGGATGCGCCGGTCGCAGCCATGCCTGTCGCGGGTGTGCCCCTCGTGGCGAGCCAGTGGTCGTGGGGGGTATTGGGGTTGTGTTCTTGACGGATGAGGGTGAGTTCGCGGAGGGGGTTGTGGGGGCCGATGGGGTACGAGGTGCCTTGGGGGGTGATCACGTTGATGCGGAGGTTGTAGATCCAAGCGGCGGCAACGGGGGCGATGTCACCGGATGCGTTGTCGTAGACGCCGGATGAGGCCAGGGCCTGGATGATTCTGTTGCGGTCCTGGTCGGACCAGTCTTGTGTGGTCAGGGTCAGGATCTGGTTTTGCAGGGCAATGGCGTCGTTCCTCATGCCCATGTCTATGCCGAGCTGCTGGAGGGGGGGGATGTCGGTGAGGACCTGGCGGAACTCGTCTGCGGCGGCCGCGCTCTGCCCCAGGACGTCCAGCAACGGCCACCGGATCCGGTCCTCCGGCAGCCGGCTCAGGTCCTCGGTGAGTTCCCGGGCCAGATCCTCGCGGAGGTGTCCGGGGGTGAGGCCGGCCGGGAAGGGCTCGAGGATCTCCGCTGTCAGCAGGGCGTGGAAGAAGCAGTCACCGTCATGGGGGACATCGACCGCTTGAAGTCCCTGCTCCTGCAGGGCCTGGAGCTGCGGGTCGGTGAGCGTGCAGGCCGCCTCCGGTACGGACATGTCCCCCTCCCCGCCGACCCAGTTCGCAGAGTCACTCCCGTCTGGGGTCCTGTCTCTGTCCAGGCCATCGGCCGGGCCGGGAAGTGCGTGAGGCGGGTCCGGTGCCCAGGGCCCAGCGACCCAGCCCGGGACCCCGTCCTGGTCCAGAGTACCGGTCAGGTGAGAAAGCGCGTCCGGGGGCAGGAGACTGGTCCAGTCCGCAGAATTATCCGGGGACTTGTCTTTGTCCAGGCCATCGGCCGGGCCGTGAAGTGCGTCCGGGGCCGGAATTTCGGGCCCGTCCGGAGCACCGGATGGGCCCGGACGCGCATCCGGGGACAGTGTCGCGACCGGATCCAGATCCTCGCCCGGCAGCGAGCCACCAGCCTGCTGCTGGGCAGATTGGCCCGTCGCGTCGGCCCGCCCGCGCGGCCGTTTAATCGGTCGGCCGTGGATCAGGTCTTCGCGCGCCACTCTTTTGCCACCTTTTCTGGCTACGCTGCGCCTCAAATTCACTTCCTCCAGTAGTTCGACGCCTCCCTGCTTCAGTTGTGCCAGCGTTTCGGCGGACACCGGATGCTTGCCATTCCGGATGTCAGACAGGACCTGACCGATCGGAAAGGAGTTTCCCTCGAACGGCGCTTTCGTTCTTTGGAGGAGTTTCCGGCCGTTCCATTTCTGGGCTTGCTTGTATTGGAGGAGGGCTTGCACGAAATCTTCATCCCCCCGAATCTCCCTAGTTCTTTTGGTTGCAGTGACCGCGTTGTCCAGGTGCAGGACGCCCGCTTCCTTCAGTTGTGTCAGCGTTTCGGCGGACACCTGACGACTGCCCATCCGGATTGCGGACAGGAGTCGACCGATCGGAAAGGGGTTTCCCTCGAACGGCGCTTTCGTTCTTTGGAGGAGTTTATCGCCGTCCCATTCTTTTTCTTCCTTGAACGCGAGGAGGGCTACGATGAAATCTTCGTCCGCCCTGTTCTCCCGGGGGGAATTGGTTTTGATGACCGCAAGGTCCAGGTCATGGACGCCAGCCTGGTTTAGTTGTGCCAGGGCGTCGGCCGAAATCTGACGATTTTCGCCTCGTCGGATGTCGGACAAGAATCTACCAATCGGAAAACGCCTTCCCTTGAACATTGTTGTCGTTCCTCGGGTGAGCTTCCAGCCGTCCCATTTCTGGGCTTGCTTGTATTGGAGGAGGGCTCGCACTAAGTCTTCTTCCTCCCATGATTCCTTGGTTTTTCTGTTCTTTGTTACTATATTGTCCAGGTGCTGGATGCCAGCTTTCCTAAGTTGCGCCAGGGTATCTGCCGACACCTGACGATCACCATTCCGGATATCGTACAGGACCTGACCGATCGGAAAGGGGTTTCCCTCGAACGGCGCTTTCGTTCTTTGGAGGAGTTTATCGCCGTCCCATTCTTTTTCTTCCTTGTATTCGAGGAGGGCTATAAGGAATTTCTTGTTGTCGTCCTGGGGGGAGGCCGGTCCCGGTCCGGGGGTGGTACGGGTGGGTAATGCGAGGTGGTGGGTGGGCGGGGTGGGAGGTTCCTCGTCGGTGTCGTTCAGGTCGGAGGGGGCGAAGGGGGAGTCGCTGTCGCTGTCTTCTTGGGGGTTCTCCTCGGGGCGGTGATGGGGTGTCGAGGCGCCTCCAGGTAGGCCCGGAAGTTGGCCGTGGGTGAGGAGTGCCGCGATGAGGGGGGCCAGTTGCACGGGCCGGGACAGGTCCTGGGACGGGGGTGGCAGTTGCGCGTAGGCCGCTGCCAGGGTGTCCGGTTCGACTGTGACCGTCGTGTCCGGGTGGCGGGGAAGGCGGTGCAGAGCCGTGTTCAGGAACGTCCGGAAATGCGAATCGTGTGCGAGTGCCAGGCCCGCCTGTGCGGTGGTGCTCTCATTCGGCTTTGCGGGGTGTGTTGCTGTCCGGTGTTTTTCGGTCGTTGGGGGAGGGGGTGTTGTGGTCTGGCCCATTGTGGGTTCGGTGGCCGGGTGTGGGTGGCCGGTGAGGTCGGCGAATACGCGGTCGGCGATAGTTGGTTCGTTTTGGTTGTTGTTGTTTGTAGTTTGTAGTGGGTGGGTGGGGTGTGCGCCGCTGGGCCGGCTGGTGGTGGGATTGGCGGGGGTGGGTTCGGGTTGGTTTGGCCGGTAGGTGGCCAATGCTTTTGTCAGCGCGGTGGTCAGGGGGGTGGTGGGTGGTGCGTCGTGGAGTGCTTGTGTGAGGCCGGTTCTCATTACGTGGTCGGTGTTCACTCTGCCGATGAAGATGTCCGGGTTTCCCCCGATGGCTTCCGGTGCGGTGCTGTCTGGTTCGTTCGTCGGCCGGGGGGCGTCGGGGGCCGGGTTGAACTCGGTCCCCGTGCTGTACTGGGCCCGTAAGCCGCCCTCCTGGCCCCAGGGGTCCCAGGTGTCCCAGGTGTTTTCCGTGCTGGAAGTGTCGTGGGTATTGGTCTGGTCGGCGGGTGTGGTTGCGGGGAGACCGGGAAGGGTGTTCTGGTCTGCTTGTGGGGCGGCGGTCCGGGTTGCCGTGCCGAACAGCTCGGGGTGTGTCTGTGTGGTGGGCCGGTAGTTGGAATGGGTTCTTGTCGGGGTGTGGGGGTGGGGGATTTCCTGGGTGGGGGGTGTTTGGCCGGTGGTTGTGGTGGCTGGGTTGTTGGTGTGGCGTTGATGGGTGATGTGGGTGGCGGCGGTGTGGTAGTCGGGTGCCGGGTGGGGTGGGCCGGGGGCGAAGGTGTGGGGATTTTGGTGGTGGAGGGCGTTCAGGATTTCGGTGGGGGTGGCGGTGGGGTGGCCGTGGTTTTGCAGGATGGGGTTGATGGCGCGCTGGCCGGCTATGAGGGTGGCGGTCAGTTGGGCGGAGGGGGCGGGTGCTCCTGGTGCCGGGGTCAGGCGGGTGTGGGCGTCGTGGAGTTCGGTGGGGGTGGGGGCGGTCAGGCCGTGGGCGGTGAGCAGGGTGGTGGGGGTGGGGCGGGTGGCCGTCCAGTGTCCGGTGCCGGCGCCGTGGCGGATGAGGTGGATGGGGTTGGTGCCGGGAATGTCGAGGTAGGAGTGGAAGGCGAGGTGGGTGGAGTGGGGGGTGATGTTCATGATGTGCAGCGAGCGGCCGAGGAGGAGGGCGGCGAGGAGTGGGGCGAGGTCGCCGGTGACGTTGTTGTACTGGCCGGGGGTGGCCAGGAGGTCGACGATCTGTCGGCGTTCAATGTCGGCCAGGCCGCCGCGGTCGTTCCGTCGGTCCTGGAAGAAGCTGATGTACCTGAGGTGGTCAGGGTGACCGGGGGGAAAGCCCTGCCGGGTGGCCAGATCTTCGTTCAGGCTGGTGGCGGCCTGGGTGTCCAGGAAGGGCCAGAGAGTGCGCTGGCCGGGGGAGAGGGCCAGGTCTCCTCGGAGGGCATGGGCGAGTGATGCGCGGACCTCGCCGGCAGTCAGTGGCCTCCCGTCGCGTCCGGTCAGTTCGCCGGAGATGATCAGGGCGTGCATGAAGCAGTCCCCGTCGCCCGGCACCTCCCGGACCTCCAGACCGGCCCGCGCCACGGCCGCGACCACGGGACCCACCGCAGCCGGGTCCATGGGATCGGCCAGCGAGCCTTCCCCGCCAGAGAAGGCCGGCCCGGACCGCGCCAAAAGGTAGTGTTTGCCGTTTTTGTCCGGGGTTTCGGAAACGAGTAGTCCTGCTGTGCTCGTGAGTGTTTCACGCAGTGCCGCCGAGACGTGCACCCTGCCACGTCTCTGGAAATCGCGCAGAGTGAGACCGATCGAGCATGGTTTTTCGGCGCCGATGTCGACGCTCGCCGTGGCGGGGGGAAAGAATCCCTTCTGGTCGGGGTGTCGACCGTAGTAGTCTTCGACCGCTCGGATGTGCTGCTCATCGGACCACTTCGCCGATTTATTCCGTGGCCGTTCGCTGGTTTTCTTCAGCCAATATTTTTTGTTTTTGTCCGGGGTTTCGGAAACGAGTAGTCCTGCTGTGCTCGTGAGTGTTTCACGCAGTGCCGCCGAGACGTGCACCCTGCCACGTCTCTGGAAATCGTGCA
>NZ_JBICXE010000107.1:6277-10433 GCF_043200155.1 Streptomyces sp. NPDC048473
GCCGATGTCGACGCTCGCCGTGGCGGGGGGAAAGAATCCCTTCTGGTCGGGGTGTCGACCGTAGTAGTCTTCGACCGCTCGGATGTGCTGCTCATCATTCCGTGGCCGTTCGCGGGCTTTCTTCAGCCAATATTTTTTGTTTTTGTCCGGGGTCTTGGAAACGAGTAGTCCTGCTGTGCTCGTGAGCGCGTTGAACAGTTCCGCCGAGACTCTTACCTTGCCGCGGCTCTGGAATTGGTACAGAAAGTTACCGAGAGGGATTGGTCTTTCGGCACCGATGTCGATGTTCACCGTTTGGTGGGGCAAGATCCCCTTCTGGTCGGGGTATTGACCGTAGTACTTTCCGATCGCTCGGACCAGCTGCCAATCGGTCCAATGGGTATTTACTCCTGTGAGTTTGTTGTATTCCGTCGGCGGGTGGTGCGGGTCTTGTGCGGCCGGGGTTGTAGCCGTCACCGCCACTTGGGGTGTGGTGGTCTGGGTGTTGTGAGTGGGTGGGGGGTTGGTTGTGTGGGGGGTGGGGGTTCGGTGGGTGGGTGCGTCGGTGGAACTGGAGGTTTCTTGTCCTGTTTGGTGGGTGTTTTGTGGATTGTGGTGGGGGTTGAGGGTGTGATGATTTCCGTTGGTTGGACGGAGGGTGTCCTGGTCGGGTGATGGGGTGCGGTCGTAGAAGTTGTCGGTTGCTGTTGTCAGTGATGGTGGGGGGGTGGGAGTCGGGTGGGGTTCGTAGTGGCGGGTTTCTGTGGTGGGGTTTCTTGTGGTGGTTTCCTGGTGGATGAGGTGGAGGGCGTGGGTGGCCTGTTCCGCCAGGTGTGCGGGGATGTGGGGGGTGAATAGCCGGGGTTGTGTGGGTGGATGGTTCTGGGGGTTCGTTGCGTTGATGAGGGAAGTCAGGAAGTGGAGTGCGGAGGGGTCTGGGGGGAGGCCCAGGGCGAAGGCGCCGAGTGTTTCGCTGAGGTGCATGGCCTGGGGTTCACTCAGGATTCCTTGCGGGGGGCCGCCCGGTTGCGGGTTGGGCAGGGGTGTGGTGGCTGCGCGGACGAAGGACTGGAGGACCTGGACGGCCCGGTGCTGGCGGATGGTCGCGATGGAGTT
Organism: Streptomyces sp. NPDC048473; assembly: GCF_043200155.1. Classification (NCBI taxonomy): domain Bacteria; kingdom Bacillati; phylum Actinomycetota; class Actinomycetes; order Kitasatosporales; family Streptomycetaceae; genus Streptomyces; species Streptomyces sp. NPDC048473. Next base: position 7,373 of record NZ_JBICXE010000107.1, read on the forward strand.
GGATAGTTCGGTGTGGGAGAGGGGTTCGGGGAAGGTTTCGGCCCGCCGGTAGGAGCGTTGTACGATGTGGTGGATTTCTTCGGCTATGAGGCGGAGGTCTTCCGGGGGCATGCGGAGGTCGTTCCCGCCGCGGTTGAGGGCCCGGTATTCGATCAGGTCCTGTGCGAATTCCAGGGTTCCCTCGTTGTCGTCCCGCTCGTGGTGGTCCGTTATCCCGACGGTCTCGTTCTGGCTGACCTCGGTCCCTTGGCTGGTGTGTCCCCGCAGGACCGCGGTGAGGAATTCCTGGGTGGTGAGCCCGGACCATGTGGTCTCACTCATCAGGTGACCGGTGTCGTCGGGCGCGCGGGACCGGGTGAGGGTCCGATAGTCCTGTATCAGCTGTCGCAGGTGGCCCGTGAAGGCCCAGGATATCAAGTCGTGATTGCGGGAGAAGAAATCTTGGACGCGTGGATGCAATGCTCCGAGGCGCACACCGAACGGTGTGCGGGAGCCCACCAATATAATATTCTTCACCAAGAATTCTGATGGGAAGAACCGGGTCTGCAACGGATTGGCCGAGACGTGGCTGAAGAAGAGCCAGGAATATCCCCAGACCTCGTCGATCTCTGGGATGCTCCGCAGGAGATGAAGGTCGTTTTTCTCCAGGAGAGGATCACCAGTTATCTCTCTCACGTACAAGAGAGCTATTTTTTGGCCGAACCTCTCCGCCCCGAAGAAGAACGGCGCGACATTTGCTGATCCGTGGGCGTAGTTCTTGGCGATTCCCAGGGCGGCCGTCAAGCCGCTGGGTACCGTGCCGGTCGTGATATGCGTGTAGGCGGGATGGCGGGAGCCTCCGATCGCGGGAGCGACAGAGAATTCCTGCCCGTGTTCGGTGATTGTCCATCCGTTTTCCGGTGTGAGCGCTTCCCACAATGGCAGCACACGGTTCCGGCTATCGGCCAGGCCCAGTTCGTCGCGGGCACGTTCTGTATGAGCCAGGGATTCCGTGAAGGGAATCAGTATCTCTTCCAGCAGGCCCGCGCTCTTTTTCGAGACGAATTCAACAATGGCAAAAGAATCCCTTTCCGGTGGGGATTGGCCCGGTGGTGCGTCGCGTACCGCATCGTGGATCGTCGCGTGCCACACGCCGTCGCCAGCGCGGAAGAATTCAGCAAAACCGATCACCACATCCAGGTACGCGTTCTGGGCGAGCAGTGTTCCCTTCGGCATTTCCGGGCCCAGGAGAATATGTCTGTCTTCCACCTCCCAGCCCATCGCCGCGTAGTCGAGGGAGCGTGGTGGGTCGGTGAGTGCGGCCACCCTCGATCGTGAGGCCGCGGGGCGGGTGAAGGGGTCATCCGGGGCACTGCCGGCCCCGCGGAGGGCGTCTTGGAGGACCCGGCCCGTGCCGTCGACCACCACGGCACGGGCGTGGTGCGCGTCTCGCTCGGGTTCCTTGGGTGATACCCGCCGATAACCGGACCCGGCCGGGGGCTCGACCCATTGCACCCCGGCGTCCGCTGTGTGGTGCACCGCGAAAGCGTGGCCGGTGCCCGATGACTGACGCCACAGAACAAAGGCGGTCGCGCCCCGGCCGGCGTCCAGCACCGCCTGGGACAGAGCTTCCCAGGACGGGACTCTTTCCCATCCGGGGCCCTTGGCGATCCGTTCCTCGACCCGTCCCGTGCCAAGGACCCAGTCGTCCACGGCGACCGCCGGCCGGATCCCGTTCAAGTGCGAGGTGCCGCCCGGGGGCAGGCCCGGGGCAAGCGGCTGCGAAGGATACAGTCCTCGTTGCAGTCCCTGCAAAAACACGACGCAGTCGATCAGCGCACTCTCCCGCTGGTCCGCCCTGCCGGCGGTGTCAGCGGCTGCCTCCGACACCTCCGTCCGGAGCCGGTCCACCGCCGCGACCAATGCCTGCCGGGGGAAGGGCCGCGGGCCCGTACCTGCCGGGCGTGGTACTTCAGTGGCCTGGCGGGACCGCTGCCCTCCGGCCGATGAGCCCGGCCCGGTCCCGCCGGGGCGGCGCCGGACATCCGCGGCGCGGACCGGGCCCTTGGCCCCGGTGTTTTCCTGTCCCGGGGGCATGAGGGCCTGCTGCCCGCCCGGTTCACGGTGGGTGTCCCGTGGGCCGGTCAGTATGGTGAACACCTCGGCCGCCGGCCCCGTCCGGCCGGCCTGCCCGGTCCCGCCCTCCCGCTCCGCGGGCCCACGGAGCGGCGGCTCACCGCCGGAAACGCCTCGGGCGGCCCGCACTTGTCCCGGCGCCCCGCCCCCGTCCCCGGTCCGTGCAGGGGCGGACCCGGTCATCGGGGAGGTCGCGAACAACTCCCTCTCCCGAGGCGTCCTCTCCCCGCTCTCTTCGGATGACACGGACGAGGCCTCAAAGCGCACGGGGACAGACGCCTGGGGGGCGGTCTGCGACACGGAGCTCTCCGCATCAGTAAGGGCGGTCCTCTCCTCCCCACCGGCCGAGGTCACCGCCGCGACCCCGGAGAACCTGCCGGAACCGACACCGGTGTGGGTGGTGGTGCTCTGGTTGTCGGGTCGGGCGGGTTCTGGCGGTGCCGGGGTGGTGTTGGTAGCCGGGTATGGGTGGGTGTTTGCGGGGTGAGGGGCCGGTCGGGGATGTGCCGGGGCGGGTTGCTGGAGGAGTTGCTGATCGCTTTCCGGGTGTCGCGCTCCGATCTCGCCGCCGGTGGTGAGGGTGGTGGTGAGGGTGTGCGGCATGCCGGAGGCGGGCTCGGAGACGGTGGTAATCCGGGCCGGGGGCGCGGTCGCATCGGTGGGGAGCTGGGCCTGGTCCAGGGTCTGCCGCACGGTCCCGCCATCCCCGGCGCCGGAGTGGCCGGCAGGCAGCGGACCGGCACCTTCCTCAGCGCCGGAGGCGCCAGAGATGTCCGAGGCGGCGGGGGTGTCCGAGACGGGGGTGTCCGAGGTGCTGGGGGTGTCCGAGGCGGTGGGGGTGTCGGGGGTGTTGGGGGTGGTGGGGTGGTTGGTGTCGGGGTCTGGGGGTGTGGTGCGGGCTGTGGTGAGGGCTTCGTCGAAGGCGTTCTCGTGTCGCCGTTCGTGG
>NZ_JBICXE010000108.1:0-10406 GCF_043200155.1 Streptomyces sp. NPDC048473
CACCCGACGCGCAGACGGTGACCAGGACCCGCCTCTACGGCACCGCCATCGCCCGGGCCTGGGACCGGCTCCACCCCAGACTCACCCACCGCTCCTAATGGTTGACATGCCGCCGTCTGTGGCTGAAGAGCTGAAAAGGCATGTGAAGGATTTCCCGCCCGTGGCGGTCGAGCTTCCCTGGGGGCGGCCAGGAGAGGACAGGCCGACGGAAACGTTCTCGTTGCTGCTCACCACCCGATTTGGCAACGCCATCGCCGTCAATACATGGAACACCTATACGTGGAAGCCTGCTCCGGCCAAGGCTGAGGTCATCCCCCAGCGGCCTCAGGGGGCCAAGCCCTGGCAGTGGGCTGCAGCTCCAAAGGACGGTTTCCACGCGCTGCGGCACACCTATGCCTCGGTCATGTTGGAGGCAGGCGAGTCTGTCGTCACCCTGGCCCAGCGGTTGGGCACTCATCGCCGTCGATTACGCTTGGCTACTACGCGCACTTCATGCCGGATGCCGGGAATCGGGGCCGGGCTGTGATCGACGGCTTCCTCGGGGAGCGGGCCGTCGGCCAAAACTCCCCAGATTCTCCCCAGGGCTGATCGGGGTGATTCCTCAGGCTGTATGGCCCTGACACCGGTCCGTGGATCTCCAGGGAGCCGGTCCGTATAGCCTGGGGAAATGCTGACAGAAGTCACCGCGACCCGCTATGTCACGCCCCTGCGGGAGGGTGGATCGCTCCCCGGGATCGTCGAGGCCGACGATCTGGGCACGTACGTCATGAAATTCACCGGCGCCGGACAGGGCCGCAAGACACTGGTCGCGGAGGTCATCTGCGGACAGCTCGGCCGTAGGCTCGGCCTTCGCGTCCCCGACCTCGTACAGATCCAGCTCGACCCGGTCATCGGGCTCGCCGAGCCCGACCAGGAGGTGCAGGAGCTCCTGAAGGCCAGCGGCGGGCTCAATCTCGGGATGGACTTCCTGCCCGGCTCGATCGGCTTCGACTCGCTCGCCTACCAGGTGGACTCGCGGGAAGCCGGGCGTGTCGTCTGGTTCGATGCGCTGATCAACAACGTCGACCGGTCCTGGCGCAATCCGAACATGTTGATCTGGCACGGCGACCTGTGGCTCATCGACCACGGCGCCACCATGATCTGGCACCACAACTGGCCCGGCGCACAGGTCTCCGCCGCCAAGCCGTACAACGCCTCGGATCACGCGCTCGCCCCGTTCGCCCCCGATGTCGCGGCGGCCGCCGCCGAGCTTGCCCCGCTGGTCACCGAGGAGCTGCTCACCGAGGTCGCGGCCGATGTTCCCGACGAGTGGCTGGTGGACGAGCCCGGCTTCGACTCCACCGACGAGCTGCGCCGCGCCTATGTGGAGGCGCTGCTGCCGCGTGCCGCCACCATTCATGAGCGGATCACGATGGAGGGCCCCACCGAGCCCAAGCCGTCCCAGGCCCCCGGCTGGCTCACCGAACACCTCGCCCCCTGGCCGCACCCCACCAAGAAGAAGAACGACAAGGACGGCCAGCGGTGATCAAGCGCGATGTCTTCGAATACGCGCTGCTGCGCGTGGTGCCGCGGGTGCAGCGCGGCGAGTTCTTCAACGCGGGCGTGGTCGTCTACTGCCACGCGCAGGGTTTCGTCGCCGCCCGTACCCATCTCGACGAGACCAAGCTGAAGGCCCTCGACCCGACCGCCGACGTGGTCGGTGTACGGGCCGCCCTGCACGCCGTCGAGGGCGTGTGCCGCGGCGGTACGGACGCGGGCCAGGCGGCCCGCGACGACGCCGGCCGCCGCTTCCGCTGGCTGATCGCCCCGCGCTCCACCGTCGTCCAGCCGAGCCCCGTGCACAGCGGCCTCACGACCGACCCGGAGGCCGAGGTCGAGCGGCTGCTCGACCTGCTGGTGCGCTGATCCGCCGCCCCGCGGCGCCGCCCGCAGCCACTGCGGCAGCGGCGCCGCCGGGTGTGACATGCGCCCCTGCGGCCGTGGGCCGTTGACACCGAGTGCCAGGGCTTCTAGCGTCTCGTCTGCTGAAGGTACTAAGCGGTTGCTCAGTTATCGGGGAGGCTCCGCGCACGCGAAGGTTCCGTGCCGGGGGTGCCCCGACGTCCGCTGAGCCGCGATCCAAGGGCGAGGAGAACCAAGCATGTCCACCACCGAGCAGCGCGTCGCCATCGTGACCGGAGCGGCGCGGGGCATTGGCGCCGCCACCGCGGTACGCCTGGCGGCCGAGGGCCGCGCCGTCGCCGTACTCGACCTCGACGAGGCGGCCTGCAAGGACACCGTCGAGAAGATCACCGCCGCCGGGGGCACCGCCCTCGCCGTCGGCTGTGATGTGTCGGACAGCGCCCAGGTGGAAGCCGCGGTCGCGCGGGTCGCCGCCGAGCTCGGCGCCCCGACGATCCTCGTCAACAACGCGGGCGTGCTCCGCGACAACCTGCTCTTCAAGATGAGCGAGTCCGACTGGGACACCGTGATGAACGTGCACCTCAAGGGCGCGTTCCTGATGGCCAAGGCCGTCCAGAAGCACATGGTGGACGCCAAGTTCGGCCGTATCGTCTCGCTCTCCTCCTCCTCGGCGCTCGGCAACCGCGGCCAGGCCAACTACTCCGCCGTCAAGGCCGGTCTGCAGGGCTTCACCAAGACCCTCGCCAAGGAGCTCGGCAAGTTCGGCATCACGGCCAACGCCGTCGCACCCGGCTTCATCGTCACCGAGATGACAGCCCAGACCGCGGCCCGGGTCGGCATGGGCTTCGAGGAGTTCCAGGCCGCTGCCGCCACCCAGATCCCGGTGCAGCGCGTCGGCCGCCCCGAGGACATCGCCAACGCCATCGCCTTCTTCACGGGCGACGAGGCCGGCTTCGTCTCCGGCCAGGTCATGTACGTCGCCGGCGGACCGCTCAACTGACCCGAAGGGTTACGGACATCATGACTGTGCAGGACAGTGGAAAGGTCGCGCTCATCACGGGCGCGAGCCGGGGCATCGGCTATGGCATCGCCGAGGCGCTCGTGGCGCGCGGCGACCGGGTGTGCATCACCGGGCGCGGCGAGGACGCTCTCAAGGAGGCCGTCGAGCGGCTCGGCGCCGACCGCGTCATCGGCGTGGCGGGCAAGGCGCACGACGAGGCGCACCAGGTGGTGGCGGTCGAGCGCACCATGGAGGCGTTCGGCCGTGTCGACTTCCTGATCAACAACGCCGGTACGAATCCGGTCTTCGGCCCGATCGCGGAGCTCGACCTCAATGTCGCGCGCAAGGTCTTCGAGACGAATGTGATCTCGGCGCTCGGTTTCGCCCAGCAGACCTGGAAGGCATGGCAGAAGGAGAACGGCGGGGCGATCGTCAACATCGCCTCGGTCGCCGGTATCTCCGCCTCGCCCTTCATCGGCGCGTACGGCATGAGCAAGGCCGCCATGGTCAATCTGACCCTTCAGCTTGCGCACGAGTTCGCGCCGGTCGTCCGGGTCAACGCGATCGCCCCCGCGGTCGTGAAGACGAAGTTCGCCCAGGCGCTGTACGAGGGCCGCGAGGCGGAGGCCGCCGCGGCCTATCCGCTCGGCCGGCTGGGGGTTCCGGAGGACATCGGCGGCGCCGCCGCGTTCCTCACATCGAGCCAGAGCGACTGGATCACGGGACAGACCCTGGTGGTCGACGGCGGAATCTTCCTGAATGCGGGCGTGAGCTGAGAACGGCCTGAGCGGGTTTGGCCCTGATTGACTCAAGTGCCCCGTCGGGCCCGTGGATTGACCCGACGGGGCACTGCGGTATGGTCTGCCGACCCATGGCTGATCGAGGAGCGTTCACGTGTTCTACCGGGCCAGTCTGCAGGCCGCTGCAGTCCTTGCTTCCCTATCTCTGCTGGCAGGCTGCGGACTTCTTTCCGACAGCGGCTCGAAAACGGAGCAGAAGATAGTCGTCGGTACGACCAGCGAGCCCTCCACCCTCGATCCGGCGGCGGCGTGGGACAACTCCTGGGAACTGATGCGGAATGTCTTCCAGACCCTGGTGAGCTTCCCCACCGGCAGCACCAGCCCCGAGCCCGATGCAGCGGAATGGTGCAAGTTCACCGACACGACCAGCACGGCCTACCGGTGCAAACTCCGCAAGGGCCTGAAGTTCTCCAATGGCGACAAACTCGACGCCGAGGCCGTGAAGTACTCCATGGACCGGATCACGGCCATCAATGTCAAGGGCGGCCCTGTCGGCATGCTCGGCTCGCTCGACCGGATCGAGACCAGGGGCGACGACATCGTCGTCTTCCATCTCACCAAGCCGGACGCCACCTTCCCGTTCATCCTCGCCACGCCCGCGATGTCGCTCGTGGCGCCCAGCGACTATTCGAAGCACAAGGTCCGCACCGACGGAAAGGTCACCGGATCCGGCCCCTATCTCCTGGATTCGTACAAGCCGGGGAACCGTGCCGAACTGGTGAAGAATCCGGACTACAAGGGTTTCGCCAACCGTAAGAACGATGCTGTGACCATCCGGTACTTCAAGGAATCCGCCCCCGTGGTCGCGGCGCTGAAGAAGAACGAGATCGACGCGATCTACCGCGGACTCACTGCCGAGGAGGTCGTCAATCTGGAAGACAACAAGGACAAGAACAGCAATTTGCAGATTGTCGAGACGGTCGGCGCGGACATCCGCTTCCTGGTCTTCAACCCCGAGGATCCGGCCGCCGGGAATGTGGCCGTACGGCGGGCCATCGCCCAGCTCGTCGACCGTGACGCCCTGGTGGCCAAGGTCTACCAGGGGACGGCCGAGCCGCTGTACTCCATGGTCCCCAAGGGCATCGCCGGACACACCACCAGCTTCTTCGACACCTACGGCGACCCGGACAAGGACAAGGCGAAGCGGATCCTCGTCAAGGCGGGCATCACCGAGCCCGTCGCCATGACGTTCTGGTTCACGACCGACCGGTACGGCTCCTCCACGGCCCCCGAGTTCGACGAGCTGAAGCGACAGCTGGAGGCCTCCGGGCTGTTCAGGATCACGCTGAAGAGCAAGCCCTGGAAGGAGTTCCAGGAAGGCTTCACCAAGGGCCAGTACCCCGTCTTCGGCCGCGGCTGGTTCCCGGACTTCCCGGACCCGGACAACTTCATCGCCCCGTTCGTGGGCAAGGACAGCGTCACCGGGATGCCGTACATGAAGAGCGAGATCACCGAGCAGCTGCTGCCGCAGACCCGCAAGGAGAGCGACCGGGGCGCGGTCAGCAAGCAGTTCGAACGGGCCCAGCAGATCCTGGTCGACGACGTGCGGCTGCTGCCGCTGTGGCAGGGCAAGCTGTACGTCGCGGCGGGCGAGGACATCGGCGGCGGCGAGCGGGCCCTGGACCCGCAGACGGTCATGCAGATGTGGGAGCTGTACCGCAAGGCCAGCTGGTAGGCCCCGGAAGGGCTCGCAGGGTCCGTTGTCAGTGGCCCCCGGTAGGTTCTCGGTCGAAGAACTGATTACTTACCGGAGGTTGTTGACGTGACCGACACCGACCTGCTGCCCGAGTCCTGGCGCGGCGTCCTCGGCGAAGAGCTGCAGAAGCCCTACTTCAAGGAGCTCACCGAGTTCGTCGAGGAGGAGCGGGCCAAGGGGCCGGTCTATCCGCCGCGCGATCAGGTGTTCGCAGCCCTGGATGCCACGCCCTACGACAAGGTGAAGGTCCTTGTCCTCGGTCAGGACCCGTATCACGGGGAGGGGCAGGGGCACGGGCTGTGCTTCTCCGTGCGGCCGGGTGTGAAGACGCCGCCCTCCCTGCGGAACATCTACAAGGAGATGAAGGAGGAGCTCGGCCTGCCGGTCCCGGACAACGGGTATCTCATGCCGTGGGCCGAGCAGGGCGTGCTCCTGCTCAACGCAGTGCTGACGGTGCGCGCGGGCGAGGCGAATTCGCACAAGGGCAAGGGCTGGGAGAAGTTCACCGACGCGGTGATCCGCGCGGTCGCTTCGCGGCCCGATCCGGCGGTCTTCGTGCTCTGGGGCAACTACGCGCAGAAGAAGCTTCCGCTGATCGACGAGGAGCGCCATGTGGTGGTGAAGGGGGCGCACCCGTCACCGCTGTCCGCCAAGAAGTTCTTCGGCTCCCGTCCGTTCACCCAGATCAATGAGGCGGTGGCGGCGCAGGGGCACGAGGCCATCGACTGGCGCATCCCCGACCTGGGCTGACGCTGCGGTTTCGGCCCGGTCCTGCGGCCAGCGCCCGGCGGACAGGTCCGGGCCGGGGGCGCGCGCCCGGTGGACAGGTCCGGGACGCCCGCCCGAGCCTCAGCGGGAATGAGCGCGGCTGCGGCTAGCGTCGAACGGAAACGGGTGCACGTGGACAGGGAGGCCGCAGTGACGGAGCAGCGGGAGGCGGCGAAGGATGCCGTCATGACCAGGATCGGCCAGGCGATCATGCTGCTGCACGGCGGCGACCGGGAGGAGGCCCGCAACCGCTTCGGCGTGCTCTGGTCGGAGATCGGCGAGGACGGGGACGCCCTGCACCGGTGCACCCTCGCCCACTACATGGCCGACACGCAGGACGACCCCGGTGATGAGCTGGCCTGGGACCTGAGGGCATTGACCGCGGCCGGCAGCCTGACCGACGAGCGCGCGGCACAGCACTCGGATGCGCTCGCGGCGCGGGCGTTCTATCCCTCGCTCCACCTCAATCTCGCGGCGGACTATGTGAAGCTCCACCGCCCCGAGGCGGCCCGGATCCATCTGGATCGGGCGCGCGCCGCCTCAGGTGTGCTTGCGGACGACGGGGCGGACGACGGATACGGGGGAGGGGTGCGCGCGGCGATCGCGCGGCTGGAGCTGAGGCTGCGGGAGCTGTGAGGGGTGGCCCGTCCGCGGCGGACGGGCCACCCGCTCGTCTCTCTCCTGCAGGGCTCAGCGGCCGTAGGTTTTCTCGCAGATCCGGGACTCCGGGCTGCCCGCGGGCCAGTGCCCGTAACCCCGTCCCAGTGCGCAGACGTCCTTCCCGGTGACGGGGGCCGGCAGGGCCGGGACGGGCGCGGTCACGGCGGGCGGGGCCTGACGCGGCCGGGGCTGCGCCGCCCCGGGGTGCTCCCGTTGCTGCGGTGGGCGGGGTGCGGCGTGGCGGGTGTCCGGCGGTGCGCCGGGCGCCGGGGCGGATGCGGACGGATCGGGGGCCGGTACGACTCCCAGGCTGTCGTGGACCGGTGGCCGTACGATCTGTGGCGCCAGGTCCTGGGCGGGCCTGTTGGTCCCGGTCCGGGACGGAACGTCCGGCTGCGGCGCCACGGACACACAGCCGGACAGTGTCGCGGCCGCCACGCCGACCAGGAGCTTCACGGTGATTCTGGTTCGTTGCACCTGATCAACTCTGCTGTGTGTACCCGGCTTTGAGTGAGCCGGGGAGCCGGGATTGGCCCGCACGAGTGACGCCGGTCAGCGCAATGCCCCCTGCGATCCGAGCATCCCGCGCAGCAGTTCGGTGAAGCCGGTGCGCAGCTCCTCCTCGGTCGGTACGGAGCGGTGGTACGACCCCGCGGCACACGAGAACATCAATCCCTCGCACCAGGCCACCAGGGACAGGGTGTGCCGCTCGGGCTCGGCCGACCCGGCCGCCGTCATCAGCGCCATCAGCGGCTCACGGAACTGCCGGCCCGTCGCGTCGAAGAACTCACGCAGCTCCGGGCGGCGGGTGGCCTCAAGGGCGAGCTCGTAGCGGCAGATGAGCAGTTCGGGATGGCGGGTGAGATACCGGTGCAGGGCCAGCGCGAGACCGGCGATCAGCGCCTCCGGACCGATGTGCGGGCCGTTCTCCGCACCGTCGCCCGAACCGCCTTCCGGGCCGTCCGTCCTGCCGGCGCCCGGAACCGGAAGTTCACCGGGGGCGAGCACCCGCGCCTCGCGCTCCGCCAGCCGTCGCACCGTCACCTCCAGCAGGGACTGCCGGGTGCGTGCGTAATTGGACGTCGAACCCTGGGGGAGTCCGGCGCGCTCGTCCACCGCGCGGTGGGTCAGGCCGCGCATCCCGCGTTCGGCGAGGAGCGCGAGGGCGGCATCGGTAATGAGATCGGCCCGGGAGGTGCCGGTGGTGCGTGTGGCCATGGAGCCAACCTACCGTTCGTACTACAGCTGTAGTACGGTGAATCTGCCACTACAGATGTAGTTTCGAGGAGGAGTGATGGAGAACCCCCATGCCGTCGTCATCGGCAGCGGAATCGGCGGCCTCACCGCGGCGGTGGCCCTGCACGGGTGCGGTTGGCGGGTCACCGTTCTGGAGCGCGGGGCCTCCCTGGAACCCGTGGGCGCCGGTATCGCCCTGGCTCCCAACTCCCATCGCGCCCTGGACGTCATCGGCCTCGGCGACGAGATCAGGTCCCTCGCCGCCTGGCAGGGGGAGGGAGGTATGCGCAAGCCGAGCGGCCGCTGGCTCTCCCGTACGAACAGCGCTGCCGCGACCGAGCGGTTCGGCGGCCCCATCGTCCTGTTGCACCGGGCCACCTTCGTCGACCGCCTCGTGGCCCGGCTGCCCGACTCCACCGTCCGTACCGATGCCGCCGCGGAACTGCTGGACCCGGGAGCCGTGGATGGTGCGCGCGCCGTGGTCCGGACGGCGGCCGGGGACATCGAGGCCGACCTCGTCATCGGTGCCGACGGCATCAACTCGGGCGTACGCGGCGCACTCTTCCCGGCGCACCCCGGACCCTCGTACGCCGGATTCACCACCTGGCGCATCGTCGTCCCCACGCCCGAGCGGCCCTTCGCCCCGCACGAGACCTGGGGGCGCGGCGCACTCTGGGGCACCCAGCCCCTCAAGGACGGCCGGATCTACGCCTACGGGGCCGCCGTCGCCCCCGCCGGAGCCCGTGCCGCCGACGACGAGAAGGCGGAGCTGATGCGCCGGTTCGGCAACTGGCACGACCCGATCCCCTCGATCATCGCCGCCGCCGAGTCCGGACAGGTACTCCGCAACGACGTGTACCAGCTGACCGACCCCCTGCCGTCCTTCCACGGGGGCCGCACCGTCCTCGTCGGCGACTCCGCCCACGCCATGGCACCCAGCCTCGGCCAGGGCGGCAACCAGGCCGTCGAGGACGCGATCGTGCTCGCCCACCATGTGACGCCCGGCGGGGACCTCGGCGCGGGTCTGGCGGCGTACACGGCCGACCGGCTGCCCCGCACATCGGCCATCGTCCGCAAGGCCGCACAGGCCTCCCGGCTGATGCGCCTGACCAGTGCCCCGGCCGTTGCGCTGCGCGACGCCCTGATGTCCACCGTCTCGCGGCTCGGGCCCACTCTCGTCCTGCGCACCTTCGACGGCATCGCGGACTGGCAGCCACCGCAGCACACGTATGCTGCCCGGACGAAGGACGCGCACAGGTCACCGCGGTAGACATCGGCTCGAAGAGCTCGACGGGGCACCCTCACCCGGTGAACACCGCGCCGGCCGGCGCTGAACAGTGAGAGGGAGACCCCTGTGAAGGTCGGCTGTATCGGGCTCGGCGACATCGCGCAGAAGGCGTATCTGCCGGTTCTGACGACCCTGCCCGGGGTTGAACTGCATCTGCAGACCCGTACCCCCGCCACCCTGACCGCGGTCGCCGAGACCCACCGGATCCCGTCAGGGCAACGCCACACCGACCTCGAATCGCTGCTCGCCGAGGGCCTGGATGCCGCGTTCGTCCACGCCCCGACCGCCGTCCACCCAGAGATCGTGGGCCTGCTGCTGGACGCCGGCGTCGCCACGTACGTCGACAAGCCGCTGGCCTATGAACTCGCCGATTCCGAGAGGCTGGTGAGCCTTGCCGAAGAGCGCGGGGTGAGCCTCGCCGTCGGCTTCAACCGCAGGGTCGCGCCCGGCTACGCGCAGTGCGCCGAGCACCCGCGCGAGCTGATCCTCATGCAGAAGAACCGGGTGGGCCTGCCCGAGGACCCACGCACCATGGTGCTCGACGACTTCATCCATGTCGTCGACACCCTGCGCTTCCTGGCGCCGGGGCCGGTCGAGCACACCGTCGTACAGGCCAGGATCCGCGACGGTCTGATGCACCATGTCGTGCTGCAGCTGGCCGGTGACGGATTCACCGCAATCGGCGCGATGAACCGGCTCAGCGGGTCGACCGAGGAACGGCTGGAGGTCTCGGGCCAGGACTCCAAGCGCGAGGTCGTCAACCTTGCCGAGGTGATCGATCACAAGGGGCAGCCGAGCGTACGGCGGCGCGGCGACTGGGTGCCGGTGGCCCGCCAGCGCGGCATCGAGCAGAGCGTGCTGTCCTTCCTGGACGCCGTGCGGGCCGGAAAGGTGCTGAGCGCCGGGGACGCCCTGCAGACGCATGAGCTGTGCGAGCGCATCCTGCGCGACCTGGACTGCGCCTAGAAGGCCGATGAAGATCTTGGTTGTTGGAGGGGCGTCCCGGCAGGGGTGCCCCTTGTTGCTATGCGGTGTTGGGGACGATGGCCCAGGTGG
>NZ_JBICXE010000109.1:0-9559 GCF_043200155.1 Streptomyces sp. NPDC048473
GAGCTGCAGACACTCTTCGCGATCTGGACCGGCGCCTGCCCCACCTGTCACCGCGACATGCCAGACCTCGCACCAACATGACCAAGCCCTACTAGGACTTGTCCGGCCGATCAAGGTCGGCCCAGAGGGTCTGCAAGGATGCTGTGATGCAGCACATGCCGGATGCCCCGTCGCTTCTGCCCGCCCCGTGGTGGGTGCTCGGTGGTGGCATGCACGATTTCGAGCTGCAACTGCATCGAGAGCTTCCCATGGGCACCCATGGCACGGGTGAAGGCCGGCGCTGAGCGATGCGAAGGATGTGACGACGTCCTGTTCAGCGTCCCGGACCGGCCGTTCCCCTGGGCTGTGGTTCACCTGACACGTTCGTAGCCAGATGGCGAGGGCTGCCGCTGTGGTGGTGCCGAGGCTCTCGTTTCTTGTCCCACCACCGCCGAACCGTTTACCTCATTTCCGTCACGCCCTGAGTGGACGGGGCGGGAGCGTGGCAAGTTCGCCCAGGACGCGGGCTGCCGGCGCGGGGTCGACCAGCCATTTCAGGTGGCTGCCCTCCAGGGTGTGGACGTCGTACGGGTTGTCGGGTGTCAGCTCGTTGCCCTCGCGGATCAGGCGGTCCTGTATGGCGAGGGGCAGGCTCATGTCGTCGGCCAGGCGGATGTAGGTCTTGGGGATGCGGCCCCAGGTCGCGGCCTGCGCCCGGTCGGCGGAGCCGCCGACGTCCAGGTTCTCGTCGGGCTGGAAGGTGTTGAGGAAGGTGAGGAACTGCTCGTCGGTGCCGTCGGCGAAGAAGGCCGCCTTGAATGCCGCGAGCGCGTCCGTGTCCGTGGTACGGAAGTTGACGCGGAGCAGGCCGAGGTCGGCGGGGTTACCGGCCAGCGCCGCGGCGAGGGCCGTGGGGTCGACCGTGGCCATCTCCGGCTCGGCGTAGTAGTCGTTGACGTCGAGGTCGACCGGGGCCCAGGCCGAGACGTACACGAGGCGGTCAATCAGGTCCGGGCGCGCGTTGGCCGCGGCCGTGACCGTGGCGCCGCCGCGGCTGTGGGCGACGAGGATCACGGGGCCGTTCTGCTTGGCCCGTTCGAGGATTCCGATCAGGTGTGCGACGTTGTCGGCGAGCGTGACGCCCTTGATCGAGCCGGGCGTGCTCGCGAGACCCTCGGGGTCCTGCGGCGTCTGATAGGCGTGGATGAAGGTCGCCTGGAACCCGTGGCCGGGCAGGTCGACGGCGACCGAGCGGTGCCCGAGGAGGCCGAGTTCGGCCTGCAGGGGCGCGAAGGAGAAGGAGTTCGCGAATGCTCCGTGCACGAGTACGAACGTCGGTTGCATCTGTTTCTCACTTTCTGGCTGCCGCGGGGCGGCGGCCATGGCGGGCCCCCAGTGCGGGGGACGTCTTGGGTGCGCGGGCCTGTCGGCGGCCTACGCGATCACTCCGAGGTTCGGCGCAGGACCAGGCAGAGGAAGCCGAAGCTGTCCCGGTATCCGTGCAGCCACTGCGAGCGCTGGGCGGTGGCTGTTTCCAGTGCCTGTGCGCCGGCTGGGTCGGCAGGGTGGTCCAGAGCCCAGGAGGCCAGTGAGCCCCAGCAGGCCCACTCGTAGGTGTCCAGCTCACCGCGGGTGCTGACGTGGCCGTGGACGGGGGTCCAGCCGTCGGCGACGACGTGGTCCACGGTGGTCGCCAGGTCGTCGAGGTCGCCGAACATCTCGACGGCCTCCGGTGACGGCGCGCGGTCCCAGAACGACTCGCCGATCAGAACGCGGCCGCCGGGGGCCAGGTGCTTGCGGGCTGCCGCGAGGGTGGGGAGAAGGCCGCCGAAGGCATGGGTGGCGCCGACGCTTATCACCAGGTCGAACGGCTGTGGAGAGCCGAAGTCCGCGGCTTCCTGTCGGTGGAGGACCAGGCGCTCGTCGACTCCGAGTTCGCTCGCTGCCCGGCGGGCCTGCCGCAGAGCTACTTCGGAGACGTCGACGCCTTCGGCGTGCAGGTGCGGGCGTGTCGTCAGGGCGCGCAGAAGCCATTCCGCCGTGCCGCATCCCAGGTCGAGCACGCGCTCGTCGCCTCGCGGGAGGCCGCGTTCGAGCAGGCGGCTGACCGAGTCGTCGTCGAGCGGCGACTTTATCGGGTGGCCGGCGTGAGCGATCGCGGAGATCTTTTCGCGGCTCATCGGCGCGGCGTGGCCCGTGTCGAGGAGCAGCTTCGCGGCCACCGCCGCCCCGTCGGTGCGGATCGTGCCGGCGACGGCCTTCGCCCGTGCTTCCGTCTCGGGGGCCAGGGCCGTCCTGAGCGCGGCTGACAGGGACTCGAAGGTCGGCGTCGGGCCGTCGTGTGCAGCGCCGATGCCCAGCTCGGCCACGCGGGCGGCCCAGTGCGGCTGGTCCACGAACTGGGGTACCACCACCTGGGGCGCACCGGCTCGGGCGGCGGCGGTCGTGGTGCCCGCGCCGCCGTGGTGGACGACGGCCGCGACCCGGCGGAAGAGGAACTGGTGGTTGACGTCTCCAACGGCGAAACAGTCGTCCGCGTCGTCCACGAGACCCAGTTCCGCCCAGCCGCGGGAGACGAGCACGCGGCGGCCCTGTGCGCGGGCCGCCTCGACGGTGGTCCGGGCGACGTCGGTGGCCGTGCTCATGGGCATGCTGCCGAAGCCGACGTATACCGGTGGGGTGCCGGCGTCCAGGAACGTCTCCAGATCGGCGGGCAGCGGGCGTTCGTCGGGCAGGATCCACGCGCCGGTCTGTACGACGTCGAGGTTCGTCAGCTGCTCCCACGGGCCCAGGACCGGGTCCACCGCCAGCCATGGCCGTTCGGTGAAGACGTGGTCGCGCACGTTGTCCACCGGTGCGAGACCGATCGCCGCGCGGTGGGTGTTGAGGGGCTGGAGGTAAAGGGCGTTGACCTTCTGGGCGTCCAGGTCCACGCGTACCTCCGCGCCGAGAGTCCGCAGTTGCGCCGCCAGTCCCGCGAGCGGCGCGATGTCGCCGCGCGATCCGTACGCCATCAACAGCACACGCATGTCGTGTCTCTCATTCCTTGTGGATGCCAGCCTCGGCCGGCGATTTTCGAGGGAGATATCCGGTCGTTGCCGAAACCTCCAGGGGGCAGGGGGTAGGGCTGTTCGCGGTAAGCGCGGTCATCGTGACCACGGCAGTTCGCGGGTGCCCTCGGTGCCGGGAACGGAAGCGACGCCGTCGGAGCGCATAGAGACGTGGGCCTCGGCCCGCTCCGGGGCGTGGATCCGACGGACGAGGCCGGGCGGGAGGATCAGGCTCTGGCCGGGCAGGACCTTGTGGGTGTGGCCGTCGCAGGTCACTTCCAGGGCGCCCTTGGTGACCGTCCAGACCTGCTCACGCGTGACGGAGTGCTCGGGTCCGGTTGCCCCCGCGTCCATGCCGACCGTCCAGGTGCTCAGCTCGGTGCTGCCACGGCTGGGAGCCGCCAGGCCGGTCATGGTCGCGTTCGGGGAGACGGTGACGTGCTCGGCCGCGGGGGTGATCACGTGCACGGCGGTGTCCGCGTTCGGTTCGGCGGAGTGGCCGGGGACGGCCCACTCGACGAGCTGGACGACGACACCGTTGGGGTCGGTCATCTGGAACAGGCGCTCGCCCCAAGGCTCGTCGCGCAGCGGCATGGTGATGGGGGCGCCGGCCGCACGCAGCCGGGCCTCCTCGGCGTCGAGGTCGGTGACCGTGAGCGCGATGATCAGGCCGCCCGCCTCCCGGTCCCGCTGCTCGGCGGGCAGGACCTCGGTGCCCTTGCGGAGCAGGACGATGTCGACGGCGGCGTCCTCGCGGGTCAGGGAGGCGAAGCCGTCGTTGGCCATGGCCACTTCGTAGCCGAGGTGGGTGCAGAGGAAGTCACGGGAGGCGTCGACGTCGGCGACGGTCAGGGACAGGGTGGAGTGGGAAACGTTCACGGCAGCTCCTTGGCTGGTGTGCGATGGGCGGGGACGAGCCGGGGTGTCAGGTGCTCTCAGGTCGCGGGCACGTCGAGCTGGAACTCGCGGGTGTGCCGGTAGGAGCGGAAGCCCAGGCGGTGGTTGACCGCCAGCATGTGGACGTTGTCGTCGGCGTTGTCCGTCTCGATCTCGACGACGCCGGGGTGCTCGGCGCGAAGCCGCCGCACCATGGCGGCCTTGACCCACAACCCGAGGCCGTGGCCGCGGTGCGCGGGCACGACCGCCGTGTCGTATTGCTGGACCCGCGGCGGCAACCCCTGGGGGATCAGGATCTCGGTGTAGCCGGCCACCGTGCCGTCGTCGTGGACAGCGGCGATCGTCTGCAGGGTGTCGCCGCGGTCGGCGACCACCTTGCCCATGGCGCGCACGCGTTCGGCGTCCCACGCCACGCTGCCGTAGTCCAGGTCCCCGACGGGCATGTCGTTCATCGCGTTCTTGGCCGCGGCAAACGCGTCAGCGAGCTCGTCGGGAACCGTTCCGGTCCAACCGGTCAGACGGTAACCGGGGCGCTCAGCATCGGCGATCCGCAGCAATTCGGCCACGTCCAGCTCGTCGAGGCGCAGCATGAGGTGATTCAGGATGAGCGCCCGGCGGAAGCCGTGGCGCTCGCTGAACGCCTCGCCCGGGCTATCGGCTGCCGCTGTCGCGACGAGGCTGCGCCGCCTCTCGGCGCGGCAGGCAGCCACGACCGCCGACAGGAGAAGGGAGCCGGTTCTCAGGCGTCGGTGTGCGGGATCGACGGTGAGTTCCAGTTCGGCCAGGTGCTGCTGGCTCGGTGAGGTGAACAGCCGCAGACCTGCGACTCCGACGGTGGTGCCGTCCGCCGTGGTGGCGAGCCAGGTCAGCCGGCGGCTGCCGAGGGCGGGCTGGGTGAGCTGGGCGTGGATCTGTCCGAGGCTGGGAGCCAGTACTCCGGGCATGTCGTGGGCCGTCGAGGCGGCGACGACCTGGTGCCACGAGGCGGCTTCGGTGTCCGAGGCGCGCTGGAGCGGAGTGACGTGTGCAGATGGGGACACTGTGATGGCTTTCGTGGTAGAGGTCGAGGGGCGAATTTCGGCCGGGCGATGGACCGCGAGGGCGGCGGGTGGTGAAGGTGTGTCAGGCCGTGGTGCCTGGACTCCAGCGGTCGAGAGCGGTGTAGGCCGGGATCCATCGGGCGGTGCAGGCGGCGTACGCGTGCGCGGACAGCTGAGCGAGGAGCCTCGTCATGGTCGGCTTGTCGGCGCCGTCCAGGAGCCACGGCAGCAGAAGTGGTGCGTCCTTGCCGATGTGCTGAGCATGGACCTGGCTGAAATGGGCCCACTGCTCGGCGGTCAGCGTCCGCCGCATCAGCGGGAAGGCCGTGTCCTCTTCGTGCTTGAGGTGTCCGTCCAGGCCGCGGGTCAGCGCGTCGGTGAGCTGGCCCAGCCGCAGCGGGTTGTCTCCGGGCTCGGTCAGCAGCTCGTCGATGGCCTGGATCACCGGAGCAATGGCGGCGTGCTCGGCCTCCATCACCTCCAGCAGCGCCAGGTCCTTCGGGCTGCCGGCCAGATTCTGACGCAGTGACGGCCACAGCGCGCCGTCCTCGGCAGTGTGGTGCGCGCGGAGGGCCTGTTTGAACAGTGTCCATCCGGCAGCGGTGGCCAGTACGCGCACGGGGTCACGGTCCGCGGCGGTGGTGACCCGGTCGAGCTGGGCCAGTTCCCGGCGCAGGGCGCCATGCATCGCGTACATCATGGTCAGGTCGATGGCGTCGCTCATCGGGCCGGACGAACGCGGCGTTCTTCACGGATCCTCATGCGTGCATGCATGTCTCAAACGATCTTGCGATCCGCGCATATGATCAAGCCAAACTTCCACGCGGTTCGATAACCGCTGGGTTATCGACACGGGGGGCGGGGGCCGGTGGAGCTGCGGGACATCGAGATCTTCCTCGTACTGGCGGAGGAGCTGCATTTCGGCCGGGCCGCACAGCGGCTGCACGTCTCCCCGGCACGCGTCAGCCAAGCCATCAAGAAGCAGGAGCGGCGCATCGGGGCCGAGTTGTTCGCCCGCACCAGCCGCACGGTTCGTCTGACGGAGGTCGGCAGGCAGTTCCGCGACGACCTACAACCGGTCTACGCGGGCCTGCACGAATCCCTGGAGCGAGCCCAGCTGGCGGCCCGCGGCATCACCGCACAGCTCCGCGTCAGCCTGATGCCCTTCAACGTCGTCGATCTGCACCCCTACTGGAAGGCGTTCCGTGCGCGCCACCCGCAATGGGGCCTCCAGATCCGCCAGGTAACCTTCACCGATCCGTTCGGCCAGCTCCGCAGCGGCGCCATGGACGTCATGATCGTCTGGCTGCCGGTGGAGGAGCCGGACTTCACCGTCGGGCCGACCTTGTGCACCGACTCGCGAGTCCTTGCCGTGGCCGCCGACCACCGGCTCGCGGCACGGGACTCCATACCGGTAGAGCTGCTCGCCGAGTTCCCACACGCCACTGCCCTCGGCATGCCGGACTACTGGGAGGACAGTTACCTGCCTTTCTCCACCCCACGCGGCCGTTCGATCGAGCGCATCACGGCCGCGGCCTCGGACAACGCCGATCAGCTGATCAGCCACATCGGCATGGGCGACATCATCCATACCTTCCCCGGCCATGTCACCAAATACTGGGGCATGTCGAACATTCGATTCCTCCCCGTCCCCGAGATGGCCACCCTGACCTTCGCTCTGGTCTGGCGGACCGAAGCCGAAAACGACCTCATCCGCGCCCTGGCCGACACCGTGCGCGACCTGGGTGTATTCCGCTTCTGACGCAGCCTGCCGACTCCACCACGTCGTAGGCGCCGCAGCCTGGCGGATCGTTCACCAGGCCCTCGACAGCGGGCTCCCAGGTAGCTGCGGCGGGCGACCTCCTCTGACGGTACGAGCGAAGGACCGGAGCGTGTGGACGCCGTTCGACGACGCCCGGATCCCCCAGGCCTTGCAGTCGTTGCGGTTCCCGGCGAGCGGCCGGCCGACCACGACGACCAGTCGGGTGTCGGCGTCGATGACGACCTGGTGGTTGGTGGAGTACCGGTAGTTCTAGGACTGCTCGGCCACGGAGTGGTCGCGGGTGGGGACCAGGGCGCCGTCCACGATGAGCACGGTGCCCTTGGCGAACCGCTTGCGGGGCTGGAGAGCAAGCATCGGCCCGAGGTGGTCGATGATCCGGTCCGCCGCCGACTTGGACACCCCGAACAGCGGGGCGAGCTGCCGCATCGTCAGGTTCGTGCGCCAGTACGCCGCGACCAGCAGGGCCCGGTCCTCCAACGGCAGGCCCCACGGCCGTCCCTTGCGGACCGCGTCCGCACCCTCGCGCCGCAGAACTGTCACCAGCTTTCCGAACTGCCGCGGGCTCAGCCCGGTGAACGGGGCTATCCAGGACGGCTCGGACGCCGTGATCACACCAGCCACAGCGAGATCGTCTCAAAGATCGACGGCATGGCACGATGACCGCCATGTCAGGTCAGGTCTGGGTGTCACTCATATCGCTGGGCGGCGTTGTCCTCGGCGGCTCGTTGTCCTACCTCGTCCAGCACAGAACTCAACTCTCGGCGGAACGCGCTGAACAGCAACGGCAGCAGATCGCCTTGTCGGAGGCCCGGCGCGGGGAACGGCTGGCGCTGCTGGAGCGGTTCATCGAGGTGGGGGCCGAGGCCGAACGCTCCGCCTTTAGGACTTGTCCGGCCGATCATGTGACGTGCCCACCGGCTGATCGTTCCGTTCGCCATGGAGCCCGGCGATCTCACGGACACGGACACGGACGTGGGCCTGGCTGGGCTCGGGCGCGCCTTGCTGGATCGGCACGAGTCCTGGTTGGCAGTGGCGGGTTGTAGCCTCGGCCCATGGCAATCACTGACGAGGTGATCACACGACTGCGGTCTGGTGCGGTGGCGGGCGATGCCCATGCCGCACTGCAGTTGGGACGATTGTTGTGTCTGACGGCATCGGATCCACAGGAGCCCGGCGACGGTGAGCCGACCTGGCCTGAGGAGCACTGGCTGCGCGTCGCTGTGGAGGCGCACCCCAATGACGTCGAGGCCCTGACGATGTTGACCGGGCGTGTGGCCCAGCAGATCTCCTACTGGGAATCCGTGCTGGAAATGAACCCTGACGTCATGGCGGGGTACGGGGAGGACGTGGGCACCATTAGACAGCGGCAGATCGAGGCGGAGGATCTGTACGCCCGGATACATGCGGCCGGTCCCCTTGACCACGCCGAGGCCGGACTGGACGAACTGGCCATGCTGCTTGGTGTGAGGAGCACGAAGGGCAAGCCAGCCACGGAGGGTGCGTACAGCTTCTATGTGTGGGAGGACGAGGGATGGAGCGGGTCCGTCCGGCACAGCGCGACCATCGTCGCGTCCGACGCCGACGAGATCCGCTGGGCATGCGATGAGTGGCTCGCTCTTTCCGAGGGCGGGGTGGGTGGCGCCCCCACCTTGACCACGTATGTGGACGGTGCCGAACTGAGCTCGATCGACCTCGGTCAGTACCTCATCGAGGGGATGATGTCATGGGACGTCGTCCCGGTGCCGGAGCTGACCGGATCCCGGCTGCCCGCAGGGCTGCCCGTCCCGGGCTGCGGGCTGTACTACGGCTTCTCCTGCGGAGCTGACTAGGTCTTGCCCTGGCGGTCACGTGCGGAGCCAGATGACCAGGGATGCGGCGGTGGCCGTGCCGAGGAAGACGTAGCCGCGTTTGTCATATCTGGTGGCCACGGCTCGGTACTGCTTGAGCCGGTTGATTGCTCGTTCGATGGTGTTGCGTTTCTTGTATCGCTCTTCGTCGAAGGCGGGTGGTCGTCCGCCGCGTGAGCCTTTGCGCAGGCGGGCGGCTTGGCTGTCGGTCTTTTCCGGGATGGTGTGTCGGATGCCGCGTCGTCTCAGGTATTCGCGGCAGGGCCCGTTGCTGTATGCCTTGTCCGCCGCGAGGCTGTCGGGATTCTTTCGGGGCCGGCCCGGCCCACGCTTCGGAACGCGGATCTTCTCCAGCACGAGCTTGAACTGTGTGCAGTCCGCCCGCTGCCCTGGCGTGACGATCAGAGAGAGTGGGCGGCAGCGGCCGTCCGCGCTCAGGTGGATCTTGCTGGTGAACCCGCCCCGCGAGCGGCCCAGGCCCTCACCTCCCGCACCACCGCCACCAGGCGGGCGTGCAAGCTCTGCCACGCGGTTTCGCCCTGGTGTTCTGGTAGTTCGGCCCCTTTTGACCCCGGGGCCGGTGGCGGATCGGTGCGGGCGCCAGCCGCGTGCTGATGCGCGCGGACGATGGTGGAGTCCACCGAGATGTCCCAGTCGATCTCACCTGCGGCGTCCGCCGCGGCCTGGACCTGCTGGAGTAGACGCTCCCAGGTGCCGTCGGCCGACCACAGCCGGTGCCGTTCATAGACCGTCTTCCACGGCCCGAACCGTTCCGGCAGGTCACGCCACTGCACCCCGGTCCGGACCCGATGCAGAATTCCGTCGATCACCTGCCGGTGATCCCGCCACCGGCCACAACGCCGGTTGCTAAGCTTGGCGTTTATGGTCTGCCGTCGAACACGGCCTCGAACTTGCTGATGGTTTTGCCTAAGTTCCGGACGCAAGAGCGGCCTTCGCTTGATC
>NZ_JBICXE010000110.1:0-9453 GCF_043200155.1 Streptomyces sp. NPDC048473
CCTCGGCCAGATCAGCCCGATCACCTACGAACAGCGATCAACTACGCTGGCCACCGCCGCATGACAACCGGTGTCCACGATCACGGGGAAGGCCCCGATCCTGTCCCTGGCCTCCGACAGTTCCTGCCTCAGAACCGTGTTCCGTTGTTCCAGCTGTTGCACCCGTTCGACCAGCTCGTTTCGGTTCACCCCGTCCAACTCGGCACCGAGAGACAGCCGGACCCGGTTCTGGAGACGGTCGCGTTCCCTCTTGAGCTCCTTGATCTCTTCACGCGCCAGGGCGAGGTCCGTCTGCAGCCCGGCAGGAGACACCTGTCGCGCCGCTGGAACGGGGGCGCCCTGTACCTGCCCTTGCTGGGCGGTGATGCCGTTCTGAACGGCCTGGTGCACCTGGGGCTGGTTGTAGACGAACCACGTGGACACCGCCGCGTCCCGCGCCACCTGGCTGACGGTGATGCGTCGTCCCGAGCGGAGAAGGCCGTTCACTGCATCGAGCGCGCGCTTGGTCTTGTCCTCGCTGTCCTTGGCACGGCTGGCGCGCAGGCGCTCGACCCGTGAGTTCCGGTCATTACTGCCGGAAGCGGCAGGACTTTTCATTCTGGGCTCCGCGTCGTCAGTGCCTGCAAGGGGACGAAGGCTGCTGCGGAGCGGGCCTTGCGCAGCTCGCGCGAGGCGGATTCGACGACCGCGCGCTGCTCGGCAGGCAGCGCTTCGAGCTTCCTCCGCATCTCGTCGGCCGACTTCGAGTACGCGCGGATCTGGTCGTCGAGATTGCGCACGACCCAGTCCGCGGCTTCCATCGCCAAAGCGGCCTCCTTGTCGGCCCGCAGGTCCGCGATCTGCTGTTCCATGGTCGGCAGGTAGGAGGGGTCGGGCCGGTAGAAGTCGCAGCCCGCGCACTGGAAGCGGATGCGGCAGTGCCCGCCTCCGGCCTTGACGTTGCTCGGTTCGGTGCAGCCGCCGTACGGAACTCCGACGCTCTCCACTTCGTAGGCCAGTGGGTCGCTGAAGCCACGGGATTCCCCGTTCCGGTCGACGGCGAGCGCCGCGACCGTCCGTACGGCTTCCTGTTTTCGGCTGAGGGAGACCTTGTAGTACCCCATGGTGACGTCCAGCGACCGGTGATCCATGAGTTCCCGGAGGACATCGGGGCGAGTACCCGCGTCCGCGTGGCGTTGGGCGTAGGCGTGCCGGAATCCGTACGGGACGATCTGGGAGCGGTCGTAGGGGAGAGGCTCACCGTCGTCGCCGAGGCGCTCATCAACGAGCACGGGAATGACCTCGTCGACCCAGGCACGGAAGATCCTGTTGCAGAACTGCGCAGGGGTGAGGTGACCACGCCGGGGCCGGTTGCGCTGACCTGGTGACGGGAACAACCACTGCTCGCATGCAGGTACCGGTGGCAACCGCTGAAGCGCCTTCTGCCAGGACTCGATCTCCTGGGCCGTCGCCTCGGTGATGGGCAAGCGGCGGCCGTGTCGGCGTCGCTTGTGGTTGTCGTAGATCAGAGTCGGTTTGCCGTCGATCCACTGCAGACAGTCGCGGCGCAGGCTAGTGACCTCGCCAGGGCGCCGACCGGTGTCTCGAAGGACCTTGTAAGCAACCTGGTACATCCGCGCGAAGTCCGCGGCAGTCCAGCCACCGCTTTCGTACGCTGTCGATGTGCCGAGCAGTTCGACGTGAGCGTCGAGCTGTGAGATGACATGTTCCGGGATGGCGCGGCCGATCTCGTCCTCGGAGATCTCGACCGCAGCGATGGTGTGGAATTTCGGGTTCAGCGCGAAGCCGCCGGGAATGTGGTCCATCATCCCGGCCTGGCGTGCGTACTCGAGGAACGCACGCCATAGGCGCAGCAGCGACCGCCGGTGGCTCGTTGAGTAGTCGCGACCGTTATCCGGACGCTTGGCGATGCGGAACGCGTCCACCACGGCGCTCATGTCCGCCATCGACAACCTCTCCGGTGTATCACCGTGGGGGCGATCGGTCAGCGCGGCTGAGGCGAGCGTCGCGGCGTACACGGTTTGCCGGAACTCGATGACATTGGGGCGCACCGCACGGCCGTAGTCCTTCACCAGTTCACGCAGCCATGGCTGGCGGACCGGACGGAAGTCGATCACGCCGTGCATGGCCGTGTACGTGCGCCCTGGACCGGCGGCGAGTCCCACAAGGGAGCATTCCCAGACATCCCCCGATGTCGGATCGGTGCCCTCGTACTCCAAGCGCGCACGTCGGACGTGTTGGAGGATCCCGTTCAGCATCCCCGCGAGTTCTGCCGGCAGCTCTCGTACGAACGACTCGTCCAGATCCAGGAGCGTCGGCAATGGGGAGGGGAGAGCGGCGACCATACGCCGGACACGCTGGGGCACGAGGTTGATCCCCGCGGCGTCGCGTTGCTGAATCCCGTACTGGATCTCCCGCCGTACGGCCGCGGGGACTTCGCTGAGCGAGAACTGGGAAACTCCAGGGAGGGACCCGGTCGAGACATTGGGGCGACGGCGTGCGGTGTCGGGTACGTAGGTTGTGTCGAAGTCGGACGGGTTCGCCCGCGACCAGCGTGCTCTGATGCAGGCGCTGCAGCGGCCGCCGTTATGGGCAACGTGCGTGGAGCACGCCGCCACCCTGCAGATGAATACGCTGGTCGCGGGGTTGCCGGGGACTGCGGTGAACAGCATTGAGCCCTCGTCCCACTCGGACGCTCGCCACCCGGGCGCCAGGCGTTCCGCGAGCCACGAAGCCCAGGACGTATCCGCCTGGAGTGGCAGCGCGACGACAGCCGAGTCGGCCCCCTGCCCCATCGGATCGCCTCCGGCGAGACACGCTCGACGGCAGCTCGGAGCTCCTCGTCCTGGGCGTGCAGATAGACAGCGGTGCTCGCTGATGAGGCATGGCCCAGCAGCGTCTGGACGACGTCTGGTGAGACTCCGCTGCGAATCCAGCGCGTTGCTGCGGTGTGCCGCATCATGTGTGGACGGGCGCGGAAGCCGCAGCGCTTTCCAATCCGCTCGACGATCTGCTTGGCATTGGAGTACGTCATCGGCCTGCCCGCGTACGGCCCGGCGAGGTTCACGAACACGTAGTCGCAGCTGACGGCTTCGGGCACGTTCTCCCGCTCCGAGAGATGGGCGCGGTACCTGTGCACGGCAACTTCAGCCAGTGGCACCATCCGATGGCGGCCTGCCTTCGCTCGTGCGCCGTTCACGTTGTCCTGCCTGGGGCGGACATGGAGATGCGCGCCTCGCGTACGGCAGCCCAGATGCGTCGAGTCGGGCAACAGGTGCATGTCCTCCCGTCGCAGGCCGAGAGCCTCGCCGATCCGCAGACCCCCTTCGACGAGCACCGTTAGGAGCAGCCGATCCCGGGCTGAGCGGGCTGTCTCCATCACCTCCCTGACCTGAAGATGGGTGAGAATTGCGGGTGCTGTTTCGATCTCCGGCGCCTTCAGGACGCGAGCCTTGATCACGAGGTGCTGGCCGCCTTCCCCCGGGTCGAAGCCGCTCGGCGGCGAGGTCAGGAAGCGCGGTTCACTCAGGCGTGCGGCGACCTCATGCTCCACATGACCTTGGACGGCGCAGAACCGCAGGAACTCGCAGACAGCGGTCAGAACGGCATTGACGGTCCTCCCCGAGGGCAACTGCCCCTGCCGGGAGGGTGTTCGCTCGATATGGAACTTGAACCTTGTCATGTCGCCGAGGCCGGCGGTTTTCCAGTCGGTAGCCCGTCCGGCACACCAGTTGAGGAAGCGCCCGATCCGGGGGATGTAGGCGCGCTGCGTCTGCGGCGAGCGTCCGGCGCCCCGCAGGTAGAGCGAGAACTCCCGTACCTCGGGATGAGGCCGGTAGGTTTCCTCGTCGACGAGTAACCAGGTGACCTCTCCCGTGGTGGGTGAGACAGCCTTCTCCGTGCGCAGCATCGCCGATTCTCCCCTAGTCGGAGCATGTCGCTCATGTGCCTCTTGGTATGACTGATAACGGCGAGGTACAACGAGAGGACACGGCTGTCACTCATGTCTCTCACAGGGAAGAAGGGCATGCAGATAAACCCGGTTAGGACGACCTGCCGCAGGACTTCGAGGACAACCGGGACGTGCACTACGACGCGATCCAAAAGCCCCAGGACCCGGCGGAGTTCATCGCGGAGCTGCAGAAGATGCACCGCAAGGGGCTGGGCCGGCTGGAGAAGGCGCTGGTGGAGGACACCACCGGCGGGGTGGCGATTGTGAAGAGGAACGGCGAGGGCTGGATCAAGGTCTCCCCGCGGGCCAAGCAGGAGGAGCCGGAGAACCTGACCGCAATCAAGGCCGAGGTCCAGCGGCGCTGGGGCACCATCGACCTGCTGGACATCCTCAAGTACGCCGAGTTCGACACCGACTTCATCTCGGAGTTCACCACGGTGGCCACCCGCGAGAACCTCTCGCGGGAAGTGCTCCGGCGGCGCCTGCTCCTGGTGTTGTTCGGGCTGGGCACGAACATGGGGATCAAGCGGGTCGCGGTGACCGGCCGGCACGGCGAGTCGGAGGCCACCCTGCGTCGGGTGCGGCATCTGTTCGTGAACCGGGGCAACATGCGCGCCGCGCTGGTCAAGCTGGTCAACGCGACCTTCGCCGCGCGCGAGGAGGGGTGGTGGGGCAGCGGGACGGCGTGCGCCTCGGACAGCCGCAAGTTCGGCGCGTGGTCCTCCAACTTCATGACGGAGTGGCACCAGCGGTACCGGGGACCCGGCGTGATGATCTACTGGCACGTCGAGCGGAAGTCGGTCTGTATCTACTCCCAGCTCAAGAGCTGTTCGGCCTCCGAGGTCGCCTCGATGATCGAGGGCGTGCTGCGGCACTGCACCGACATGGAGATCGACCGTCAGTACACCGACACCCACGGCGCCTCCGTCGTCGGGTTCGCGTTCGCGCACATGCTGGACTTCCGGCTGATGCCCAGGCTGAAGAACATCGGCCGGGCCAGGCTGTACCGGCCGGCCGCCGGTGAGGACAAGAACTGGCCCACCCTGGCGCCCGTGCTCTCGGGCAAGACCATCGACTGGGACCTGATTGCCCAGCAGTACGACCAGATCGTGAAGTACACCACCGCGCTCAGGTTGGGCACCGCCGAGGCCGAGCAGGTGCTCCGCCGGTTCACCAAGGGCGGCCCCAAGCACCCGACCTACCAGGCCATCGAGGAACTGGGGCGGGTCGTGCGAACGGCGTTCATCTGCGACTACCTCAGCGATGAGGAGATGCGCAAGGAGATCCACGAGGGCTTGCAGGTCGTGGAGAACTGGAACTCGGCCAACGCGGACTTCTTCTATGGCAAGGACGGCGATCTGACGGGCGATGACAAGGAGAGCCAGGAGGTCTCCATGCTTGCCCTGCACCTCTTGCAGAGCAGTCTCGTGCACGTCAATACGCTGTTGATGCAGCAGGTCCTGGCCGAGCCGAAGTGGGCCGGCCTGCTGACCGAGGCTGACCGGCGGGCCCTGTCCCCGCTGTGGTGGACCCATATCAATCCATACGGCCGCTTCGAACTGGACATGACACGCCGCCTGGACCTCGGCCCCGTCCTGTCCTCCGAACCAGAGTCCCAGGACGAGACCGTCGTTGTCGAGGTGGCCCCGGCGGCGTGAGAAGAAGGAGGCAACCGGCCGGACTATGTCAAAGACGTGCCGCAGGGGTTCCGGTCGAGAGTTTCGAGCGGAGGTAGGTGGAGTACGCACGGGTCTTCTGCTCGGCGAAGGTCCCGGTGCCGATGGCGGGGCTGGAGCTGACTTCCAGCAGGTACCACTGACGGGTATGCCGGTCCTGCACCAGATTGACTCCCGCGACGTCACACCCCATCAGTTCAGCGGCGCGCACTGCCATGTCTAGAACATCGGTCTCGAAGGTCTCTACATCGAACAAGGTGGCGTGTCCGCCCTGCTCCGTGTTGGTCAGGTGCGATCCATCGGTGCTGCAGCGGTGCATGACGATCGGCACATCCCTGCCGAAGACCAGGGCCCGGAAGGTGCCGTTGTTGGGGATGAACTGCTGCGCGAGGAATGCGACCTTCGCGTGCGCGGGGTCCTCGACATACCGCAGAAAATCGATTTCGGTCTCGATCAGATAGTTCAGTCGCCCGCCCGCGGCGTTCATGGCCTTCAGTATGAACGGCAGACCAAGCCGGTCGGCGAGGTCCACGAAGGAGCCGTTCAGCAGTCGCCTGGGCAGATAGAGCGTGGCGGGCACCGGCAGATCGTCCTGTGCGAGCACCATCAACTGGTAGAGCTTGGTCGGTGCGCTGATCGCCGCCGCGTTGACCGGCGGCCGCTGCCGATACCCCAAGTATGCGGAGATGGAAGCCAGCAGCGTGGCCGTCGGGCGCGGATAGGAACCGATCTGGACCAGCCCGAACTCCGCCAGGTCCCGGCCCCCGATCATCTCGTGCACGAGGGTTTTGCCCGTCTCGACCGAGAACGCGATGTCTTCGATCCCGCAGAAGAAAGTCTTGAACTCGTCTCCCAGTTCCAGGCCGGCGGACACCGCGTACTCGGGCTGGAACACCTCACCGTTGATGACCAGCAGATCCCGGCAAGACTCTCCCTCCTCCGGCGAGGGCCGCAGCCCGCGTGACACGGTCTTCTCGCCCTCAGCCTCCGAAGCGGACACGCCTACTGGCCGCCCTTCTGCACAAAAGCGGCGACCCACTCCTGGGGGTTCTCGATCTCCTTGAGGACGTCGTCAATGTCTTCGAGTACCTCATCAGCATCCGGGGAGACCTTCGAAGCGCTCGTTGCGGGCTGGTCCCCGGTCTCGGCTGACGCATCCTCCTCGCGGGAGTCCTCGTGACGGCGGCGCTCCTCTTGATGCTGCACGGCTCAGCCCCTTTTGCCTGGGATGAAGATGTGGCCATCGGCAGCAGCCACCGGCCGGTCCGCTCATCCTATGGATCACCGCGAACCCGAGTCCACGTGCCCCCTGCCGCACCAGTCACATCTAGCCTATGCGTCGGCAAACGATCGTTCGCGATACACAAAGATCAACATGACGTTCTCCCAGATCGCGTCTGTAACGCTTCCCGCGTACGCGCCTATGTCACGCACAACCCCGTCTCCGATACAGTCCACGGCATGAGGATCGGCGTCGCCCGCGTATCAAAACGTGATCAACACCCTGAAGCGCAACAAGACGCCTTGAAAGCCGCAGGATGCGAGAAGGTCTTCACCGACAAGGCATCCGGCAAACTCGCCCGCCGCCCCGAACTCGACAAAGCCCTCCTCGTCGCCCGCGAAGGCGACCAACTCGTGGTGACCAAACTCGACCGCCTTGGCCGCTCACTCGAAAATCTGATCGATCTGGCCAAGGACCTCCAGGCCCGCGGCGTCGACCTGGTCGTGCTCGACCAAGGCATCGACACCTCCACCGCCGTCGGCCGCATGTTCTTCCAGATCCTGGGCGCAGTCGCCGAATTCGAACACGCCCTCATGTCCGAGCGCACCATGGACGGCCTGGAAGCCGCCCGTGTCCGGGGCCGCACCGGCGGACAGAAGCCCAAGCTCGGACCCCGGCAAGTACAGCTGGCACGGGAGATGTACGACTCTGGTGAGCTGACCGTCCAGCAGATCGCCGACGAGTTCGGCGTCACCCGCCCCACCATCTACCGCCACCTCGACCGAAGCGCCGCACCGTGATCAATGCTCAGCGCTCAATCGACTACGCAGTGCTACCTGTCGGGTAGCGGCAGCTATACGAGAACAGGGCCTTGGGGAGGTGAAGGGGCGGGGCTGTAGGGCACGGCGTGCAGCGGGTAGTAGAGGTTCTCATCGGCCCAGCAGGTGGTCACGGTGACGATGCCGTTGTCTGTCTTGCCCAGCCGGCCCAGCCACTGCCGCCCGATGTGCGCGGTCGCCTTCCCGTCCTTACGATCCCCGGAATCGTCGATCACCAGCACCCCGCCCGGGTGCGACGCGGTCGTGGGATCGGACAGCAGGAGTTCCACCCTGCGGGCGTTGACCCGCTCGTGGTCCCAGGTCGACTCGGACAGGAAGAACTGCAGCCGCTGCACCGAGGGATGCTGGGCCCCGACGACGGGTTCGGTGCCGGCCAGGCAGGTCAGCGTCTTGTTCCGGTCCCGCGGCAGCAGCAGCCCAGTCAGGTACTCGCGGAACCCACGGCGCTGTGCCAGTGTGGAGAACAGGTCATCGAAGCGTGCGGCGTAGGCTTCCAGCAGGCCCGGAGCGGGCGGACACGGCAGACGACGGGTCATCACGAGCCCCCAGGCGGCGAGGCAACGTTCCTCTGCTACCGGCCTACTACAGCCCTGACCCGCAGTCAACAAACCACCGCTAGTCAGCCACTCCCGCGCTGCGGGGGAACCTCACTGGGGCAGCAGGACGACTCGTCCGTCGATCCCTGCCGTCTTGCGGCCAGCGTTGATCTCCGTCGCCCGCCGCACGCTCACCAGCGTGTTGGAGCGGGAGCGGAGCATCAGTTTCTGGAGATTACGGACCTTCTTGAGGTCCCCTGCCTGTGACGCCGTGAAGATCCGTTGCCTCAACCGCCGTACTTCGTCCTCCGCGTTCTGCCAGTCGATCGACTGCCAGTCGGTGGACTCGTCCTCAGGTCCGTTCATCGCGGTGACGCTGTCGTCCTGGACGGTATCCGCCACGGATGATGTTGTTGCCACGGTGTCTAACTTGCCCTTCGGTTCCGGCGCTGTTGATCATCGAGTCCTCACAGGCCCACCTGACCCACGTCAGCACCCTTGCAGGTCCGGGCAGTGCCTGTATCCGGCCGGTTATGCGAGGCGACCAGCGGAGGTGCCAGCCATCTGCCCCGGTTTCCCGCTGCCTTTCGGCCACCGGCGTTGGCTTCTTGGGTCATCCTGTGCCCGCTGGGGAGTTGGGCCTTCCTTACGGTCGGCTGACCGGACGTTGTAGCGCCCGGACCCCAGCGGGGTTTCCACGTTCCACACGAGTGAGATACGACCGGGGTGGGTGCCCCCTAAACTCCGGGACGGCGATGCTCTCCCGGCTGACGTTGGGTCTTCAGCCGGCGCCTGCCGCTTCTCAGCGGCCAGTCCTGCACCCCGCTGGAACGATCCATCGGCGGGGCCCACGATCACGAGGCATCATCAGGGGTTCACTTGCGTTCACCCGTCCGGTCTTCCCCTTGCCTGTAATCCCCGGATGGAACGGGGACCCCTGGGCTTCTCCTTCGAGCTTCACACCCCGCCGTTACCAGCGACGCATGTCGAAGTGGGGACGGGCCTTGAGCACTGGCCCGGAACTACGCTGTCGACATCAAGTCGATCCTCCGATCAGGTAATTCACTCAATCTCGTGCGACTTCGTGTCGCACCCCAACGCTGGTGATAGAGACCCGTTAGCGCGGCCGCCGAGTAGCGGCGGGCGTCGGTCAAGGTCGTGACCAGCCGGTAGGACCCGGTGAAGACGGTGCCGTCCGCGCAGGTCACCGTGATCTGCGCGTCGATGA
>NZ_JBICXE010000111.1:0-9370 GCF_043200155.1 Streptomyces sp. NPDC048473
CCGGGGAGCCGGGCGACCTGCTGCCGGATGGTGTGCGCAGGGAATTGGTCATGGCAAAGGCTCTCGATCCCGTGGTCAGCAGCTGACGGGCGGGCTTCGGTTTGCTGGTTGCGCTGATGGAGCCGCGTGGTGGTGCGACAATTGGGCTGGTTTGAGGGCCCGGTGACCTCTTGGTGGGACTGCTGACCGTCAGTGCCAAGTGGATCAGTCGCGTTGGGCCTCTCGGGAGGCCGATTGTCCGCTTCTGCGGGAACTTCGGCGGGTGATTCGCCTGGTCATGAGGGTGATCGCGGCCCAGGTGATCAGTGACTCCGAGTGCTGGATGAGCCGTTCGTAGTCGCGAGCGTGCCGACGGGCGTGCATGACCCAGGCGTGGGAGCGTTCGACGACCCAGCGCCGGGGCAGGACGACGAATCCGGGGGGGGTTCTTCGGGCGGCTGACGGTCTTGATCGTCAGGTTCAGGTACGTCTTCGCCCAGGTCACGAGCTGTCCGGCATAGGCGGAGTCGGCCCAGACGATGGTGATTTCGGGGTGCATCAGCCGTAGCCGGAACAGCACTTCCTTCGCCGCGTTGCGGTCGTTCATGTCGGCCGGGGTGACCATGACGAACAGCGGCAGGCCCGGGCGCAACGTCATCGACTGGGACCTGATCGAGACCCACTTCAAGGACCTGATGCGGGTCACGGTCTCGGTCCGCGAGGGCACGATCTCCTCGACGCTGCTGCTCAAGCGGCTGCGCTCCGGCTCCCACAAGAACGCCACCTACACGGCCTTCAGGGAGGTCGGGCGGGTGATCCGCACCGTCCAGCTGCTGCGCTACCTCTCGGACGCACCGCTGCGCGGCCGGGTGACGGCCGCGACCAACAAGGTGGAGGCGTTCAACGGCTTCAGCGACTGGGTGCAGTTCGGGCAGCGCGGCACGGTCGCGCACAACGACCCGGTCGAGCAGGAGAAGGACGTGAAGTTCACCTCGCTGCTGGCCAACCTGGTGATCTTCCACAACACCCTGGACATCGCCGACGTGGTGCGCCAGCTGCAAGCCGAGGGCTGGGAGATCGACCCCCTGGCCCTGGCCGAGATCTCGCCGCACCTGACCGAGCACATCAACCGGTTCGGCGTGTACTCCACACACGAGACCGGCATCACCCCGGAGGACTACGACACCCGCCTCGACATCGACTTCACCACGCTGGAGGACGAGCGGGTTCCAGCCGCTTGACCACTCTTCGGCCTGTCCACCATCTCCGCCACCCGCTACGTCCTGTCGGCGCACCCGGACAAGAAGCCGGGCCCCATCGCCCCATAGCCCAGGTCAAGCACGATGTTCGGTCTCGGCGAGCCGCCTGGCGGACCGATCAGCCCAGGCACCGACGATTTTTCTTGTCTTGACAATTTTTCTTGTCCGAAGGAGTCTGGAGGGGTACCGACGCGGACGTGGCTGATGACCTGACCACTGACGCAAGCGGCCACCCACCCCTCGGCAAGGAGACCGACGTGTCCAGATCAACCTCGATCGCCCCTGACCACGATCCGGTCGTGATCGGCCCTCGCGCGCTGTGGTGGCCGGGTCTCGCCTTCGCGGCGGGAGGCGCCGTCGTTGCGACGGTGATCGCCGCGGCGGCGGACGCCATCGGCGTGTCACTGGAGGTCGGCGGTGAGGGAATCCCGCTGCTCGGCTTCACGCAGCTCGCCTTCGTGTTCTCGATGGTGGGCGTCGTACTGGCCGCTGCCTTTCGGAAGTGGTCGCGCCGTCCCGCTGCGATGTTCGTCCGTACGACAGTCGCGCTCACGGGTCTGTCCCTCCTGCCAGACCTCCTGGTCCCGAACACTGACCTCGCCACGCGCGTGACTCTGATCCTCACCCACCTCGCGGTCGCCGCGATCGTCATTCCCGGGCTCCGCACCCGCCTGCGCTAACCGCTTCACGCGCCGCGCCGGGTGCCGGCGTAGTCGCCGCGACGACAGCTCGGGTCGCCGTTTCATCGGTCCACCGACAAAATCTCTTGTCTTGCCGGATTTTCTATTCCAACGGAGGTTGGGCTGGTGCTGGACGTTGCCGTGATCGAAGAAGCCGCCGCCGCCGAGGCATCGCTGGACCCGATGAGGTCCCGGATCCTTGCCTCCCTGGCCGAGCCCGGATCCGCCACCATGCTGGCCGCCCGCCTGGGGCTGCCACGGCAGAAGGTCAACTACCACCTGAAGGAACTGGAGCGGCACGGGCTGGTCGAGCTCACCGAGGAGCGCCGCAAGGGCAACGTCACCGAGCGGGTGTACAGCGCCACCGCCTCCTCCTACGTCATCTCCCCGACCGCGCTGGCCGCCGTGAGCCCGGATCCCGCCAAGGCGCCCGACCAGCTCTCCGCCCGGTGGCTGCTGGCGCTGGGCGCCCGGCTGGTCCAGGAGGTCGGGTCGCTGCTGACCGGCGCCTCCAAGGCCGGCCGGCGGGTCGCCACCTTCGGTATCGACACCGAGATCCGCTTCGCCACGGCCGCCGATCGGATGGCTTTCGCCGAGGCCTTGACCCAGACCGTGGCGGCCCTCGTCGGCCGCTACCACGACGAGGCCGCGCCGGAGGGCAGGAGCTACCGCATGGTCATCGGCATGCACCAGATACCTGCCGCGCCGACTGCCGCAGGAACGGCAGCAGGTCCGCGACAGCGGACCGGGGGGACGCAGGAGACCGACACCGACGCAGGACAGGAGCCCCGAGGATGACGCACCCCTTCGAGATCGAGCTGGAGACGACGCTCCAGGCGAGCCCGGAACAGGTCTGGGAGGCCATCGCGACCGGACCCGGGATCGACTCCTGGTTCATGGGGCGCAACGCGGTCGAACCGCGCGAGGGCGGCGTCGCCGCCATGGACACCGGAGGCCACCGAGCCGAGGCCGTGGTGACCGCGTACGAGCCCGGCAAACGCTTCGCGACCCAGACCGCCGAGGACGAAGACGGCCGGTTCATGGCCTTCGAGTACCTCATCGAGGGACGGGACCACGGCAGCACCGTCCTCCGCGTCGTCCACAGCGGCCTACTCGGCGACGACTGGCAGGACGAGTACGACGCCCTGCGCAGCGGCTGGCCCTTCCACCTGCAGACGCTCGTGGAGTACCTGGCCCACTTCCCCGGACGCACCGCGGAGCCCGTGTTCGCGTTCGCGCCGTCCCAGGGCAGGTCGGCGTCCCAGACCCGCGCGGCCATCGCCCAGGCACTGTCGCTCCCGGCCGCGCCGGCTACGGGCGACCGGGGCCACGCCGAGCCCGCCGGGCTGCCGCCGCTGGACGGAGAGGTGGTCTGGGCCGACGCCGAACGCATGAAGATCCGCACCGCCGACGCGATCTACACCTTCCACCACGGACCCAGCACCGCGCTGATCTTCCACCACCTGTTCGGGCCGGACACCGACGGAGCCGAGACCGCCTGGCAGCACTGGCTGACCGGCCTCCTCAACTGACCCCCGGGGACACCCCGACCAAGACCCCCGCTACCTCGGGCAGCCCCGAAGCGGCGGTCAGTAAGACCACCGAGCACCGCACACCCACAAGGACAGCACCATGCGTACTCTGATCAGCTCCGCCTTCATCTCCCTCGACGGCGTCGTGGAAGGCCCGGGCGGCGAGCCCGGCTACCGCAACACCGGATGGACCTTCAAGGACGTCGACTTCGTCCCCGAGGCGTTCGAGATCAAGGGCCGCGAGCAGCAGGAAGCCACCGCGATCCTGCTCGGCCGGGTCAGCTACGAAGCGTTCAGCCCCGTGTGGCCCGACATGGACGACTTCGCCGGCTACAAGACGATGCCGAAGTACGTCGTCTCCACCACCCTCACCGACGACAAGCTCGTCACCAACTGGGGCGACACCACCATCCTGCGCTCCCTCGACGAGGTCGCCGCCCTCAAGGAGACCGACGGCGGCCCGATCATCGTCCACGGCAGCGCCTCGCTCAACCACGGCCTCGCCGACGCGGGCCTCGTCGACCGCTACCACCTCGTCGTCTACCCGCTCCTGCTCGGCGCCGGCAAGCGCCTGTTCCCCGCCAGCGACAAGGACACCCAGAAGCTCAAGCTCGTCGAGCACGAGGCGTACAGCAACGGTCTGCAGAAGCAGGTCTTCGACGTCGTGCGCTGAGACACCGTCTAACCACCCAGGCGCCGTCGCCGGATTCTCCCCGGCGACGGCGCCTGCACGTCGGTCGTGCTCCGCGCGAACCCGCGGCAGAATCGACCTCGTAGAGGCACAACCCACGGCCAGTTCCGCGACAGAGTGCTCCGCGATTCCACGAACCCGTCGGTTTCCGGCGATCGGCGATACTGGGCCTCCAGCGCCATCTGCCACGTCCCGGTCGGATCGGTGGCCAGCACGTCCGCGCGCCAGGAACCGTCCGGGGCCCTCACCTCCAGCTCGGCGTGGGCGCCGGCGTCCCGGGCCGCGCTGGTCAGAACCAGCTTCAGGAGGTGGTGGGCCTCGGACTCACCCTGCAAAGCGAACTCGCAGTGCGGGGGGTGCGGAGCGTGGGCGAAGAACCGCAGCCCGCTGTAGGAGACCTTCGCGTACACGGGGTGTCGCCGAGGTGAACCCAGAAGCCGCCAATAGTTGATCTTGAAGGTCTGACGGCTTACGAAGTCGGGGGAAATTGAGGTCGGGGCGTGCTGGCCTGTCGGTTTGACTGGTGGGTGATCAGCAGGCCACCTCGCTGGCAAGGACGAGTTCGGTGCTCGTCCGGCGGCGGGTGGGTCTCTTGGCGGATCGGTCGGAGACGAGCGAGGCGATCGCCATGTGGCTCTCCTCGTAGGTATCGCGCCGTCCGGTGAACCGGCGAAGTGGTGCCCACTGCCGTAGTTCGGCGTTGGTGTGCTCGACGCAGATCCGGGCCGAGGACTGGCGGCGGCGCATCTCGCGCCACGCGTACTTCTCGCCGTCGCTGGTGTCGTCCTTCGGCTTCCTCGGCGGGACGCTCACCTGGTCGGGAAACTCCTTGGCCAGCCCGAGATAGCCGGAGTCGGCCTTGGTCTTTACCGTGGGGTGCAGGCGGAGCTGTTCTGCGATGCCCTCGCTGCGGACCGCCGTCTGATCGTGCATTCGTCCTGGTCGGACGACTCCAGACAGCAGCATGCGGCCCTGGCCGTCGCTGAACGTGGTCGTCTTGATGGTGTTCTGCTTGCGCTTGCCCGAGACGAACGCCCGTCGGCCTGGGTGCCCGGCCTTCGGGCGACGGACCTGGGTCTCGGCGCCGTCGAGTCGTACCTCGACGCCTTCGGCGTCGGCATAGGCGAAGAGGTCCTCCAGGGTCCGCAGCCGCAGGCCGGGCCGGTCGGGGACTGCGAAGCCCCGGGTAGCCAGAAGGGGACGGACCTGACGGATCGCGGCGGAGACTGTCGAGCGGTCCACGCCGTACAGCTCGGCCAGCACTTCATGCGGTAGCTGGTGTCGCAGGTGCACCAGTGTGGCCAGCAGCCGGTCGGCGAAGACCAACTTGGGCTTCCGCCCGGCCCCGGCCGCCCGGCGACGCGGCCCGCCACGAGCCTGACGTAGCTCAGACTCACGAGCGGCATCCCACACAGGCGCGAGCTCTTCGAGCAACTCGCCGAGGTGTGCGCGGGAGACCCCGGTCAGGGCAGGGTGGGAGCAGGCCGCACGGGCCCAGGTCAGCTGCACAACTCACCCAACCCCGTGCGGCCCTTCTCATGTCACGGCCAGACGATGATGCGGATCCCGAATGCTCCCCATTCGCCCTTCTTTTTCCAGTCGGTTCCCCGGGCGACGGCCCGCACCGTCTCCGGATGAGGTCTCCGGGCCTGGGCACACCGCCGCCGAGGGCCATGGGGATATCCCGCTCATAGACAGCCTGGTGCAGGGGGCCAGCGGTCTCGTTAGGTGGAATTGCGCGCGGAGCCGGCCCGGGCTGGGACATGATCGCGGGCATGTTGATCGATCATGAGGGCTTCTCGCCGACCGTGCACCCCACGGCCTATGTCGCGCCGACCGCGACGCTGTGCGGGGACGTGCGGGTGGGAGCGGGGTGCCGGGTGCTGTTCGGCGCCGTGCTCACCGCCGAAGGTGGCCCGGTGGAACTCGGCGAGGGCTGCATCGTGATGGAGAACGCGGTCCTGCGCGGGACGCGCCGCGACCCGCTGAGCGTGGGCCGGCAGGTCCTGGTCGGCCCTACCTCGTACCTGACCGGCTGCTCGGTTGCAGACGAGGTATTTCTGGCAACCGGCAGCAGGGTGTTCAACGGCGCGCGGATCGGGACGCGCTCGGAGGTGCGCATCAACGGTATCGTGCACCTGCGCACGGTGCTGCCCGCCGACTCGATGGTGCCGATCGGCTGGGTAGCCGTGGGCGACCCGGCGCGGATTCTTCCGCCCCAGGACCACGAGGCGATCTGGGCGGTGCAAAAGGGCCTGGACTTCCCTGGCTACGTCTTCGGCCTGGACCGGCCGACTGACGGCGAGAGTCTCCTGCCGGGCATCTCCGAGCGTTTCGGCCGGGCCCTTGGCCGCCATCGCAATGACCGTCAGATCTGATTCCCTGAACGTGGCGCACTCGGCCTGCTCACCAGCGGTGGGGCGCATCACCTCCGCGTGGAGTTTCCGCTCCGGTCGGCGTTCTCAGGTGCAGAACCCGAGCAAGTAACTCAGGGAACCCCCAGAACAAAGAGTGGGGACTTCAGCGAGCCTCATCAACGACGACCATCCGTAATTCCCCCGCGGCCGTTACTACGGGGCCTCGATCCCGAGGGTGTTAACGCGGTTCAGGTACTCGCGGCCCCGGCTCCGCCGACAGCTCGCCGAAGCCCTCGGACACC
Source organism: Streptomyces sp. NPDC048473 (assembly GCF_043200155.1). Classification (NCBI taxonomy): domain Bacteria; kingdom Bacillati; phylum Actinomycetota; class Actinomycetes; order Kitasatosporales; family Streptomycetaceae; genus Streptomyces; species Streptomyces sp. NPDC048473. Next base: position 6,801 of record NZ_JBICXE010000111.1, read on the forward strand.
TCCGCACGGCTGGACTTCACAATCTTGATGATCCAGCACCGGAACCCGTTCCCACGCGCCGCTCTTCGGTAACGATCGGCCCCTACTGATCCAAGGGCCGGCCACTCCGCCGGTCCTCGTTGCGGACGTTGTCCGCAACGAGGACACCCAGGTCACAGCCCTGACCATCTCGGCGGCTCAAGATAACGGTCATTTATGAGAGTGACCCTCACCTCCGTGCGTAGGTCGCTTCCGACCCCAGGGCCGCAGGAGACGAGGTTGCCCGCAACGCCTTGCGTTCCGGGCAACGTGGGTGGGCGGCAGCCGCGAAGCTCCTGGGCCAGCCGCGCGTCTCAGGCCGCAGCCGTCGGGTTCGCGGGTCCGGCGCCGCGGTGGTGTTCGGCGTTGATGCGCTGGGCTTCCTCAAGCTGGTCTTCGAGGATGACGATGCGGCAGGCGGCCTCGACCGGCGTCCCGTGGTCGACGAGTTCCCGGGCCCGGGCCGCGATGCGGAGCTGGTAGCGGGAGTAGCGGCGGTGTCCGCCGGCGGAGCGGAGCGGGGTGATGAGGCGGGCTTCGCCGATGGCGCGGAGGAAGCCCTGGGTGGTGCCGAGCATCTCGGCGGCCCGGCCCATGGTGTAGGCGGGGTAGTCGTCGTCATCGAGACGGCCGAACGAGTCGTCTGCTGTCATTGAACCTCTCTGTGGAACGCGTGGAGGGGCCCTGGTGCCTATGGCACCAGGGCCCCGAAGGAACTGCTACACCATCTGCCGGCCCTGGTACTGCGCCGGCCTTCTGTTTCCGCTGACCCGACCTGAGCTCTGTCGGGGGTGCGGGGATCGCGGTTGCTTGACCGGAGACCACCTCACTATCGATGTCCTGCGGTACCCGGGCTCAGACTTCCGCCCGGGCGATCCTGATGGCGCCCAATCCCTCCGTTCATCCCTCGGATGATCAACTGCTTACCAAGCGGGGAACTGCGAACTGCTGGTACTGCGTACTTCTTTACTGCTCGTGGCCTGACCAAGCGCCACGCTCCGGCAGCCAGCCCCGTCGCCCGTCCTGCGTCTGCTCTGGCTTAGAACCCCACTGCCGAACTTCCCGGTGCGCGCGCCCGCAGCCGACGCCTTCACCGAGGTGCTGCTCACTGACTTTCACTGCTGGGTACTGCAACCACTGCGTTACTGCCTGTGGTGGCCCCTGATGACTGCGGGCCACCCGGTCCGGCCGTCAGTCCCGTCGCCGTCCTGCACAACCCTGGCTTCGGAACTCCACCACCGCACCGTCCTACGCACTGCAACTACTGGTACTGCTGCCCGGCAGTTCGTCTCTGCCAGGCCCTGCGGTCTCTCTGGGCTACGAGAGAAACCATAACCACGCCACGGCCCAATGTCTACTCCGGCCGACATAGATTTTCGTGCGCGTGTCTCTGAGGTAATCGGGTGCTGTCGGGTTGAACGGCTGCGGGCGGGGGGACAACGACCGAGCAGGCAGGGCCGGATACCGGCAACAGATACGGGAGCGCGCGATGACCACGATGAGCGCCGAGCGCACAGCCCCTCGTTCCCTGTCCGCCGTCGCCGAGGCGCGCCAGGCCACCCGGGCCTTCCTCGAAGCCCTCGGGCAGCCGGCCATCGGCCGGGAGCAGACCGACACGGTCGTCCTGGTCGTCTCCGAGCTGGTGACGAACGCCCTGCGCCACGGTGGTGGCGCCTACACCCTCCGTTTCGCCGCCCACCCCGGCACGATCGAGGTCGTCGTCGAGGATGCCAGCCCGCGGATGCCGCGGATGCGGACCCCTGACCTCGTCGACGGGACGGGTGGATTCGGCTGGCACATGGTCAACGACCTTGCCTACCGCGTCGTCGTCACGCCTGGGCCCGAAGGCGGCAAGACCGTCCGCGCCTTTCTCCCCCGGTAGCGCGCTGGGCCGCATCGCGGACCTGGTGCGCCTGGGCGGGACGGTTGCAGCCGGGCCTGTCTACGTACGAGAGCCTTCAGCGGCCATACGGGGTTCGTAAGGCGTTTCCACCCAAGAGGGAGTGATCAGCTGTGTCTGGTGAGCAGAAGGCCGAGGCAAAGGGCGAGCAGGCCAAGGGCAAGCTCAAGGAGACCGCTGGCCGCCTGACGGGCAACGAGCGGCTGACCGCAGAAGGCCGCGCGGAGCGGGCCACGGGCGACGCCCGCGAGACCAAGGAGAAGGTCAAGGACGTCTTCAAGCACTGACCCTCATGCGGCAGGGCCGGAACCGCTCCTGCGGTTCCGGCCCTGCCGCATGTGCACGCGCTGCTCGTCTGGGTCAGGCGGCGGCGGGCTGGGGCTGCCGCAGTTCGGCCTGGCCGAAGAGGAGGGCGTAGCCGCCGGGGAGCTGGCGCAGGATCCGGGCGAGGAGGTCGGGCCCGGCGAGGCGGGTGACGACGGCGAGGACGGCGCCAGTGTCCCAGCGGGCGGTGGCCGGGGTGGCGCCGGTGCGGGCGGCGAGGTCTTTGACGAAGCCCTAGTAGGGCTTGGTCATGTTGGTGCGAGGTCTGGCATGTCGCGGTGACAGGTGGGGCAGGCGCCGGTCCAGATCGCGAAGAGTGTCTGCAGCT
>NZ_JBICXE010000112.1:0-9068 GCF_043200155.1 Streptomyces sp. NPDC048473
GAACTGGCCATCGTCCGCGATACCGCCCGCTGATCACCCACCAGCCGAGCTGCCAGGCCAGCACGCCCGAAGCTCAATTTCCCCCGAGACCGTAAGAGGTCACACGAGTAGGCGTGTGCTCATGGGCGGCGGTTCGGGCGTTCGTCCCAGCGGTGGGTCGTCCATGCCCGGCGGATCAGCCTACGCACGGTGATGATGTTGTCGGCGAGGTCGAAGAAGGCGTCGATGACGCCGGCACGGCGTTCGTAGCAGCGGGCGAGTCGGTGGAAGGTGTTCTGCCAGGCGCGGGTGCGTTCGATGTGCCAACGCTGGCTGGCCTGGATCGGTGCCTTCTCGCCCTTGTGTGCGATGTGGCCGTGCAGGCCGCGTTCGTCGAGCAGGGCGCGGGTCTTGTCCGAGTCGTAGCCGGCGTCCAGGTGCACGGTGATGTCGTCGGGCAGCGGTCCCAGGTCGCGCAGGCGGTCCAAGGTCGGGGCGAGCAGCGGGGAGTCGTGACGGTTCGCTCCAGCCGGCACGCGACCCGGCGGGATTCCATAGCCATCCGTCATGCCCGAGCGTTTCATGCCCTGTTTGCCGCGATCGATCGGTGAACGTCCTGCGACCTCACCGCCGCCGGGGGCTTTGGTGATGGAGCCGTCGACGGCGATCTGGTCGAGGACGAGGCCGACGATCCGGTCATAGGACTCCAGTGCGATCTGCTTGAGCTTGGCGAAGACGCCGAGCCGGATCCACTCGTCGCGACGGTTGCGGATCGTGGTGGCCGAGCAGGTCGTATCGGCGACCGCCTGGTAGGAGCAGCTGAATCGCAGGAGCTGGAGCACCTTGTCGAAGACGACCCGGTCGCTGATACGTGGGCGGTGGCAGCCCAGCGGATGGGGCACCGCGTAGGTCGACCGTTCGGGCAGCAGGGCCGCGAATTGGCCCCAGAGTGGTTCGGTCAGCCATGACGGCAGGACAGGCACAGATCTCCCCGGTGATCACAGAGCGTCGCAACTCCATGATCGACAGGACCTGTGCCTGTTTGCTACCGGGGTATCACCGCGCCAGTCCGCGCGACCTCTTAGCTTGATCTTTAACCTGTGCGGCGTGGACGTGGGGTCGTTGATTTCTTTGTCCGTCGCTTCGCGGGGTCCGGATCGTGTTCGCGACTGCTCCGGTGGTGGCGAAGATTCCCCTCGCTGCTCTTGCGGGGGCTCCTGCCGGCCACTGCGATCCGTATGGTCGAGGTCGGCGCGCTGCGCGCGATGGTCAAGGTCACCCGTTCCGACGCGGTCGTGCTTGTGATGACCGCGATCGCCACCCTCACTCTCGACCTGTCTACGCGGTGATCATCGGCTTGGTGGTGACGGGCGCTCCGGCCCTGCGTGCGGTGGCGAAGCAAGCCCGGCCGGATCAGGTTTCGTTCCGGCCGGACCTGCCCGGTGAGCACAGCGACGAGGAGCACGCGCTGCCGGCCGAGCACATCGTCGCGTACCGGATCGACGGACCGCTGTTCTTCGCCGGCGCGCACCGCTTCCTGCTGGAGCTGAGCGAGGTCGCAGACGTGCGGGTCGTCATCCTGCGGATGTCACGTGTCTCGACCATGGACCCACGTCGCGCCCGGCGACCGCGTCGTCGTCTGCTGGATGCCACCCTGCGCTGCCCTCGCCTCCTGCAAGCAGGGCGAGGGCCACCTGTGCATGTCCGGCCACGCCGGCCTCGCCGCGCCGAACGGGTGTGGCGGTGCGCATTGGCGACCACCTCGCAGCGGTACACCACGCCAGAGGGATCACATCTCTGCTGATGCGGGCTCCGTCACGACCAGCACGATCTTCCCCGAGGTCCGGTCGGTCTCGCCGAGGGCGTGGGCCTTGGGCGCTTCGGCGAGGGGAAACGTGGCCTCGACATGGGCGTGGAGGGAGCCGGACTCGACGAGGTCGGCGATCGCGTTCATGCCGGCGTGGTCGGCCTCGACAAGGAGAGTCTCGACACGGACGCCCGACTCGGCGGCCCGCCGTGCCTCGTCCGGGGAACCGCCGCTCAGGAGCGAGACGAGAATGCCGCCGGGACGCAGGACGTTCAGCGAGCGGGTGCGGGTCTCGCCTGCCAGGGGGTCCAGGACGACGTCGATGTTCTTGACGGCCTCGGCGAAGTCGACGCTGCGGTAGTCGATCATCTCGTCCGCGCCGAGTGCGCGGACGAAGTCGTGCTTGGGCGCGCTCGCGGTACCGATCACGTACGCCCCACGGGACTTGGCGATCTGGACTGCGAGGTGGCCGACGCCGCCTGCGGCCGCGTGGATGAGGACCCGCTGCCCGGGGCGTACGTCGGCGGTGTCGACGAGGGCCTGGTACGCGGTGAGGGCGGCAAGCGGGAGAGCCCCGGCCTGGACATGGTCGATGCCGGCCGGCTTGCGGGCGAAGGCGCGTGCCGGGGCGGTCACATACTCCGCGTGGGAGCCGACTCCGTACGGGTAGGGCAGCATGCCGAAGACCTCGTCGCCCGGCTTGAAAAGGGTGACGCCATAGCCGACGGCCTCGACGACTCCTGAGACGTCCCAGCCCAGGACGAGCGGAAGCCGGTCCAGGAAAAACCCGTTGGCCCGGTGCTTCCAGTCGGTGGGGTTGACGCCGGCCGCGTGGACCGCGACCAGGATCTGGCTCGGTCCCGGGACGGGTTTCGGCAGTCGCACTTCCTTGAGTACGTCCGGGGCTCCGTGGACGTCCTGGCTGATGGCGCGCATGGTTGCGGGGGCGGTGGTAGCCGTGCTGTCGGCTGTGCTCTGACTCATGCGTCCAGCTTCGCGGAGCCCGCTGTTCAGTACCATGGCATGATTGCCATCTTTCGACAGGATCCTGCCATGGGAAGCGTTCACCGTGTCGCCGTTCTGGCCCTGGACGGGGTGTACCCGTTCGAGCTGGGCATTCCGAGCCGGGTCTTCGGGGCTGCGGAGGGCCTGTACGAGGTCGTGACCTGCACCGTCGACGGCCGTCCAGTGCATACCAACTCCGATTTCTCCATCACTGTCGAGCACGGCCCCGAGGCTCTGCGCATGGCCGACACCGTGGTCATTCCACCGTTCGCCACCTCGCTCATCGCGCGGGAGGCGCCTGTGGCCGTCACGGCGGCTCTCGCCTCCATGGCGCCGGGCACGCGCATCGTGTCCATCTGCACGGGCGCCTTCGTCCTCGCTGCGGCCGGTCTGCTCGACGGACGGCCTGCCACCACGCACTGGGCGCTCGCCGACGTCTTCCGGGAGTGGTTTCCGCACATCGCGCTCGATCCGGATGTGCTGTTCATCGACGACGGCGATGTGCTGACCTCCGCGGGCGCCGCGTCCGGTGTCGATGTCTGCTTGCACGTCGTACGCAAGGACCACGGCAGCGAGGTGGCCAACCGGGTCGCTCGCAGCTGCGTCGTACCGCCGTGGCGGGACGGCGGGCAGGCGCAGTACATCGACCAGCCGGTGCCCGAGACCTCCTTGAACGGCACGGCCGCCACCCGCCAGTGGGCGCTGGAGAACCTTCACGAGCCCCTGAACCTGGCCGAGCTCGCCGGTCATGCGCGTATGAGCCTGCGTACGTTCGCCCGCCGCTTCAGCGAGGAGGTCGGCACGAGTCCGGGGCGGTGGATCATCCAGCAGCGGGTCGCCCGGGCACGGCATCTGCTCGAATCCACCGACCTGTTGGTGGACGACGTCGCCGCCCAGGTCGGCTTCGCGACGGGGACGTCGCTCCGCCAGCACCTGCACGCGGTCATCGGTGTATCGCCGCTCGCCTACCGGCGCACGTTCCGAAGAACCCCCGGAGAAATCCACTGAGCATCGCCGCAGGTCGTGCGCGGTATCGGGGCTTTTCCCGCGCCGCCCGGTGGGTGCTCCGGACGCCGGGCATCCGTCACCACAGGCGAGATGTGGATCACTCCAACTCCTCGTCGAAGACATTGCCGCGCTGACCCGGATCGCCCGCGAGCGTCACCCGGGTGTCCCGGTGGTTCTCATCGGGACACCCGGGTGACGCCGAGGTCGCCAGGCAGGCCGCCGAGGCGGGCATCGAGGATGCCGGGGTGTTCGCCGCCTTCAACGCCGTCTTCGCGCCCAACCGTACGGAGTCCGACTGGCTCAGCCGCGACGAGAAGCAGGCGGACACCGGACTGCCGCGCAATACGCCTATGAGCAGGTGAGCCGCGTCCGCGACGACCCGCACGCGCGTCTCGCTCCTCTGCGACGGCTCTCCGAAGGGCCGCAGGGGCGGGAATGTACACGTCTGTCGTACCGGCGTGCCGCCGCCGGCGCGTTCATGGAGTGCAGATCCGCCGGGGAGCCGGTGGTGGCGTGCGGTCGACGAACGGCTGTTGCCCGACGGCTGGAAGGCGTTGGACCCGGCCGTCGGCAGCGGAGGCCGCCCCTCGTCGCCGGGTGTCGCGGCATCCGGATCCTGCCCGACCGGTATCCCCTGGGGGACGATGTGTCTGAGGTCCTGGCCCGCGATCAGGACTCGGCGGAGCTGACGAGGCGTTCCGTCGGTCCGCCGAACGGCAGGACGAGGGTCCGTTGGGCCAAGAGCCAGGCGCCGCCGATCTTGCGGAAGGTGTCCTGGTAGTGGCCGACGTTCGCCGGGAGGCGGGGCGGCACCAGCGTGCTCTCGGTATACCCGTCGACGCGGTAGGTGGCGAAGTAGGTGGTCGCCGTGGCGGTGTCGGGTGATTCGACGGCGACCAGGATGTTCGTGCACATCCGCCGGGACAGACGGTCCGCCGGCCGGGAGCCGAAGTACTCACGCAGAGCCTCCCGGCCTTCGATACGCCGCTGGTCGTACGGCCATTCCCAGACCCCGTCGGGGGTGAAGAGGTCCGAGACCGTGCTCGGCTCACCGAGGTCGAGCCGACGGACGAGCTCCAAGATCAAACGTTCGCAGGCGCGTTCCGCGAGGAGACGCTCCATCGGGTCAAGATCGCTGGTTGTCATTTCCACTTCCTACCAGCCTCGTCAGCAGGCCCACGACTCCTTTTCGCTGCAACGCCGACAATCGGGGCCCCGACGCGTCCTGCCGTTGACACCCGGGCGAGCATCGCCTGCATCATCGCCGAGGTCACCAGCTCCGCGTCGCTGAGCTGCAGCGCGAAACCCTGGACAGGACGGGCAAACCCACGGCCCATCCCGGTGAACGTGCCCGGTCACAGCACCAGACGGCCTCCGAGGCGAGGCCGGTTGCGGAAGCTGACGCGGAGGGTCCTGAGGAGTACTCCCCTCTGCGGACGGCCGCGCCTACCCTGGCATGTATGACCACGGGGGATGAACTGCTCCTGCTCGCGATAGTCCCTGGCAGTCGGCGAATACGGATACGGGCCGAGGACCGGCTCCGGTTTGCCCTGCGGGCCGCGGAGTTGGCGGATCTGGGCCTGGCCGGACGGATCGCCGTCGGCCTCCGGCGGATCGAGGTGATCGACTCCCGGCGCGTGGAGGACCGCCGCCTGAGCAACGTCCTGCACAGTCTGGGCGCGACTGCTCCCCCGCCCGGCCGCAAGGACTGGCTGCGCCGGACACCGCGCTCCCTCACCATCGAGTACCTCTCCCGGCTTGAGGACCAGAAGGCGGTCCGGGTCCGCCGGTGGCGCGACCCCGGCGGCCGTACCCGCCACGACATTCTCTTCGTCGACCTGCCGCGACGCCGGGCGCTGCTGGCCCGTCTCGACGGCGTGGTCCGCTCCGGCTCCGCAATGTCCACCGGCGACCGCGACCTCATCCTCGCCGTCCTCGTCCAGACTGCGGGCCTGGCCCCTGCTGTCTACCCAGGCTTGCGGGGCATGGCCGATCGCCGCCGTCTGGCCGCCCTCACCGCAACCGTCAGGGCGGCCCCGGCCGCCGACGAGGAACTCGCTGCGGCGCTGACCGCCGGCGTCGACGCCCTCGCCCGCCAACTCCTCGGCGAGCTCAGCGACCTCTACGCCGACTTCACCACCGGCGGCCACAGTCTCGGCCACGACCTGGACCCGGGCAGTTGGTCCGAGGGAGGCGCGGGCGGCACCGGCCACCACGGCGGCGGACACGGGGACGGCAGCCACGGCGGCTGGTGACACCGACAGCCGCTGTGCACTCCCGCCGAACGACCAGGGATACCCTGCCCGTTGACACCGGTACGCACGGTCACACACGGGGTGAGCCTGATCAGAGTGCAGCACTGGACCGGACGAGAAGCCGAGCTTCTGAGCCTTGGCTTCCGTAGAAGCCAGTGGGAGTTCGCGCGGGATCCAGGAACTCGCTTGTCTGTTCCACCCGCTTGAGGAGTACAGGCGTACATGGCCGGCGCAGGGGAGAGATTTCGGTTGTGGCCAAGTGGCTCGGCGTGAACTGATCACGCCGGCGATGGACGGGGGTAGGACCGTATTGACCGATTTCAATCATGTCAGGGAGCCAATGAGGACAAAGCCTGCACATCCACGCAATGTGCTCAGATATCTCAAGGCCACCTCCATCTCCATGATCGTTGTGGGGCTGGGTGCTTTCGTTGCGATCATGGTGTTCGTTCTGCCGAACCACTCCGAAGTGACATCCGCGTTGAAGAGTCGCGGGGTCCGGATCCATGCGACCGTCACAGGATGCCGGCAGGCCCTCCACGACGAGAACGGTGGCGAGTTGCCTGTGACCTGCTGGGTGCGATTTACCCCATCCGGCGAGCACTCCGTTGAATCGGCTCTGGCATTTAAGACGCATCAGGTCAGGGACGGCTACGCCATGACCGTCGTGTATGACCCGAAGGACACGGGCACAGTCGCCCTTCCATCGGATCTCGGCTACTGGAACACGCTCGTCAGGAACACCTCCGATGTGCTTTTGCTGGTCATCTCAGCGGCTATGGTGCCTCTGGGAATCGCGGGTCTCGCTCTGCGGAGGCTTTTCGGGAAATTCGCGAAGCGATACGGAGAATTTCAATGAAATTCACCAGGTCGCCAAGGCTTCCGGCGAGTGAACTCTCGTCCGGACGAAGGTAAATAGATGCCGGGCGTGTCCGTGTAGTCCCACTCGGCATCATACGTCGAAGCGGCTCAGTAGTTGGATTCCTCGGGATCAGGGACGTACTCCTCCGGATTGGCCGAAATCTCGGCGATGGATCCTTCGAGCAGGTCTTCAAAACTGGCTGCGATGTAGCTCATTTCATCCGGATCATGTGTGTACGCAATGATCTGTCCCAGTGCTCCTCTGTTCGCAGGGGAGCAGTCCTGTATCAGAGTTCCTGCACCTTCGCCGAATTCGGCGAAGGGAAGCCGGCCATCATTGAACCAGCCTGCCTGGATACGAGGATCCCGTGGCTGCGGATCGAGATAGTCCATGTATCGGGGGCATTTCGTTTCATGGACTGTCGCCGTCCAGTCGCTTCCTCGACAGAGAGGAAAACGTAGCCGCTCACATATCCGGGCCTGGCGAACACCGGCATCCAGGCAGGTCCGCCGTTCGCCTCCAGCCATGCTGCCCGCAGCCCCGGGCGGCGTCGTTCTCGCGCTGAGGGTGGTTTTCCATCAGGCTGGGATAACTCGCCCCGGATGTCGGATAGTTCGCCAGAGGACTTGGACGTCCCAGCAAGCGGCACAGGCACGGCTTCCAGTGATCATCGGAGTGTCGAGTTCCCTGATCACACGAGAAGTCCGTGCCTGTCCCCGCAACTTCCTCGCTCCCCGCGTCTGTAGTCCACCTCGGCTCTGCCGACGCCATCACGGCCGCGGACATACCCACCCTGCTCCGCCACCTTGAGCGGGTTCCCGACCCGAGGGTCCGACATGGACGCCGTCACCCGCTGGCCTACGTCCTCGCCCTGGCCGCCCGCGCTGTCCTGGCCGGTGCACGCTCCCTGACCGCGATTGCCGAGTGGGCCGCCGACCTGCCCCGCGACCGGCTCGCCCGCACCGGCGCGCGCATCCTCGATCCCGAACCCGACCGCGCCTGCCGACCGCCGTCCGAGGCCACCTTCCGCCGCGTCCTCCAACGCCTGGACGGCGACGCCCTCGACACCGCCATCAGCTCCTACTTGCGCGAACGTGCCCAGCAGCAACCGGAGAAGAAAGAGCCGGAGAGGAATGGGCCGGTCCAGGTGGCCGTGGACGGCAAGACCCTGCGCGGCGCCGTCCGCCCCGACGGCAGCCGGGCCCACCTCATCTCCGCGCTGCGGATGGACGGGGTCGTCATCGCCCAGCGCGAAGTCCCGGCGAAGACCAACGAAATCACCGCGTTCAAGCCCCTGCTCGCCCCGCTCGACCTGGAAGGCCACGTCGTCACCTTCGACGCCCTGCTCACCCAGACCGACCTGGCACGCTTCCTCATCGAGGAGAGGAAAGCGCACTACATCGCCGTGCTGAAGGCGAACCACCCCGGCCTGCACCAGTTCGTCAGGGACCTGCCCTGGCGGGACGTCCCGCCAGGCCACCGCAGCCAGGACGCCTCCCGGGGCCGTGACGAGATCCGCCGCCTGAAGGCCGCCGCGGTGAACCGGCTGCCCTTCCCCCACGTGGCCCAGGCCCTGCAGATCGTCCGCCGCACCGTCCGGAACGGGAAGACCACGATCGACCGCGCCTACGCGCTCACCAGCCTCGACACCCTCCACAAACAGGCCGGACAACTCGCGGAGTGCGTGAGACGCCGCTGGTGGATCGAGAACAAAGAGCATCACGTCCGCGACGTCACGTTCGGAGAGGACGCCTCCCGCGCCCGCACCGGCACTGCACCGCGCGCCATGGCCGGCCTGCGCAACCTCGCCCTCGGCGTCCTCCGTCTCGACGGCTGGACCGACATCGCCCAAGGTCTCCGCCACCACGACCGCCGCCCCGACCTTCCCCTCGAAATCCTGGGCATCTCCTGACAGAGGCCCGTCAGCCAGGCAGGAACGGCATCACGACAACCGGACCGATCACGAGAACGATGGGACCCTGCACGGCGAGCACCGTGGCGACGACGGCCAGGACGGCCGCAGTCACCACGCATGTCCTGGCCGATCAGTCCTTTCCGCTAGGGCGCGTATCGGGTTGTGATCAATCTGCCGGATTCGGCTTCGTGGCGGGGTCTGATCAGGTAAATCTTCATGCGTGACGCGAGTGCAACT